>NZ_JBHUHX010000005.1:0-32700 GCF_042682685.1 Thiorhodococcus fuscus
ATCGACCCGTATCCGGACTTTCAGTCCGTAGCTTCAACCCACCAGCTTTAGCTGGTGGTTGTTGAGTGTCGTTCCCGCTCAGATTCTCTCTGCCGGTGCATCCTGTTTCCGTATCTTTCTGGTCGTTGTAGGCCGCGCCGCCCATTGGTGTTTCCACCGACAGATTGAGCAGCACGTTGGGCGGAATCGATTGCTCGAGATTGGGTGGAACGCTGTAGAATTGGCCGTTGGCGTAACCGGATACCGCTGCCTGGCCGATGAGGGGCCAGCTGATCGCGATCGAGGCCAAAAAGGTTGCCGCGAAGTGCATATGTCTTGTGGTCATGGCTCCTGCCCCCTAACGACGAATTCGGAAATCGGCTGCGGTGACCGCGCGCGCATCTCCATAACGGCCTATGCTGCGTACGTCGAAATAGATATAGCCAGCTCCTGCGGAGGCGGCTCCTTGGCCGATACCCGAGTACCCCTCGACCTGAGCACCGCCTGTGCCGGCGACGATGCCTGCGAGTGAAAGTTTGACGACCTTGATGTCGGCATAGATGTCCGATTCCGCGCTGGCATCTGTGATCCCATCGGTCGAATTGCCGTCGTAACGTATCTGGAAGTCTGTATCTAGGTTGGACTGGTTGCTATCTGTCAGATTTTGAAGCGCGCTCATCATCTCGTCGGGGGTCTTGCTTACCTGTTCCGAATTGGCTAGCAGGTTGTTGCCGGCGTTCGTGTGGGTGACCCCGGTCGGAAATGTGATTCCTGACCAGACGCCGTCGTTATCTGCGTGCTGCATGATGAGGTCACGCACCATGGCGCGCCCTGCCTCGGAGTTGCTGAAAGCCCGGTATTCGAACGCTTGGTTGGTGCTGAGCTGCATGTCGGTTCCGCTACGCTTGATGGCATTGAGTGCGATGAGGGTCAACACAGCTAGGAACACCAAGCCGATGATGAGTGCTGCTCCGCGTGAACGATGGACGGGATGAGTGATGCGCATACGCCATCTCCTAGCTGCTTGATTGACGGATTTCCATGGTGTTGCGCAGATGGATGCTGATCTCGAACATCAGGCGCGCGTAGTGGTCGACAGCGCTGGAGGGCGTATAGCTATAGGCGTTATTTCCAGCCAGCAGGACATAGGTTTTGGTATCCGCGATCTGCGGATCGCGCCCCATGCTACGGGCGACGATGGCGAGCCGTGCAGTCATCACCTTCGACCAATCGTTGATGTTATCGGGTGATCGGTATTGGTCGACTTGGTGGTCGTCGTTGGAATCAATGCCGAACTCGACCTTCATGGTCTCGACGCCGGAGACCATGACCTCGGTGACGGTCGTCTTGCCGTTCATGCGCAATCGAACCAACGCGGGTGTCTGGTCGGTGGTCACGTCCGTCCAGGGGCGGACGTAATAGATATCCGTATAGTAGGGATAGATGAAACGACCATAGATTTTTTCCGGCTGAGCTGTAGCTTTGTCGTTCGTCAGTAGAGTGGCGATCTGCGAGCCCAGTCCGAGTACGGCGTTGCCGCTGACGACTGAATAGAGAAAGAGTCGGTCCTGATTGGCCGAGCTATCGGGGCTCGACTCATTGATCGCCTCGCCGAACCTGACCGCCAGGATGTCGCTCGCGTCGACATGGTTTGCGTCTGTTATTCCAAGGGTGGCACAGTCGCCTGTGTCGACGATTCCAGTTCCGCCGGAATAGCCGCGAATAGGTTCGCTGGTGAATTTGTTCGTCAGCCATTTGGCCTGACATACGCCGTCCCCTGTGAGGGTACTGACGTCGTTGACATTGGCCAAAACGACCCCACCACGGTGGCCTGCCATGCGGAAGACATCGCCGATACGCCGCGTGGCGAAACGGGCCGAATCCTGGATGTCCAGGCTGTCGGAGATCATGCGGTAGGCGTGCTTGTTGTAAACGAGGATATTGATCGCGACGCCGATGATGAAAAGTCCGATGGCCATCGCGATCAGGAACTCGATGATGGAAAAACCGGCTTGTCTGCGGCCTCTTCGCCGATTAATCATGGTGTGTGCGTCTCCATCGGTCAAAGTACCACTCTGATCTGGTAGCACTGGAGCGATGCCTTGTTGGTCGCGCTCTGCGGAATGCAATCCAGCGTGCTCGCCGAATCCCTGTTCAGGGCATCATCACCATATATACCGCTGTCGTCCCAGAAGATCCGGATCGTCCAGACGTCGTTGGAATCCTGCGCAAGGGTACCGGTGACCGATGACAGATAGCTGGCCGAACTTGCCAATTCCTGTCGCCATTGAGCAGCATCGAACAGCGCAATGTCCGCCGAGCTGCAGGCGCTGGTCTCGCAGGTTTCTGTCGTGGCCGTAGTGGTGCCGCCGCTTTTGCATGCGGTGGCGTCGCAGGACAGGCCGTCATAGGTTGATGTGCCCCCAGCGTTGGTGCGGATACGGTCGGCGATGAACTCCGCTAGCATCACAGCTTGGGAGCGGGCCAGAGAGTCCGTTGTCACCTTCATTGTGGATAGTTGCAGTGCGGCGACACCTAAGAGCCCGAATCCGATCACCACGGCAGCGATTAGAACCTCAAGCAGGGTCATGCCTCCGGCTCGATTGCGCAAACCCGGAGCTCGATGTTTCGATACATGGCAAAGGCGGGTAGGCACGGGTTTCATGGGCAGGTTCCCGCTCCATCCTGGGCGTAGGTTCTGCCCGTGTATTGCTCGATCTTGACGGATTTGCTGGCGCTCGTTCCGCGGTCGTCGCAGAGCGAGATGGTGCCGGTGGCGCTCGCCGTGCCATCTGGATAAAAGCGCACGCTCCGCTGCACAGGGCTCGTTCCGGTCGCGGTCAGGATATTTCCATTCATGGCTGGGCCGACCCGGATTAGGGTTTCACTCGAACCGGTCCCCGTGGTCCGGGTTCCGCTGTTGTTGAGGTCGAGGAACAGAATCCAGCCGTCTTTCCAGGTCGCCGAGTCCGAGCAAGCCGGGTCGTCCGAGGTATAGCTCTCGGATGAGACGCAGAGCGTCACTGGTTTTTTTCGGGTCAATGCCTCTGAGCGTGAGGTCTGCAGCGCGGCGAGGAGTTCGTTGGTTTCAGATGAAAGGTTGGCGTTCTTGATCATCCCTTGGAAACTCGGCACAGCGAGCGTGACCAGGATGGCTGCCATGGCGATGGTTATGACTAATTCTATCAAGGTGAAGCCGTGATTGACACGGTCGGCGGGCGCTGTTGCGCGCCAATACTGTGAGGCTCGGACTGACTGATAAGTCTGCATTTCAAATCATTCGGTCGAGGCCGTCCGGATCGGTGCGGATCCGGGGAGGGCGTGAATCGGAGAGCAACTAGCCTTGTCCAGAGGGAATCGAGACGTAGCCATGCCTAAACATCATTCTAATTCATGGAGCGTTCGCGAAACGTGATCGATGATTCAACTTCAGTTTTTTTGCACTGGCGCGTTGCTTGTCCGAGAGCTCGCGCGGTGTCTGACTGTTTCTAAAGTGTAATGGGATGCAGTCGTAGGTCTTCAGCACATTGGATTAGTCGATTTGTTGGTCGTGTGCCGGGTTCCTGTCCCATCCGCGAACCACTTATACTCGTCCACTCACAAAACAATACTTCAGATTGCTTGAGACGAGGACAACCATGCACAACGGTACGACCATCACCCAGTTCATCATCGAGGAGCAGCGCCAAATCGCTGGGGCGACGGGGGATTTTACGTCGCTTCTCAACGATGTGGTCACGGCCTGCAAGGTCATCAGCGACATGGTCAACCATGGCGCGCTGGTGGGCGTGCTGGGCAGTGCCGGGACCGAGAACGTGCAGGGCGAGACGCAGAAGAAGCTCGACATCCTGTCCAACGAGGTGTTCATCAAGTCCAACGAGTGGGCGGGCCATCTGGCGGCGATGGCCTCGGAGGAGATGGACGAGATCTATCCCATCCCGATTCAGTATCCGCGCGGCAAATATCTGCTGACCTTCGATCCGCTGGACGGTTCGTCGAACATCGACGTCAATGTCTCGGTTGGGACCATCTTTTCCATCCTGCGCTGTCCGGGCGGTAACGACGAGCCGACCGAGCGCGATTTTCTCCAGGCGGGCACGCAGCAGGTTGCGGCTGGGTATGCGCTCTATGGTCCCTCGACCATGATGGTGCTGACTACCGGCAACGGGGTCAACGGCTTCACGCTGGATCAGAATATCGGCGAGTTCATCCTGACCCATCCCAAGATGCAGATTCCTTCGGATACGCGGGAGTTCGCCATCAACGTCTCCAACATGCGCTTCTGGGAGCCGCCGGTGCGTCGCTATGTCCAGGAGTGTCTGGACGGCAAGGAGGGGCCGCGCGGCGAGGACTTCAACATGCGTTGGATCGCCTCGATGGTGGCCGAGGTGCATCGCATCCTGACCCGCGGCGGCGTCTTCATGTATCCGATGGATTCCAAGATCAAGTCGAAGGGGCAGGGCGGTAAGCTGCGCCTACTCTATGAGGCCAATCCCATGTCGTTCGTCGTCGAGCAGGCGGGCGGCGGCTCGATCACCGGGCACGAGCGGATCCTGGAGGTCCAGCCCGAGTCGCTGCATCAGCGGGTGCCCGTGATCCTGGGCTCACGCAACGAAGTCGAGCGCATTCTCGGATATCACAAGGATTCCTGATCCTGTTTGATCGAGAACCGGCCGTTGCGCCGGTTCTCTTCGATTTTTCGACTGCTCTGAAGGGTGTGCTCTGGGGCCGATCTGTTGGCATCCCCGGATTTCGCTTGCGCTGCATCCGGGCTATGGGGCGGCTCAAGCGTCGTTTGCTTGATCCCGTGTTTCTCTTGTCTCGATTTGGCCCTGATTCGCGGGTCCGCTGATCGTGATCGCCTCGGGGTCCTTTCCCAACACCTGCCCCATGATGCGGTGTGCGCGTTCGGCGATGAAGGCTGGCGTCAGGCGTCGATCACGATAGATCAGCCCCTCCAATGCCTCGCGGTCCTGATAGAGGATCTGTGATGGGGCGGGATTGAAATTGCTTTCCAGGCTGATGCGGGCGATGCGTCCCAGATTCAGCCCTCGGCCGTCGTCGAGCAGGATCAGGTGTGGGGTGAGTCCGCGCGATGGGTCTGGGCGCGGAAAGGCCAGCACGTCGAGCAGGATATAGGGCTGTCCCAGTTGACGGATGTGCAGATGGGTGGCGCTGATCTCGATCTCGACCAGATGGATGGTTTGACCGATGGCGGCCTTGAGTCGGCCGACCTGTCGGTCGTAGTCGGCGCTGGGCCAGATGGGTGGGTGCGGTGTGTCGGATGGAGACATGAGGCTCGGGTTCCTCAGTTGCCTGGATTCGGGCGATCCGCCGCCATGGGATGCGGCCTTGCGCTAGCATGGTAGTCGATCAGCGTGTCCGGATTGGGCCGGTGCGCGTCGGAACGAGGTGCGACCACTGCCATGATCGATGATTTGCGCCGGGCCCCGCTGCTGTCGAGGCTCGAAACCGAGCAACTGGAACGGGTCAGCCGTCGCGCATCGCGGGTGGCGCTCGATGCGGAACAGCTGCTCTTCAGTCAGGGCGACGTCGCCGACCGCTTTTATCTGCTCCTCTCTGGGCAGATGCAACTCTTTCGTCTCTCGCCCGAGGGTGCGGAGAAGGTGATCGAGATCGTGAGTCCCGGTCAGACCTTCGCCGAGGCCCTGATGTTCCTCAGCGCACCGCGCTATCCGGTGTGCGCCTCCGCGTTGGTCGCCTCGGAGCTGGTGGCGATCGATGCCGTGGATTTTGCGGCTATGCTGCGCGAGTCGGTCGATACCTGCTTTGTGCTGCTGGGCGCACTCAGTCAGCGTCTGCGCGGTCTGATCGGCGAGATCGACGACCTGACGCTGCATACGGCGACCAGTCGGGTCGCGCGCTATCTGGCCGCCAAGATTGCGCCTGGCGAGCAGACGCTGGAACTCGATGTCCGCAAGGGCGTTCTGGCGTCCCGGCTCTCGGTTCAGCCCGAGACCTTTTCACGCGTCGTCAAATCGCTGACCGCTCAGGGCGTTATCCGCATGCAGGGCAGTCAGGTGACTGTTCTGGATCCAGCCGCCTTGCGGCGGATTGCCGAGCTGGCCGACATCCTGGAGCCCGGTCCGGTCTCGATCGGCACCCTGGGGTCGCTGCGACCCTGACTTTGACCTCGGTCAAGGCGTCAGGTGTCTTGGTGCCCTGAGATGGCGTGTGTTCATATCCGGAAATCACCGAAGGGGGCATGAATGGCGCGGAATGCTGGATCGACGGGGCCGCGTATCCGGCGCGAGCAGCGGACCATCGCCGTCATGATGCGTATCTATTGTCGCGACCATCATGGAGGGCGGAACTCGCTCTGCGCGTCGTGCTCGGAGTTGCTCGATTATGCTCGGCGTCGTCTGGAGACCTGTCCCTTTCAGGATGCCAAGCCGGCCTGCAATCGTTGCGAGGTGCACTGTTATAGCGCTGCCAGGCGGGATCGGGTCAAGGCGGTGATGGGGTACGCGGGGCCGCGCATGCTCGTGCGTCATCCCTGGCTGAGTCTCTGGCATCTGATCGATGCGCGTCGTCCGGTGCCGCGACTCGGTCGTCGCTGATGGCGTGGCTTCAGCGTGTCCTTGACGGAGGCGTGTGGCGCGCCGGGAAGAAGTGGTTCTCGAAGACCTCGGCGCAGACGGGCCGTCCGAGATGAAATCCCTGGCCGCGCTCGCAGCCCTGCTGCCGCAGGAGATCGAGCTGTTCGGCGTTCTCGATGCCCTCCGCCACCACCGGATGACCCAGGTGTCTGGCCATGGACAGGATGGTGCTGGCGATCACCTCGGTCGTGGGGTTCTGGGTCAGGTCGCGCACGAATTCTCGGTCCAGTTTGATACCCGAGATCGGGAAGTTCTTGATCGACTTGAGCGAGGAATAGCCGGTGCCGAAGTCGTCGATCCAGATCTCGAATCCGGCGGCGCGCAGTGCATCGAGATTGGCCAGCGCCTGCGCCTCGTTGCGGGCGATGGCGGTTTCGGTGATCTCGATGTGCAGGCGCTCGGGCGGTACGCCTTCCAGATCTAGGATGTGGCGGATGCGTGCGCTCAGGTCGGTGCGGGACAGTTCGATCCCCGAGACGTTGACGGACAGCGGGATGCGGGGATGGCCGCTCAGATTCCATTCGCGGATTTGGCGGCAGGCTCGGCGCAAGACCCATTCGCCGATCTCGACGATCTGCCCGGTGCTTTCCGCGATCGGGATGAAGCTCGCGGGTCCCAGCGGCATGCCGTTGTCGATCCGCAGGCGCAGCAAGACCTCGGCACCGATCAGCGCCATGTCCTCAAGCCGGAAGAGCGGTTGGAAATAGAGGGTGAAATGGTCTTTGCGCAGTGCCTCTTGGAGCAGTGATTCGGTGCGCAGGTGCGCAGAGCCGGCCTCGTCCCAGGTCGGGTCGTAGATGACGTGCTGGTTGCGTCCGCTGCTCTTGGCGCGTTTGAGCGCCGAATCCGCGCTGCGTAGCAGCGTCTGGGCCGAGACGGGGGCGGAAATGTTGCGGGAGGAGGCGACGCCGATGCTGATCGAAAGATAGAGCTTGGTCCCTTGCTGACGGAAACCTTCGGCCAGATGGCTGTGCAGATGGGCGGCGATCTCGGCGAGTCGCTCGGGATGGCGGATACGCGCGATCGCGAGCCCGAACTCGTCGGCGCCGGTGCGGGCGAAGCAGAGATCGCATTCGGCGACTCCGATGGTGGTGTAGACGAAGCGCGACCGCAGAGCCGTGTCGAGACGCAGCGCCACGTCCCGCAGCAGTCGGTCTCCGGTCTCGCAGCCGAACTCGCGGTTCACGCGGTGAAAGCCGTCGACATCGAGCAGGATGGTGCCGGTCGCCGTTTCGGGTTTGGCGTCGAGAACGGCCCTTTGCAGAAAGCGGATGAAATGGGTTCGGTGCGCCAGACCCGTGAGCTGGTCGGCCGGGATCGCGATGTCGTCGAGCGGAGCGTCGCAGCCGCCGCGCGCCAATTCGGGATTGCCCGGGAACAGGAATGCCTCGGCGCCGCCCTGCAGGCGGTCGAGCGAGAGCGCGGCCAGGTCCACCAAGGCCCCCAGCGGTTGCCGGCAGAGCGCGGGGATCTTGCGATCGACCCAGATCGCCATGCCGTAGATGCGCTTGGGGGTGGCGATGGCGTGCAGCAGATAGGCTTGTCCCTCGATCTCCTCCCCCCAATGTCCGCCGTGCTTGAGCGCCTGGGCGAAGCGGCCGGAGTCGATCAGCTGGTCGATGAGATCACGCAGATCGTCTTGGGCGCTGACCGGGGAGCTGAACACCAGCTCGAAGCAGGCGTCGGGCTGGCGGAGCAGTAAGGCGGTTTGCGTCGTCGGCAACAGAAGTCTGGAGCAATTGTTCAGTGCGCTGAAGAGTTCGGTCAGGGTGCGGCAGGACGGGAAGCGTCCGATGGCCTCGCGCATGATATCGAAGGCCAGCGGGTAGACGTTGGTCGGCGTGCTCTGCGAATGCTCGCCCGGCGTTTCGGCGGGCGACAGCAGCCTGGGATGTAAGGCGAGATTCATTCAGTGCTCCAGAAAGGCGGACGTGACGTCACGCGCGGTGCTGATCGAGGTCTCGACGATATCCGGCAGGTCGCTTGTGGTCAGTTCGGTCATCCGCCAGGCCCTGTCGCTCAGTTGCGGAACCCAGCGGGTTCCGCTGGTGCCGATGCGCAGACTGTTGACGATGACATCCGCGACATGGGTCAGCGCCGTTTCGGTGCAGGCCGGCTCAGAGTCTTGGGAGAGGTGGTGCGTCTCGGCCGCTACGCAGAAGGTGTCCGGGATGCCCCAGTGTCTCAGTAGCGCGGCGCCGACGGCGGCATGATCGGTCGCGAAGAGCTGGGTCTCGATGTCGTGGAGCGGGCCTTGGCGCTCGCGATGGGCTTGCAGCGCGGTGCTCATGCTGACGGGCTCCAGGATGAACAGACAGAGGCGTCCAATGTCGTGGAGCAACCCTGCGAGATAGAACCGCTCCGGCGAGCTCAGGTGCATGCGTCGCGCGATGGTGCGCGCCGCGACTCCGCAGGCAACGCTGTGCTCCCAGAAGGAGCGCATGGAGACGGCGCCGAGCGGCAGATCCTTGAATGCGGAGATGACCGCAGTGGCGAGGATGAGGTTGCGTGTCTCGGCGACGCCGATGATGCTCAGTGCGCGCCAAACGCTGTCGACCCTGGTGAGGAGTCCGTAGAGCGCGCTGTTGGCGACCCTGAGTATCCGCGCGGACATCGCTGGGTCGGTACCGATGATCTGAGCGAGGGTCTCCAGCGATCCGTTCGGATCGTCCATCGCCTCGCGCGCGCGCAGGTAGGTGGAGGGTAACGAGGGGAGGTCGTCGATGCGTTCGAGGATAGGGACTCTGTGGGCCTGACGTGCGTGAATCTCGGCTGCGCTCACGACGATGTTCCGCTAACAGTGCTCGAGCGCCCGTTTCAGGCAGATCTCGTAGAGGGCTTGGACGGCAGGATGGTCCGGGTTGCTGAGGCTGAACTGGATGTCCAGCATCGCCTTCAGCTCTTGGACCGAAGCTGAACTCCGCGTGAGCGCGTTCGACGCCGGAGCCGCGCTTTGGATCGCGATCTCGGCGATGCCCCAGGATTTGAGCGCCCGCACGTGGCGCTCGGTGATGATGGCGCCGGCCCGAATCAGCGGGGTGCCATTGGGATCGCACACGTCTTTGGCGAGGAGCACTCCAGGGGTGATGTCGTTCAGTTTCATGGGTTGAATGCTCGTCGGCCGATTCAAGGGGCGCACGGGTCGGGTCTTCGGAACCGCTCCAAGCTCTAAACCCTTAAGGGGTCTGAGTCAATCGTTGTTCGGCTTCGCGATACTTGTCGGCGGTGCGATCGATGATCGCCTGTGGGAGTTCGGGGCCAGGCGGGGTCTTGTCCCAATCGAGCGTTTCCAGGTAGTCCCGAACGAATTGCTTGTCGAAACTCGGCGGGCTGGTGTCGGGCTGATAGCCATCGGCGGGCCAGAAGCGGGACGAGTCGGGGGTGAGTACCTCGTCGATGAGGTGCAGCCGGCCTGCGTCATCGAGGCCAAACTCGAACTTGGTGTCGGCAATGATGATGCCGCGCTCGCGGGCATAGCTGGCGCAGTCGCTGTAGATCGCCAGGCTGATCTCGCGCACCTGCTCGGCCAGCTCGGTTCCGAGGAGCTTGACGGTGTGGGCGAAATCGACATTTTCGTCGTGGGCACCCAACTCGGCCTTGGTGGAAGGCGTGAAGATGGGCTTCGGGAGTTGATCCGCCTGGCGCAGTCCACGCGGTAGGCCGATTCCACACACGGAACCTGTCTTCCGGTAGTCTTTCCATCCGGAGCCGATCAGATAGCCGCGCACGATGGCCTCGACCGGGAGTGGCTTGAGTCGCTTCACCACCATGGCGCGATCGCCGAGTGTGGCCAGTTCATCGGGGTCGGTGACGATTGCCGCGACCGGAACCTCCGTGAGGTGGTTGGGAATCAGGCTTGCGGTACGTCCGAACCAGAAGTTGGACAGACGTGTCAGCACCTCTCCCTTGCCTGGAATGGGCTGGGGTAGAACCACGTCGAAGGCGGAAAGCCGGTCGCTGGCGACCACGAGCAGGTGATCGTCGCTGACCTGATAGATGTCTCGGACTTTGCCGCGTCCGATGAGTGGCAGGCTGGAAAGATTCGACTGATAGAGGGCTGGCATGAAGGTTGATCCCGGATCGATAGGCTTGCGATTATATCGACTCTACCAGGTCTGAGAACCATCGCGAATTTCGGAATGAACCAGCCGCTCGATTCCACCGACCCCTTTTTGAGTGCCTTTCGCGGGCCCTTTACCTCGGCATTGCGCTGGCCCCAGCTCGATGCGCTCTGGTCGGCGGTCCGCGAGCGCGCGGAAATGGGCTGGTATCTCTATGCCGTTGGTCAGACCCCGCCGTGTCAGGCGGCCGATCGCGATCAGGTGCTGAAATTCGTGACCGAGATCGACACGCTGCTGAGGGCGGAGCATCGCCACGACTATTGCGGGATCGTCTATGCGGACGATCCGCGCAGCCCGTCCTTCATCAAGATCTACGATCCCCACAATCTCGGCGTCTCGTGCGGCTACAGCGACAGTCCGCCCTTGCCCGGTTGGATCATGAGTCTGCTCGCGCCGACCGAACTGGTCTCGGCGCAACGCCTGCCGAACAGCCGTCGCCGCTGGTGGGCGCGCCTGTTCGGTTGATCGCACACAAGCGCCGGTTCGAGTCCGAGCCTTTCGGGCGCAACGGTTTTCGATGAGTGGAAACCCAACACTGGATGGCGCTTACGCCATCCGCATTCTGAAGAGGTGATGCTCGATGACCAAGCAGATCATTCGTACGGACCGTGCCCCACAGGCGATCGGCACTTACTCCCAAGCGGTTCGGGTCGGCGATACGCTCTATCTCTCCGGTCAGATTCCATTGGTGCCGGAGACGATGGAGCTGGTCGATGGGAATATGGAGACGCAGATTCGCCGGGTCTTCGACAACCTGCGCGGCGTGGCGGAAGCGGCCGGGGGCTCGTTGGCGGATATCGTCAAGCTCAACGTCTTCCTGACCGATCTGGGACATTTTCCGCTCGTCAACCAGGTGATGACCGAGTATTTCGAGGCACCCTATCCGGCCCGCGCGGTGATCGGCGTCGCCGCCTTGCCGAAGGGGGCAACGGTCGAGATGGATGCGGTATTGGTCCTGAGTCAGTGAGGGGTGTGGGTATAAAGTCGCTATAAAATAGCGGTTTGGGTTGCCTTCCTCGAAAACCGACTTACCATAGTGGCCCAACCCTTCAATTTTCCTCTGGTCCATCATGATGCGCCCCTTTCTGCTTCAACTCCTGATCTTGTCGCCGCTTGCGTTTGTCGGTTGCGCTTCGCAGCCGAATCAGGAGGGGGCTCCGATCTTTCGTGGCTCAGCGCTGGGGTCGTCGAGCGTCCAGGGCGACTTCGCCCATGCGCCGGGCGTGGACGCCTTCATTCAGCGGATGCAGCGCAAGCATGGATTCAGCCCGGCGCAGACCGCCGCGATCCTCTCGCGCGCCCAGCGCCGCGAGTCGATCATCAATCTGATGGACCGCCAGGCGCCACGGCGCAGTACCGGCCCCAACGGTGCCTGGACCCGCTATCGCGCCAAATTCCTGACCGACGCCTCCATCTCGAACGGCGTCCAGTTCTGGCGCCGCCACGAGTCGGCGCTGGCCCGTGCCTCGGCGCATTATGGTGTGCCGTCGGAGTACATCGTCGCCATCATCGGGGTCGAGACCCGCTACGGGGGCTTCGTCGGCAAAACCTCGATTTTGGACGCGTTGGCGACGCTCTCCTTCGCCTATCCCCGCCGCGCTGACTATTTCACCAGCGAGCTGGAAGAGTTCCTGGTCATGGCCCGCGACGAGGGCATCGACCCCACCCAACCCGAGGGATCCTTTGCCGGCGCCATGGGGCTGTGCCAGTTCATGCCGTCGAGCTTCCGTGACTATGCGGTGGACTTCACCGGAGACGGTCATCGCAATCTCTGGCATCCGGAGGACGCCATCGGCAGTGTGGCCAACTACTTCAAGCAGCACGGCTGGCGTGCCGGACAGGGGGTGGCGGTGCGCGCCAATGTGGCGCCGGGTGCCTCGGTCGGTCTGATGAAGACGGGCTTCGATACGCGATACGGTCTCGGCGAGCTGGCGGCGCGGGGTGTCGTGCCGGCCGGGTCCCTTTCCAGCATGGGCGAGGTCAGCTTGCTCCAGTTGGATGCGGTCGGCGGTTACCAATACTGGATCGGTCTGCACAATTTCTATGTGATTACCCGCTACAACCACAGTAGCTACTACGCGATGGCCGTTCACCAGCTGGCTCAGGCGATCCGAGCGCGGCACTCCGGTCTGCCGAGCGTGAGACTGTCGTCGGTGTGGTGAGCGGACACGCGCCAGAGCGGGGCCGCTTGGCGTCATGATGGCGCGCGAGACCAAGGAGCCCGTTTCCATCGATGCGCTCGCGGTGGGGGGCGACACGGAGTCGGTGCTCGAACGTCTCTCCGTCGAGCGTCTCAAGCGTGTTGGCCCCAAGGTGGCCGAGCGGCTTGCGCGGTTGAATGTCCGCACGATCCAGGATCTGCTCCTGCATTTCCCGCTGCGCTACCAGGATCGAACCCGTCTCGTCCCGATCGGTGCGCTGGTTGTGGGCACTGAGGCCTTGATCGAGGGTGAGGTCGTCGAGTCGACGGTCGTCGAGGGACGCAGGCGCTCGCTCAAGGTCCGGTTGATCGACGGCCCGACTGACGGTCCGATCCAGGGCCTCGTTCTGCGCTTTTTCCATTTCTCCGCCTCTCAGGTCGGATTCTTCCGGCCGGGCATCCGTCTGCGCTGCTACGGCGAGGTTCGGCCGGGGCAGAGCGGGCTGGAGATGATCCATCCCGAGTACCGTGTCCAGACCGGCGATGTTTCGGTGCCCGATGCCAGCCTGACGCCGGTCTATCCCACGACCGAGGGGCTGAGTCAGTCGGTCTGGCGTGCGCTCATGGATCAGGCGCTCGAACACTTGGGGCGCAGTCCGCTGCCCGATTGTCTGCCGCGCGAGACCCTGGGGGGCGCGTCTTTCAGCGATTTGGCCGAGGCGCTGGTCTATCTGCATCGTCCGCCAGTCGGGGCGGATCTCGACGAGCTGCAGGAGCGTCGCCATCCGGCCTTTCTGCGTCTGGCCTTCGAGGAATTGGTCGCCCATCAGATCGGACTGCGGCGAATGCGCCTCGCTCAACGCAAGGTCTCGGCGCCGATTCTCGACGGGGATGGCGGGTTGCGTCAGGTATTGCGTCGGTCGCTCCCCTTCGCGCTGACCCCGGCGCAGGAGCGGGTGCTGGCCGAGATCTCGGCCGATCTTTCCGGGGCGCGGCCCATGCAGCGTCTGCTCCAGGGCGACGTGGGTGCCGGCAAGACCGTGGTGGCCGCGTTGGCCGCACTCCAAGCGCTGGAGGCGGGGTGTCAGGTGGCTTTGATGGCTCCGACCGAACTCTTGTCCGAGCAGCATCATCGCACTCTGGCCGGCTGGCTCGAACCGCTGGGGATCCAGGTGCGCTGGTTCACCGGTCGGCACAAGGGGCAGGAGCGGGCCGATCTGCTCGATGCCATCGCCTCGGGCGTGGCGCGTCTGGTCGTCGGAACCCATGCGCTCTTTCAGGACAGTGTGCGCTTTGCGGGTCTGGGACTGGTGATCATCGATGAGCAGCACCGGTTCGGTGTCCATCAGCGCATGAAGCTGCGCGAGAAGGGTGCCGACGCGGATCGCGTACCCCATCAGCTCATCATGACCGCGACGCCGATTCCGCGCTCGCTGGCCATGACGTTCTATGCGGATCTGGATCTCTCTGTGATCGATGCGCTTCCGCCGGGGCGCACGCCCATCACCACGGTCGCGGTCCCCGAGGGGCGGCGCGACGAGGTCGTCGAGCGGGTCAGGGGTGCCTGCGAGCAGGGGCGGCAGGTCTATTGGGTTTGCACCCTGATCGAGGAGTCCGAGGCGCTCCAGTGTCAGGCCGCCGAGGAGAGCGCCCGCCAGTTGGCCGAGCTGCTGCCCGGTGTGCGCGTGGGTCTGGTCCATGGACGGATCAAGCCGAGCGAGCGCGAGTCGGTGATGGGCGCCTTTGCGCGCGGCGAACTGGGGCTGCTGGTCGCGACGACGGTGATCGAGGTCGGGGTGGACGTGCCCAACGCCAGCCTCATGATCATCGAAAATGCCGAGCGGTTGGGGCTCGCCCAGTTGCATCAGCTGCGCGGGCGGGTCGGGCGCGGCTCGGTCGAGAGTCATTGTCTCCTGCTGTATCGCGCGCCTCTGTCCGAGGTGGCGCGCGAGCGTCTGGGCCTGATGCGCTCGACTTGCGACGGCTTCCTGATCGCCGAGCGCGATCTGCAGATGCGCGGGGCGGGCGAGGTGTTGGGCACGCGCCAGACGGGCGCCATTCAGCTGCGGGTGGCCGATCCTCTGCGCGATCAGCATCTGGTCGCCCCGGCCCAGCGTGCGGCCGACCTCATTCTGGAGCGCTATCCCCATCTGGTGTCGCCGCTGGTCGAGCGTTGGCTGGGCGATCGCGAGCTTTACGGGCAGGTCTGAAGGCTTCAGCCGAGGCTCGAAACGATCCGCTGATCGATACGTCGCACTTCGCAGGGATCTCCTCGGCTTTCGCGCTATGCCATAATCTTTCGCGTTTCCGGCGTTTGTCGCTCCATATCAATCGATTCTTTTAGACCTGCCTATGAATGTCCCCGAGCTGAAAGTTCGTCATCAGCGGTCCTTCTCTCTGCGTGACCGCCTGATTGGCTATGTGTATCTGGTGCGTCTGCATCGCCCCATCGGCATCTTCCTGTTGATGTGGCCGGCATTGTGGGCGCTCTGGCTCGCGGGCGACGGGCAGCCGCCTTGGCTGGTGGTCGCCATCTTCGTGCTCGGCGTGGTGCTGATGCGTTCGGCCGGATGCGCGATCAACGACTATGCCGATCGTGATTTCGACGGCCATGTCGCCCGCACCAATCGACGTCCGCTGGCGACGGGTGAGGTGACGCCGGGCGAGGCGATCGGCGTGTTCGTCGGGCTGAGTCTGATGTCGTTCGGGCTGGTGCTCCAGTTGAATTGGCAGACCATCGCGCTTTCGGTCGTCGCCTTGCTGCTGACCTTCGTCTATCCCTTCATGAAGCGCTTCACCCACGTTCCGCAGCTCTTCCTCGGTGCCGCGTTCGGTTGGGCCATTCCCATGGCCTTCACCGCCGTGACGGGCAGTATTCCCTTCTATGCCTGGGTGCTCTTCGTTGCGACCCTGATCTGGGCGCTGATCTACGACACCCAGTATGCGATGGTCGATCGCGAAGACGATCTCAAGATCGGCGTCAAGTCCACGGCCATCCTGTTCGGGCGCTGGGATCGGCACGTGATCGGGCTACTGCAGCTGCTGATGCTCGTGCTTCTGTTCTGGGTCGGGCAGCAGGCCGGGCGTGGTCCCGTCTACGTGTCGAGCCTTCTGGTGGCCGCCGGCTTCAGCATCTATCAGCAGAAGCTGACCTGGAATCGCGAGCCCGCCGCCTGCTTCCAGGCATTCCTCAACAACAACTTCTTCGGCATGGTCGTCTTCGTCGGATTGGTGTTGGATTACGCCCTGATCGGCTGATGTCGTTCGGGAGCTCTCGTCAACCTGGATTCGAATCAGGAGTCGCTGCCATGTCTCTAAAGCTCGGACCGCTTCGTGCGATGCGGCCTTTCTCTCTGGTGCCGGTTCTGTGTGGTCTTCTGCTGACCTGTTCGGCCTGGGCATTCGACGAGGGGATCGACTATCAGCAACTCGCTCAGCCCCAACCAACCGAAACGGGCGATAAAGTCGAGGTGTTGGAGGTCTTCTGGTACGGCTGTCCGCATTGCTGGCATCTGGAGCCGGCGCTCGCGCGTTGGCTGAAGACGCTTCCCGAGGGGGTCGAGTTTCGGCGTATGCCGGCGACCGGCGGGCGTTGGGACGCCCATGCGCGCGCCTTCTATGTCGCCCAGTCGATGGGCCGGCTTGAGGATTTCCACCGCGCGCTGTTCGAGGCGATCCACGTACAGCGGCGTTCCGTGATGAGCGAGGACGATCTGGCGGCCGTCGCCGTGGAGGTCGGGCTGGATGAGGCCGAGTTCCGATCCCGCTACGCCTCGCCCGAGGTCGAGGCCGAACTGCAGCATGCCAAGGAGATGGCGACCCGTTACGGTATCGACAGCGTGCCGACCCTGATCGTCAATGGAACATACCGCACGAGTCCGGGCGAGGCTGGCGGTACCGAGCGGATGTTCCAGGTGCTCGACGCACTCATCGCCCAGGAGCAGGCCGGACGCTCATAGAGCCGTCTGACTCGGCTCCTCAAGGCCCGCGTCCTCGTCGAGGATGCGTGCATCCGGGTTGGGATAGCGCGCGACCACCCAGAGGGGCAGTCGGGCCTGATTGGCGTGATAGAGCGCGTCCGATTCCACGATGACCAGAACCAGGACGGTGACCATGATGGGTAGGATGCCCGTCCCTCCGACCAAGGCCCAGACCGCCTCCTTCATCATCCCGCCGTAGGTATAGCCGACCCAACCGAGTGTGGCGGCGATCAGCAGCAGTCCGAGCATCAGCATGAACAGTCGGCTGCGGCGCGCGCAGATCTGCCAGTGACACATGACGTACCAGGAGTCGCATTTGCGCGACTGGCGCGCGCGCCACAGGGTGTATCCGAGGATGCTGAACGAGACGGTCGGAATCAGCGCCATCGCCCAGGGGAAGCTGCCGGCTAGGCCGCCCAACCCCACTGCCATGAGGATGTGGTTGCCGATTAGGTTGATCAGGAACAACTCGTGCGGGATGTTGGCCTGTTTGATCTCGTCGTGACTGACTTCGAAGCGCATGGTCGGTACGGCCGGGATGGTGGAGGAATCTCGAAGATACAGCATCAGCTGCCGGCTATCAGCTATCAGCTATCAGCGGTTGGGGCTTTCGATGTTCGATCGACAAACACGCCGCTGGCCGCTGGCGACTGCCTCGAGCAGACCGGGCAGTCCGGGTCCTGGGGCAATCTCAGGCTGCGCCATTCCATGCTGGAGGCGTCCAGCAGCAGCAGGCGACCGAACAGCGGGCGGCCGATTCCGGTGAGAATCTTGATCGCCTCGGCCGCCTGAACGCTGCCGATGATGCCGACCAATGGGGCGAGGACACCATTGGCCGAGCAACTGTCGTCGATGCTGCCGTCGTCCGGATAGAGGCAGCGATAACAGGGGGCGCCCGGTTGGCCGGAGAAGGCGCTCACCTGTCCCTCCATGCGGATCGCCGCGCCCGAGACGAGCGGGATCCGTGCAGCGACGCAGGCGCGGTTGAGCGCAAAGCGGGTGGGGAAGTTGTCGCTCGCATCCACGACCAGATCGACCTTGGCGAGCAGATCGGGCAGTTGATCCTCGCTCAGACTGCGTTTGATGGTCGTGAGTCGGACCTCGGGATTGAGTGCCTCTAATGCCAGGCGGGCCGAATCCGCCTTGGGCATGCCGATGCGTTCGCTGGTATGCAGGATCTGGCGCTGAAGGTTGGACAGGTCGACGGCGTCGAAATCGGCGAGCAGCAGATGTCCCACACCGGCGGTTGCGAGATACATGGCCGCTGGCGATCCCAGGCCGCCCAGTCCGACGATCAGCACGCTCGACGCCATGAGGCGCTCCTGGGCCTCGATCCCGAAGGCTGGCAGCATGATTTGGCGGCTGTAACGGAGAAGTTGGTCGTCGTTCATGATTGCGGGTATGGCGTGATGGGCGAGCGGCCCCATCCCCTTGGTGGGGCCGCTCTTCGCGGGCGAATGGGGGAGGCCTGAATTAGAGATAGCGTCGCCAATGCTCGGGACGGTCGTCACGGCAGCCGTGCTCGATCAGCTCGTAGCGTTTGGCGAAGAGTTTCTTGGTGCAGTTGCTTTCGCAGTCGAGACAGCCGCAATTGGCGCGGACCGTTTCTTCCGTGTAATGGTGCAGTGCGCGCCGAAGCCGATAGAAAAGCCTGTTGTCGAGGTGTAGGCCCAGTTCGATCAGGGCCGATTCGATCTCGTGCAGGCTCGTTTTGAGGACGTCGTAGCTGATTCTCAGTTGGGTGGGCGAGAGGGGGCGGATGTCCAGTATGCCGTCCACATCATTCAAAAAACGGGCTGCCGTTTCCGCCTGGTGCGGATTCGGGTGGATCGCCTTGAAGACGATCTCGCGCTGTTTGATGCGTTCGATGTGTGGAATGTCCATAGGGATATTATGCTAATAGCCTATTTGAAATAATCAAGATTGTTTTTTCGTTTTTTGAGGGTTCCCCTCCCTGTGGGTGTTGCGGCGGTTTGTCTGGGTTGCCAGGATATAATTGGGCGTTGATTGGGTTCTCTCAAGAATCCAGGATCCGCCGACGCGCGCGTTGGGCATCAGCAACCCAGATCGACGATCGATGCAGACATGACGGATATCCCTATCGGCCTAGGTATTAGGCTGCGAAGCCTTCTGTTTTTTATTCTCTACAACCTGCTCGGCATCCTGCACAGCTCGCTGAGCGTGCTTTTGGCGCCGCTCATGACGTTCGAGCAACGCTACCGATTCGTCAATCTCTGGACGCATGTCTGCATGTGGCTGCTGCGTCACTTGAACGGGGTGCGCATCGAGGTGGTCGGTCGCGAGAATGTGCCGCGCGGTGAAGCGGTGGTCGTCATGGCCAATCATCAGAGCGAGTGGGAGACCTTCTATCTGCAGTTGATCGTGGCCCCGCAGGCCACGGTGCTGAAGCGGGAGTTGCTCAAGGTACCCTTCTTCGGCTGGGCCTTGGCCCTGCTCAAGCCGATCGCGATCGATCGGGGCAAACCGGTGAATGCCATGAAGACCCTGCTGCGGCTCGGTAAGGCGCGTCTGGACGAGGGGGTCAGCGTGGTGATTTATCCCGAGGGGACCCGCCAGCCGCCTGGTCGTCTCGGGCGGTTCAATCCTGGCGGGGCCAGGCTTGCCTGTCATGCTGGAGCGCGGGTGGTGCCGATGATCCACAATGCCGGCGATTGCTGGCCCGCTCGCTCGATGCTGCGCCTTCCAGGAACCATCCGCTTGGTGATCGGCGAGCCGCTGTGCTGCGAGGGTGGGGTAGAGGATCTGATGTCTCGTGTCGAAGCCTGGATGCGCGAGACCTCCGGCCTGTTGCGGGACGGTGGATTCAGCGATAGCCCAGCGTGATGCGGTCGAGCTGCGCCAGATCTTGGCGTGTCTCGATGCGCGTGAGTCCTTGGGCGGTGAAGATCGCGCGCGCGAGTTCGCCTTGGTCGAAACCGTGCTCCACGGCGACCAGCCCTCCCGGACGCAGACAGCGCATCGCCTCGGCGGCGATGGCTCGGATCGCATCCAGGCCGTCGCCCTCTGGGGTCAGCGCCTGGCGTGGCTCGAAGCGCAGGTCGCCGCGTTCGAGATGCGGGTCGGCCCCGGCGATATAGGGCGGATTGCTGAGGATGGCGTCCAGGCTGACGTCGGCGAAGGCGTTCAGCCAATCGGTCTCGACGAGTTCGATCCGCTGAAGACCGAGGGCGGCGAAGTTCTCCCGGGCCACCCGCAACGCGGCGCGCGAGCGATCGGTGGCGATCGGCCGCCAGTGAGGGCGCTCCAGTGCCAGGGCGGCGGCGATGGCGCCGCTTCCGGTTCCCAGGTCTGCGATGCGCAGCGCGCTCGATGCGTCCAGCAGATTCAGGGTCGCTTCGACCAGCAGCTCCGTTTCGGGGCGCGGAATGAGCGTGTCTGGCGTGACCCTCAGGTCGAAGCTCCAGAAGGACTGCCAGCCTCGGATGTAGGCGATGGGCTCGCCGTTCAGGCGGCGTTGCAGGAGTCGGGCGAGCGCAGCCTCCTGCTCGGCATTCAGGGTGCGTTCCGGCCATGCCAGCAGCTGGGTGCGGGTGCGTCCAGTGGCCTGGCCGAGCAGGATCTCGGCCTCGATTCTGGGTGTGCTTTCGGGGAGGTTCGCGAGCGCCTCGGCCGCCATCCGCAGTGCGGTGTCGATCCGTTTGGGTTGGTGATCGGTCGCGGACGGCATCAGCCGTCCATCATCGCGGCGAGCTGCTCGCTCTGATACTCCGTCAACAGCGGCTCGATCACCTGGTCGAGCTGGCCCGCCATGACCTCGTCGAGCTTGTAGAGCGTGAGGTTGATGCGGTGATCGGTGAGCCGGTTCTGGGGAAAGTTATAGGTTCGGATGCGCTCCGAGCGGTCTCCGCTGCCGACCTGGAGCTTGCGCGATTCCGATTGTTCCGATGCCTGGGTCTGGCGGGCGCCCGAGAGCAGTTTGGCGTGCAGGTGCGACATCGCCTTGGCCCGATTTTTGTGCTGCGAGCGTTCTTCCTGGCATTCGACCACGATTCCCGAGGGGATGTGGGTGATGCGGATCGCCGAATCGGTCTTGTTGACATGCTGGCCGCCGGCGCCCGATGAGCGATAGGTGTCGATGCGCAAGTCGCTCGGGTTGATCTCGATGGCGTCGATCGATTCGACCTCGGGCAGCACGGCCACCGTGCAGGCGGAGGTGTGGATACGGCCCTGGGATTCGGTTTCGGGGACGCGCTGGACGCGGTGCGCGCCCGGCTCGAATTTGAGTCGCGAATAGACGCTGGTGCCAGCGATGCGAATCGCGACCTCTTTGTAGCCGCCGAGTTCGCCTGGGCTCTCGGAGATCTGCTCGGTGCGCCAGCCCTGCATCTCGGCATAGCGCATGTACATGCGCAGCAGATCGCCCGCGAACAGGGCCGCCTCGGCCCCGCCGGTTCCGGCGCGGACCTCAAGGAAGATGTTGCGCTGATCGTTGGGGTCGGCCGGGATCAGCAGACGATGCAGTTCCGGCTCCAGTGCGTCGCGCCGGGCGTTGGCCGAGGCGATCTCGTCCTTGGCGAGCGCGGCCATCTCGGGGTCGCCGAGCATCTCCTCCGCCGTGGCGATGTCGGTCTCTGCCGCTAGGTAACGCTCATAGCAGTTCATGAGCGGTTCGAGCTGGGCGTATTCGCGACTCAGGTCGCGAAAACGATTGGCGTCGGTTTGAGTTTCCGCCTCGGCCAGCAGGGCCATGACCTCGCCGAAGCGCTCCGAGATGCGCTCCAGCTTGCCCCGAATCGATGGATTCATGGATTGGCGTTCAACCGCGACTGATCGAGCTGGAAGAGCTCGTTTGCGGCATCCAGGATGTCTGCGTCGCCGTCACGGGCCGCTTGGCGCAGTCTGGAGCTGGGCGCGTGCAGGAGCTTGTTGGTCAGTGTGTGGGCGAGGAAGTTGAGCACCTCGGCCGGGGGCTTGCCGGCTTCGAGCTGTCGCTTGGCGCGAGCCAGCACCTCGTCGCGCAATTCCTCGGCGCGCTGACGATAGTCCTGGATCAGTCCGGCGGCGTCGAGCGAACGCAGCCAGGCCATGAACTCGCCGGAATGGAAGGCGATGATCTCTTCCGCCTGTTCGGCAGCGGCTTGGCGCGAGCGCAGGCTTTCGTCGATGACGCCCTGGAGGTCGTCGATGGTGTAGAGATAGACGTCGCTCAGTTCGCCGACCTCGGCCTCAATGTCGCGCGGAACCGCGATGTCGACCATGAAGATCGGGCGGTGCTTGCGTTTCTTGAGCGCGCTCTCGACCGTGCCCTTGCCGAGGACGGGCAGGGGGCTCGCGGTGGAGGCGATGACGATGTCGGCATCCGGCAGGTGATTGGCGATCTCGGTGAGCGAGATGGCGAAGCCGTCGAACTGGGCGGCCAGGTCGTGGGCGCGCTCTACCGTGCGGTTGGCGACGATGATGCGGCCGACACCGTTGTGATGGAGGTGACGGGCGGCCAGCTCGATCGTTTCGCCGGCGCCGATCAGCAGGGCGGTTTGCTGCGAGAGGTCGCTGAAGATCTGGCGCGCCAGATTGACTGCGGCAAACGCGACCGAGACCGGGCTGCTGCCGATCGCCGTCTCGGTACGCACCGTCTTGGCGACCGAAAAGGTGTGCTGGAAGAGTCGGCCCAGCAGCTTGCCGGTAGAGGCGCAGTCGGTCGCTGTCTGATGGGCGGCCTTGACCTGGCCGAGGATCTGCGGCTCGCCGAGCACCAGGGAGTCCAGCCCGCTCGACACGCGCAGCAGATGCGTCACGGCGTCCTGATCGGCGTAGGCGTAGAGGAAGGGGTCGACCCGTTCGTGTTCGAGTCCGTGGAAGCTGCTCAGCCAGCGGCGAACCTCTTCCTCTGCGCCATCGTGGCCGGCGCAATAGAGTTCGGTGCGGTTACAGGTGGAAAGGATCACACCTTCGCTGATGGTGTCGCAGCCGGTCAGATCGCGCAGTGCGCCCGCGATGATGTCCGGCCCGAAGGCCAGGCGTTCGCGGATCTCGACCGGGGCTGTCTTATGGTTGAGTCCGAGAGCAAGCAGCTTCATGTTGGTCTTGTGATTATTTCGTTTGTGACGGCCTGGAGTGGCTGTTTCGGCGACATCCACGCACCTTTTGCCCTGCTGGGGTTCAGGCGGTGGCGTTCGTGGGGAGACCCGCGCGCCATGCTGTCCGCGCATCTTCCAGATGCAAAACGCGGTGATTCTAACAACCTTTCGGATGAAATTCTTAGCGGCTGCTCCCAGGGCGCGGGCGTTAAATGACGGCGGCTTGATGTAGCGCATTCACTTTTCGGTTTCCGCGCCCGATGCGCTGGCCATTGGCAGCGGATTTTGCCGGCGTCATTATAGGGCGACTGTTGGGGTAAGGAACCGCTTGGTTATACTGCGATCCCAATTGGGCAGGTCGAGTTCGCAACGCACCCTCATCACGGATCCATCATCGCATGTCACCCATGTCTTCGTTTCCATCGTCCCTTGGTCTGGCGGTTCTTTGTGTCCTGTTCGTCGTTTCGCCGACGCAGGCGCTGAGCGATTCGGCGGCTACCGCTGGCGGGTCCACGGGCGCGAGCGTCGACTCCGTCGTGTCCGATGCCGATCCGCCCGCGCGGGGGTTGACGCCCGATCAGGTCTACGCGGTTCTGGTCGGCGAATTCGCGGGCCGGCGCGGCGATATGGCGACCGCCTTCGCTTACTATTATCGGGCCGCTCAACTGACCCGCTCGGCCCAGATGGCCGAGTTGGCGGTTCGTGCCGCTATCAGTGCCGATGACGACGAGGCGGCGGGGAAGGGGATCGCGCTCTGGCTGGAGCTTGCGCCCGATGCCGTGGCGGCCAATCAGGTTGCCGCCTTCCTGCGCATCAAGGCCAAGGATCGCGAGGGTGCGCTGATTCATTTGTCTCGACTGGTCGGCTTGAGCAAGGACAAGGACCCTTCGGCCTCGCCTTTCTCGCAGGCGGCAGGGATCGTCTCGCGCGTGCCGGACCCCGAAGAGCGGGTCGAACTCATGCGGGCGCTGGTCGAGCGCTTCCCCGAGAGCGCCGATGCCCAGCAGTCCCTGGCGATGGTGGCGGCGAGCGCCTCGCGGTTCGAGGCAGCGGACAAGGCCGCGCGCCGAGCGATGGCGCTGCGCCCCGAGTGGGACGTTCCGCGTCTCTTCTTGGTGCGCATGAAGCTGTCGCAGGGACGGCGGGATGAGGCGAGATCGCTTCTCGAAGATTTTGTGGTCCAGCGTCCGGACGACCGGGCGTTGCGGATGCTCTATGGCCAGTTCCTGGTCGAGGACCAAGAGTTTGCGCGTGCGCGCGATGTCTTCGAGCGTCTATTGGGTGATCGCCCGGATGAGCCCGATGTCCTGTTCGCCGCAGGTGTGTTGTCGCTTCAGCTTGATGACGTGGATGGCGCGCGGACCTATTTCACCCGTCTCCGCAAGACCGGCGAGCGCCAGGACGAGGCCGCCTTCTATCTTGGGCAGACGGAGGAGCGCGCCGGCGATCCGCAGGCAGCGCTCGGCTGGTACGCCAAGGTAAGCGGCGCCAACGTCTCCGACGCCAAGGTGCGTATGGCGCTGCTGCTAGCCAAGTCCGGCGACGTGGTCAAGGCGCGTGAGATGCTGCAGCGGCTGCGGGATCGGTCTCCCGAGGACGCGGTCTCGCTCTATATGGTCGAGGCGGAGATCCTCGACGAGGTCGGGCAGCGCGACGAGGCCATGTCGGTCTATACGTCGGCGATCGAGAGCCGCAGCGATGATCATACTCTGCGCTACGCACGTGCGCTCTACGCGGTCAAGCTCGATCGGCTGGCGCTCGCCGAGCGGGATCTGCGCCGCATCATCGCCGAGGATCCCGATCATGCCGATGCCTTGAACGCGTTGGGCTACACCCTGGCCGATCGGACCGATCGCTATCGCGAGGCGCTGGGCTTCATCGAGCGCGCCTACGCGCTCAAGCCGGACGAGCCCGCGATCCTCGATAGCATGGGATGGGTGAATTTCCGTTTGGGCAACTATGAGGTGGCCCGCGACTTCCTGCGTCGGGCGTTGGATAAAATGAGTGACGGTGAGATCGCCGCGCACCTGGGCGAGACTCTGTGGGCCTTGGGGCGTCGCTCGGATGCCTGGGCGGTTTGGGATGCCGCTGCCAAGGAACACCCTGATCATCAATATCTGCGGGAGGTGATCGGGCGTCATCGTGTCTCCAGGACCGATGCCGAGCCGTCCGCAGCGAACCCGAAGACCTCGAAGGAATCCTCCAAATGATTGAACGATCGACTGCCGATCTCGGCGCGCCCTGGCCCGCGCCGGCAAAGCTCAACCTGATGCTACGGGTCGTTGGTCGGCGCGCGAATGGCTATCACGAGTTGCAAACGGTCTTCCAGTTCATCGATCGATGCGATCGTCTCTGGTTCGATATCCGTGACGACGGGCGGGTCAGGCGTCTGACCAGTGTGTCGGGCGTTCCAGAGGACGAGGATCTGACCGTGCGCGCGGCGCGCGCGCTTCAGGAGGTGACCGGTTGCAGGCTCGGGGTCGATATCCGCTGCGAGAAGGTGCTCCCGATGGGCGGGGGGCTTGGCGGCGGAAGTTCCGATGCGGCGACGACCCTGGTCGCCTTGAATCAACTGTGGGGAACCGGGCTGGACGAGGACGCCTTGTCCGAGATCGCCTTACCGCTCGGGGCCGATGTGCCTGTTTTCGTGCGCGGACGCGCGGCCTGGGCTGAAGGGGTCGGCGAGCGCCTTTCTCCGGTCGAGCTCCCTCAACCCTGGTATCTGGTGTTGGTGCCGCCCTGCTCGGTTTCGACCAGGGATGTTTTTTGTCATCCTGAATTGACAAGGGATTCCGCTTGCATCAAACTAGAGGACTTCTTGAGCGGGGATGATGTCAACGATTGCCTTCCTGTCGTGCGTCGGGAATATCCTCCGGTCGAAGCTGCGCTCGCGTGGCTCGATCATTCGGGCGGCGGTCGGTTGACCGGGACCGGCGCTTGCGTCTTTGCGGTGTTCGATGGCCCCGAGCGGGCATCGGATGTCTGTCGGCAGGCGCCTTCGCATCTGCGAGGATTCGTCGCTCAAGGCTTGAACCGATCGCCATTGCTCGACCGGCTCGATCAGGAAATCGCCAGTCCGTCGCTGGCCGCTGACTCATGAAGCGGCCTATCGCCTCGGCTAGCGCGGGCTCATCTCGTGAGCCCAAATCACATATTGGGGTGTCGCCAAGTGGTAAGGCACCGGGTTTTGATCCCGGCATTCCCAGGTTCGAATCCTGGCACCCCAGCCAATTATCCCAGACCTCGCCTTATCGTCGAGTCGACAGGAAAGTGCCCGTGCCCGCCAGCCAACTGATGGTTTTCTCCGGGAACTCCAACCCGGGGCTGTCCGCAGAAATTGTCTCTCACCTCAACCTCCCGCTCGGCAAGGCCGTCGTTGGTCAGTTCAGCGATGGCGAGGTGATGGCCGAGATCCAGGACAATGTTCGAGGTCGCGATGTCTTCATCGTGCAGCCGACCTGCGCGCCGACCAACGACAATCTGATGGAATTGTTGGTTATGGTCGATGCCCTGCGTTGGGCCTCGGCCAAGCGGATCACGGCTGTAGTCCCCTATTTCGGCTATGCCCGGCAGGATCGCCGGCCGCGCTCGGCGCGCGTGCCGATTACGGCGCGACTGGTCGCGAAGATGATCTCTCAGTGCGGCGCGGATCGCGTGCTGACCGTGGACCTGCATGCCGACCAGATCCAGGGCTTCTTCGATATCCCGGTCGATAACGTCTATGCCTCGCCGATTCTGCTGGGCGACGTTTGGCGTCAGGAGTACGAGGATCTGATGGTGGTGTCGCCCGACGTGGGTGGCGTGGTGCGCGCGCGTGCACTGGCCAAGCGTCTCGACGATGCGGACCTGGCGATCATCGACAAGCGTCGGCCGCGTGCGAACGAGGCCCAGGTCATGAACATCATTGGCGATGTCAGCGGTCGGACCTGCGTGCTGGTCGACGATCTAGTCGATACGGCCGGTACACTGTGCCGAGCGGCTGAGGCGCTCAAGGCGCACGGCGCCCGCAGGGTCGTGGCCTATTGTACCCATCCGGTGTTGTCCGGGCCGGCGGTGGACAATATCTCGGCCTCCGAGCTCGACGAGCTGGTCGTCACCAATACCATTCCACTGCGTCCTGCGGCGGCGGCGTGCGGAAAGATTCGTCAGTTGAGCATCGGCGAGTTGTTGGCCGAGACAATGCGTCGAATTTCGAACGAAGAGTCCGTCAGTTCGCTGTTTGTGGATTGATGTTTCGTGCGGACTGACGCTTCGCGCGGATAGAGCCGTCGAGGCTGTTGCGGGTGTCGCTGACGCCCGCGTTATAGCGCCGGGTCCTGGTCGCGGGATCCGGCGCCTTTCGTTTCATTCAAGTGGAGAACGCCAATGAGCGTGAATTTCGACGTTATCGCGCAACCTCGTGAGACGGCAGGGAAGGGTGCGAGCCGCCGCCTGCGTCGCACGGGCCAGGTGCCGGTCATTCTGTACGGGGCCCATCAGGAGCCCGAGATGCTTTCCGTTGCACACAACGAGCTGCTGAAGCATCTCGAGAACGAGGCGTTCTATTCGCACGTCCTTGATCTTAAGGTTGGCGACAAGTCCACCAAGGTCGTGCTCAAGGATATGCAGCGCCATCCTTCGAAGCCTTTCGTTCTGCATGTCGACTTCATGCGCGTCTCTCAGGATGAGAAGCTGAAGATGGTGGTGCCCCTGCACTTCCTGAATGAAGATACCTGCAAGGGCGTCAAGGCGGGCGGTCTGGTCTCGCACAACATCACCGAGATCGAGGTCGTCTGTCTGCCGAAGGATCTGCCCGAGTTCATCACCCTGGATCTGTCCGAGCTCGAGATCGGTGCGGTCATCCATCTGTCCGAACTCGTGATGCCGGAAGGCGTTGCGCTGTCGCACGCACCGGAATCGGATGAGCCTGTGGTTGCCATCCATGGCCCGCGTGGCGGCGACGAGGAGGAAGGCGAAGCGGAAGGCGAGGAAAGCGCCTCCTGATTCGCGTTCTGGCGGTCTTTTCGATCGCGGACCGAAGCGACGCCCTGCGAGGGTGCCGTTTCGGTCTTCTTCCGAGTCTTTAATCGATCTATTGGGTTGGAAGCGATGGCAGAAGTGGGGATTCGGCTCATCGTGGGCCTTGGAAATCCTGGGGCTCAATATGAGGCGACGCGCCACAATGTGGGCTTCTGGTTCGTAGATGCCATCGCCGAGGGTTTTCGCGAATCCTTTCGGACCGAGTCCAAATTCCACGGCGATCTCTGCCGGGTCACGCTTGCGGGCTCGGATGTCCGTCTGCTCAAGCCGATGACCTATATGAATCGCAGCGGCCAGTCCATTGCGGCTGTCGCGCGCTATTTCGACATCCTTCCCGAGCAGATTCTCGTCGCCCACGACGAGCTGGATCTTCCTGTCGGGGCGCTGCGTCTCAAGCAGGGGGGCGGGCACGCCGGCCACAATGGCCTGCGCGATACCATCTCCGCGCTTGGAACCCGCGACTTCTGGCGTTTGCGGATCGGGATCGCTCACCCTGGCGATCGAACGCTCGTGACCGGCTATGTGTTGGGCCATCCGTCGCGTGAAGACGCCGCGAGCATTCGGGATGTCCTGATCGATGCCGATCGCCGCCTCCCCGACCTCGTCGAGGGCAAATTCCAACTCGCCATGAATGCGCTGCATTCGCAGCGTTAGTGTTCTTTCTCGCCCCTAAAGGCGGCAGTCGGTTCGGCTTCGCCGATTTAGGTGTTGCCTGATCCCCTCCTTTTTTCGGGTTTCTCGATACCCGAGCTGCAGGCTGCTTGCTGAGAACCTCTTGTTCCTGGCGGCCGATTTTCTCTCACGCCCGCCTCTTTTCGTTCCCTTCTTTCCGTTTCCTGTTGCCTTTCGATGGGGCCGATGCGGTTGCTGTCCTCGCGCATATAAGAAAATTTAAAAATTCGAATAGTTTGAATTTTTAATCACTTTGACAAGATGTCCCGGCGCATCGAACATCGGCTGAGAGTCGGTGTTGCGTGTTCTTGTGTTCGGCCGTTTCGGTCGCAAAAGAAACGTCTCTTTGACTCTGCTTTGCGAGATCCGACCTCTTGTGAGGCCAAGCGTTGAGTCGGTCGGTTGACAACATAATTCGAGCGCTCGAACGGGGTCGCTCATATCCGAGGGGGCAGTGTCGTATGAAATCAAGCATCAAGGGTGCGCTGGCTGTGGCCGTCACCGTCGTGGTCGGGTTACCGTCTACGGCATCGGCGACGAACGGGTATTTCTCGCACGGTTGGGGAGTGAAGTCGAAGGCGATGGCCGGAGTGGCAACGGCCTTGCCTCTGGACACGTTGGTTTCAGCGACCAATCCGGCAGGTATGGCCTTCGTCGGTGACAGCTTCGACGTTGGCGTGGCCTTTTTCAGCCCCTCGCCCCGAGGATATGAGGCGAATTCCGACTATGCGACACAGCAGGTTCAGACCGCGAGTGGATCGATCACCATGCCTGCGGGGAGCTTTGTGACTCCGGGCAACTACGAGAGCGGTCGTGATTGGTTTCTGATTCCCAGCTTCGGTTACAACCACCGGCTCGATGAGCGGAGCTCGATCGGCGTGAGCGTCTTCGGCAATGGCGGTATGAACACCAAATACAAGAAGCGTGCCCCGTTCGAGAATTTCGCGGCCTATCCGAATCAACGCATCGGTGCCTATCCCGATGGCAGCATGGGGCCGCTCTACGATTTCTCGTCGGGGCGGCCGGTGCCTGTTACGGATCCGATCGATGGGACCGTCAACGGCAATCCGAACGGTCTCTATTCGGCTACGACCCCGACCGGGATCAATCTCGAACAGCTGTTCATCGAGATCCCTTATTCCTACAAGCTTAGCGATGGCAAGCAGTCGATCGGCATCGCGCCGGTGTTCGCCATCCAGCGTTTCGAGGCAACGGGGTTGGAGCCCTTCAAGCAATTGTCCGTCAGGCCGGACAAGGTGACCAACAATGGCGTCGACTGGAGCTACGGGGTCGGTCTGCATCTCGGCTGGTACGGCGAGATCAATGACCGGCTTGCGCTCGGCGCTTCTTATCGAACGACCGTGTGGATGTCCAAGTTCGACGATTATGCGGGGCTGTTCGCAGATGGCGGTTCCTTCGATATCCCTGCGATGTTCAATTTCGGTCTGGCCTTCAAGGCTCAGCCGAATCTCACCCTGGCATTCGACTATCAGCACATCTTCTATGACGAGAGTCACTCGATCGCCAACTCGAACGATGTCGACGTTTCGGCTTGTCAACGAGGGGTGGTCAAGCCTTCATATTGTCTCGGGGCCAACTCCGGTGTCGGATTCGGCTGGGATAGCATGGATGTGCTCAAGCTGGGCGTGAAATACGACCCGAATGATCGCCTGAGCCTCATGGCTGGCGTCAGCTACAACACGGACTTCCTTCGGTCTGATCGTCAGGCGCTGTTCAATATCTTGGCTCCGGCGACCGTGCGCTGGCATTTGACCGCTGGTGCGGCCTATCGCGTGAACGAACGGGATGAGTTCTCCTTCTCGATCGCCTACATGCCCAAGGAAACCCTCGATGGGAGCAGTCCGACACTGACTCAGAACCAGACCGGCAGTCTCTATATGGAGCAGTTGGAGTTGGGGGTGGGGTGGTCTCATCGCTTCTGAGTGAATCGCCAGGCGACGGTTGATCCGTCGTCTGGCGGCGCGACCGGGTCGATGGTCCGGTCGCGGTCGGTTCAGGAGGGGGTTAGGGGGCGTCTGCCGATTGAAACGTAGGTCAATCCGGCGGCGTTGGCCTGGGATCCATCCACGGCGTTGCGACCGTCGAAGATGACCGGGTGTTTTAGGTTGGCCTTCAATGCGGGGAAGTTTGGGCTTCGGAATTGAGCCCATTCGGTCACGATCACCAGTCCATCGGCACCCTCCGAGGCCGACATGGCGTCATCCGTCAGGGTCAGGTCCGGGCGATCTCCATAGATGCGGTTGGTCTCTTCCATGGCGACAGGATCGAAGGCGCGGACTTTGGCGCCAGCTTTCCAAAGCAGTTCCATGAGGACGCGGCTCGATGCCTCCCGCATGTCATCAGTGTTGGGCTTGAAGGACAGGCCCCAGATCGCGAAGGTTCGGCCGGCGAGATCGCCGTCGAAATGGGCCTTGATCTTATCGAACAAGACCTCCTTTTGGCGGAAATTGACCGCCTCGACGGCGTGCAGTAGTTGGGCGTCGTAGCCCAGGCTCCGCGCGGTCTGCTCTAAGGCGCGAACATCCTTGGGGAAGCACGAGCCGCCGTAGCCGCAGCCAGGATAGATGAATTGGTAGCCGATGCGTGGATCCGAGCCGATTCCGACGCGGACGCTCTCGATATCGGCTCCGACGGTTTCGGCGATGTTCGACAGCTCGTTCATGAAGCTGATCTTGGTTGCCAGCATGGCGTTGGCTGCGTATTTGGTCAGCTCGGCGGACTTGATGTCCATCAGCATGAGGCGGTCGTGGCTGCGGTTGAAGGGGGCGTAGAGCGCGCGCAGCAGTTCGGCCGTGCGGGGGTTGTCCGTGCCGACGATGATGCGGTCGGGTCGCATGAAGTCGTCGATTGCTGCCCCTTCCTTGAGGAATTCCGGGTTGGAGACGACGTCGAATTCGACGTCTGCGCCGCGTGCGGCCAGTGTTTCGCGCACAACTGCGGATACCTTGTCGGCGGTTCCGACGGGAACGGTCGATTTGTCCACCAGGATGCGGTAGGAATCCATATGCTCGGCGATGCTCTTGGCGACGGCGAGCACGTATTGAAGGTCGGCCGAGCCATCCTCGTCCGGAGGCGTTCCGACGGCGATGAACTGGAAGAGTCCGTGTTTGACGCCGGCCTTCGCGTCGGTCGAGAAGGTCAGTCTGCCGGCTTCCCGGTTGCTCTTGATCAGCTCTTCGAGGCCGGGTTCGTAGATGGGTACGCCGCCGCTGTTGAGCAGATCGATCTTCTTGGGGTCAATGTCGATACAGAGTACATTGTTGCCGACCTCGGCCAGGCAGACTCCAGTGACGAGGCCGACATAGCCGCTGCCAAAAATCGTGACATCCATCGGGTTCGATTCTCCTGGTGCGGAGCTGTAAATGATTCGAGTCGTGGATGTTAACAGCTCATCATGACATGATGACGGTTCTGTTCTATATGTCGGCAGGGTGCAGGGCGCCTGGTGCGACGCGTCATCGACAGGATAGATGATTGGAGATGCCTCTTGCGGTTCGTCGGGGGCCACCGCTGGCGCTGGTCGTTGCCTTCGCTGGACGTCTGGAAAACTTGGTGCGATTTTTCTGTTGACGAAAGGCTGAATGGTCATTAGACTGCGCAGCTCGTTTGGAGGGGTTCCCGAGCGGTCAAAGGGATCAGACTGTAAATCTGACGGCTCAGCCTTCGGAGGTTCGAATCCTCCCCCCTCCACCAAGTTAGAAGGCCATACGTCGGCTCTGTGGTGCGTTGACGATGTCGTCACAAGGTTGTGATCGCCTGCGATCGTTGAGTTTGCAGTTGGCGTGCCTTGCGGGTGTAGTTCAATGGTAGAACCTCAGCCTTCCAAGCTGATGGTGTGGGTTCGATTCCCATCACCCGCTCCATGTTCGCGTGTTAGACGTAGAAGTGGTTTGTAGTTTTGCCCATGTAGCTCAGTTGGTAGAGCACACCCTTGGTAAGGGTGAGGTCACCGGTTCGACTCCGGTCATGGGCTCCATTATCTGAGGACCCTGGCGTACTCTGGGGTGCGACTTGTCGATTTGATACATGCGGGGAGCCGTTCATGTCCAAAGAAAAATTCCAACGTAGCAAGCCCCACGTCAACGTCGGCACCATCGGCCACGTCGACCA
>NZ_JBHUHX010000006.1:0-30800 GCF_042682685.1 Thiorhodococcus fuscus
ATCGACCCGTATCCGGACTTTCAGTCCGTAGCTTCAACCCACCAGCTTTAGCTGGTGGTTGTTGAGTGTTATCTGCTGAGCTTCCTGGACTAAAAGAGGCGGAGATTTGCATGAAGCCGCGCTTAAAAGCGTTACCTGTGATCCTGATCTTGCTGCTGCTAGCCTCCTGCGGTGCCGACGACCGCAAGCAAGCCTACTACGACCATGGTGTAGAACTGCTGTCTCAAGGCGACAGAATCAAAGCCCGTCTAGAGTTCAAAAACGTCCTTCAGATCGATCCAAAATATGCCCCGGCCTGGTATCAGCTTGGCGAAATCGAGGTGGCGGAGGAGAACTGGTCGGCTGCTTTCGGTGATTACGGCAAGGCTCTGGAGCTCGATCCGCAAAACGTCGATGCACATCTCAAACGTGGTCGCTTGCTGTTCGGAGCGAACCAACTCGATGATGCCTCGAAGGATGTCGAAGCTGTCTTGGCGATCGATCCGCAACAGCCGAGCGCTCTGGCGCTGAGAGGGATGATTCGCGCCAAGCAGGGCGACTTGGATGCGGGGATCGTGGATGCCAATGCGGCGCTTGCGGTCGACCCCAAGTTGCGCGACGGCTTGGTGCTCCTCGCCGAGATTCGTCGCTCGCAGAAGAATTTGGATGAGGCGAAGCGATTGTTGCGAACGGCTGTCGAGGCGCATCCAGAGGATGTCTCGTTGCGGATCATGCTGGCGAGCATCCTGATGGATGACGGAGAGTCCGAGGCCGCTCGCGCTCAGCTTGAGCAGGCCGTGAAACAGGAGCCCGATCAGTTGGCGCACGTGGCGCGATTGGTCGCGTTCGATACGCACCAAGGGCATCTGGATCGCGCCGAGGAGGTGTTGAAGGCGGCGGTGGCCGCGCATCCGGATGAGGATCAGCCGCGACTCTTGATGGTGCAATGGATCACGCAGCAGAAAGGGCTGGACGCGGCTGCAGCCACCTTGAAGGAGTTTATCGCCAAGGAGCCCGATCGCTATTCGCTGCGCTTTGCCCTCGCCGATCTGTATCGCAAAAGTGGCAAGGCGGACGAGGCCGTAGCGGTCTATCGCGAAATCATCGAACGGGATGACGATGGTGCCAATCGTCTGCGCGCGCGCGGATTGCTTGCAGCGTTGCTATTGGCGACGGATCGTCAGGACGAGGCCGAAGCGCTGGTCGCGCAGGTGCTGGACGAGGATTCCCGGAATACGGATGCCTTGATGGTGAGGGCTGCGATTGCGCTGAAGCGCAAGGACGCCGACCGTGCTGTTGCCGATCTGCGCAACGTGCTGCAGAACGTTCCCAATGCAGTCAATGCGTTGCGCATGCTGGCTGCTGCGCACGAGATGCGCGATGAGATTTCGTTGGCGCAGGATGCCTTGGATAAGGCGATCGAGGCCGCGCCTGAGGATCCGCAGGCCTATCTGCAACTGGCTCAGTTGCGTTTCTCGCACGGTGATGCCCAGGGTGCGACGTCCGTCCTTCAATCCTTCCTTGAACGGGCGCCCGATAACGCCCAAGTGCAAAGCGCCTTGGCTCGCTTGCAACTCAGTCAGCAGGACTGGGAGGCGATGAAAAAGACCGCCGACCAGTTGCTCAATTCGCAGTCGGATCATCCGCTTGGTCATTACCTCGCCGGGCTCTATGCCCAGCATGCCGGTGATCTTGAGGGAAGCGTCAAGAATTTCGAAATGGCGCTTGAAAAGCGGCCCGACGCGATCGAGCCCAAACTGGCATTGGCTAGGAGTCAGCTCGCGCTGGGGCGTGCCGAGGATGCCGAGCGTCAGGTCCAGCAGGTGTTGGACCAGCAGCCCGTGAATTCGGCGGCCCTCAGCCTTCTGGGCGAAATCTATATGGCAACCGGGCGCCTGAAGGAGGCCCGTGACCAGTTCGCGCAAATGATCGTACTGCATCCAGAGTCTCCCGCTGCCTATGTGCGTTTGTCGGACCTGCAGGTGCGCGATGGTGATCTGGCTGCCTCGGTCGAGACCTTGCGCAAGGGTGTCGATGCCACCAATCGCAATGCCTTCCTGGTGTTCCGTTTCGGGCAGGCATTGCAGCAGGATTCGCGACCCGATGAGGCTCTCGCCGCCTATGAGGAGGTGTTGAAGACCAATCCGGATGCGGATGCTGTCATCAACAACCTCGCGATGTTGCTTGCGAACGACCGCAAGGACGATCCCGAGAGTCTGGCCAAGGCGCGAGATCTGGTGAAGCGCTTCGAGGGCTCGGATCAATGGGTGCTGCTGGATACCCTCGGTTGGGTTCAGTTTCGCGTTGGCGAGCTGAATCAGGCCGCTGCCACCATGGACAAGGTCGTCTCGATGGTCGACAAGGTTCCGCCAGAGGTTCAGTTCCATCAGGGAATGATTTACGCCGCCCTCGACCGCAAGGCGGACGCGAAAGGTCTTCTGGATGAGGCGCTGGCCTCGGGGGGCGATTTCCCGGGAATCGACGAGGCGCGACAGATGCAGGCTCAGCTCAATCGATGATCTGTGTGCCGCCGACCTCCTGTTCGGGGGGCGACGGCTACAGCGTCCGGTTATCGCCTTGACGCCGCCAAGCGAAAGGCCGTCTATCTTCCTCAGGAACTCCCGTGGTGATCGGCGTGCGCGGCGTCCTGATGGTCGGTCGAGTCGTTGGCGAGATGCAGGTGGAGATGGCTGTGGTGGTGCACGTGCGGATGTCTGTGCAGGGTCGCCTCGTTCAGTCGGCCGTCGACCAGATGTACCGCTCGGGTTGCCAGGCGTTCGAGGAAGGCGCGGTCGTGGGAGACGATCAGCATCGCCTGGTCGAGTCCCGACAGATGGGCGATGAGGCGTTGCTCGGTCGCCTCGTCGAGGCCGTTGGTGGGCTCGTCGAGCAGCAGGGCCGAGGGGTTCATGGCGAGCACGGTCGCGAGCGCGACCAGCCGTTTCTCGCCGGCCGAGAGACGGTGCGTGACGCGTTCGGAAAAATCCTCCAGCCCGAGCACCGCGAGGGTCCGCAAGGCGTCGCCGCGTGCCTCGTCGGGGGAGCGGCCGAGATTCAGCGGGCCGAAGGCGACGTCTTCGAGCACGGTGGGGCAGAAGAGTTGATCGTCGGAGTCCTGGAACAGCAACCCGATCCGGGCACGAACCTCGTGGAAATCCGACTCGACACGACGCTCGCGACCGAAGGCGAGCAGGGTTCCGGCGCGCGGTCGATGCAATCCGACCAGCAGATGCAGCAACGTGGTCTTGCCCGCTCCGTTGGGTCCGACCAAGGCGACCCGTTCTCCGGCATGCAGGCTGAAATCGACCCCTTTGAGTACCTGGCGGTCGCGATGATCGAAGACGATGTCGCGCAGTTCGATCAATGGGGTTTGAAAGTCTGAGGGTATTTCGTTCGAACTCACGTCATCCGGTCCAGGATCGGCAGGCTCGCGCACAGTATCACGAATCCAATCCCCGATCCGGTATCGGCGACGCGCCAGCGCGGTCGATCCAGAAGATAGAGCCGTCCCCGGAAACCGCGACAGCGCATAGCCGCCATGAGTCGCCGTGCGCGGTCCAGGCTGCGCACCAGCAGCATGCCCATCAGCCAGCCATAGCTGCTCCAGGTGTGCCGATCGCTGCGCGGAACGAAGGCCCGCGCCCGCATCGCCTGGCGCAGTCGGAGATATTCCTGATGCAGCAGATGGATCTGGCGGATCGTCATCAGCAGCAGGTGCACCAGCTTCTCCGGAACGCCGAGGCGTCCGAGCGCATGCCCGAAGACCACCGGTTCCAGGGTTCCGGCCAATGCGGTGAGCGCCAGCACCACGGCGTTGGCCTTGAGCAGGATCAGCCCGGCTTGATGCAGTCCTTCCTGGCTCGCCGTAAGCGGGCCGAGCGTGGCGATCGGGGTTCCCGGCACCGTGAAGGGGAGGCTCAGGAGCAGGATCGCCATGAAGCCTTCCAGTGCAGCCAGGCGGCGGAGCAGGAAGGCCGGGCGCATGCCGGCCGTCAGGGCGAGTCCCAGTGCCAGTGCGAAGGCGAGCAGGGCGATCTCAAGATGCTGTAGCCCGATAGTGACCAGCGCGAAGAGCAGCGCGGCGAGGATGCGCAGACGCGGGTCGCGCGCCGAGATCCAGCCGGATCCCAGCGGCGCGAGCAAGGCGCTCTCGGTCACGAACACCCGCCCTTGGAGCGCGCGTGCATCCAGAGCGCCAGCCCGGTAAGTCCGATGATGTAGCCGATGCCCCCGAGCACGTCATGCCAGCGAGCACGGTCTTCGGACGCGATCAGTTGCTCTCGCAGGGGGCGGACCTGGCGGGCGACGGCCTGCTCGATGTCCATCAGCAGTCGCGCGTCGGGTATGGGGGCGGATGTTTCTTGGGTCGGCTCGGGTGTGGCCGATGTCTGGATCGGGGGGGGCGGATTGCCGGTATTTGGCTGTTCCTCGTTTGGGGCGGAGGCAACCAACTCGGATTGAGGAAAGCCGCCGGCCAGTTCGTCCGCCGTGACCCGCCATTCGGCACGATGTCCGTCGCCCGATTCGGCGATGACGATGTGATCGGTCGGCGATGTGGCCTGGTAGCTGAACGCGCCCTTGGTATCGGGCGTCAGCTCGGCAAGCGTCTTGCCCGAGGCGTCCTGGATGCGGATCCTGGCGCCGCTGGCCTTGGCCCCGCCGGCGAAATAGGCGCTGCCCTGGATCCGCGCGCCCTCGGCGAAGGCGAAGACCTGGAGCTTGTGCGCGAGAACGGGCAGGCTGACGAGCACCAGTCCTAGTAAGAGCCCGGCGGCTGACCGTTTGAATCGTCGCGCGGACGGTGTGGATTCAGACATGTCCAACCTCGTCGTGGATGAGGAACTCGGGCGCGACGCGCTGCAGGAAGGCGACGACCGTGGCGGTGATGATCGCCTCGACGACGGCCAGCGGGATGTAGGTCAGGACCAAGACCTTGGCGGCTGGCAGAAAGGCCTGTCCGCTCAGCCCCAGGTTGATCGCGACCAGGGCCGCCGTGGACATGACTCCGATGCCTCCCGCCGCTGCCCCGACCCAGAGACGGCGTCGCGGCGCGACCCGACGCATCAGCGGTGCCAGAGCGAGCGCACAGATGAGCGCCGGCAGGGCCATGTTGAGCGTATTGACGCCGAGCGTCAGGATCCCCCCGAAGCCGAAGAAGACCGCCTGCAGCAGCAGGGCGACGAAGAGCGCGGGCAGGGCGGTCCAGCCGAGCAGCAGCCCCATGAGTCCGTTCAGCAGCAGGTGGACGCTGCTAGGGCCGACCGGGACGCTGATGAGGGACGATACGAAGAAGGCGGCGGATAGAACCGCCGCCTGCGGGAGCCGATCGTAGTCGAGATGTCTGAGCGCGACAGCGAGCAGCGCGGCGGACACCAGTCCGCCGCCGATCAGCATGGGCGCCGAGAGGACGCCGTCAGGGATATGTGCCATCGAGTGGGGCCGACCCGCTACTTCATGTCGGTCGCCTTCACCCAGATGAGTGCGCCAGCCTCGACCGGGACCATCTCCCCATCTGGATTCTTCATGGGCTTATCGCCTTCGAGCAGTGCGGCGAAGCCCCACCAGCCGGCGCGCGGCATGGCATAGCTGAAGCGACCGTTGGCATCGGCCTTGATGACCTGGGTGACGAAAGGTGAGGCGGGTGGCGTGACCGAGGCGTCGTTGACCCATTCCACCTCGACCTCGGCGAAGGGCACTGGCTGACCGTTCTGCTTGACGATGCCGCTGAAGAGGTTGCCGGTCCAGAGGCCGTAGGGACGCACCAGGGGTTCGATCTCGACCGGCAGGCCGATCTCCCTGTCCCAACCCTCCTCGGCGCCGAAGGCGTCGACGACGACCTTGGTGTAGTGGACGATCATGACTCCTTCGGCTGGCTCCCAATAGGGTGCCGGTTCGATGAAGAAGACATAGTCTCCAGGTTGTTTGACATGGTAGTCGGCGCTGAAGGTCTGTTTGCCGTCGGTCTTCTCGGCCTTCAGGCTGGCGGTGAGATCCTCGACGCCAGCCGGGCCGGCGACGCCGAATCTGACCGGCTGGCCCATGTCCATCAGCGGGCCACGTTCCATCGGGTGGGTGAATCTCAGGTCCAGATTCACCTCGGAGCCGGTATCGGCGGTGAGGATGTCAGTGGAGGGAATGAGCTGCTGGAAATGGGCCTGAGCACTGGTTGCGGCCAGTAGAACGGTGGACAGTAGGGCAGCGAGCGGAGCGGGACGCGCAAAGATGGGTCGGTTCATAAGAATTGGGACGACGATTGACGCGTGGAGTGTGACGTGATTTTTCTTTGTAACACTCGGCGCTGTCAACCCCCGGCAGGATGTCTTGGTCCCTCATTTCCGGCATCCGGCTCGCCCGGCTAGCCGGCGGGTCGTTCGTCCTCGTCGGGTCTTGAATCGGCGAGCAGAACCGGCTCGATCGCCTCCTCTTGGTCGAGCTTGTCGCGGAGCGTCACGATCTGAGCGTCCAGCTCCCTCAACTTGGCGACCTGCGTTTGGAGATAGCCGAGCTCCTCTCTCATGCGCATGATTTCCTGGGCCTTTTCGCGTCGATCCCGGAGTTCGCTCAATGCCTGCTTGAGTTCGATCGAGCCGCGTTCGCGACGCACCAGGGATTGCCGGAAGCTGGTTGCGCTTCGGCCTGGCTCTGACTGTATATTGGAACCCGCTCCATAGACCCGATTGAGGATCTGGTCCAGGTCGGGGTCGAAATGCAATGAGGTATCTTTAAACATCGTCTTCCGCGTCTCGGTTCCGTGAGGGGGGAGCTGGAATCGACAGTTGTGCTGTTGTCGGTTCGAATTATAACGATGGCGTCAACACGGAAGCGCGGCCTGGTCCACAAGATCGTAACCTCGAATAGGAGATCCCATTATGTCGAATCGACCGCTTGCCCTCGTAACGGGCGCTTACCGCGGGCTCGGGCTCGAAACCTGCCGCCAGTTGGCACAGAGCGGATATCAGGTGATCCTCACCGCGCGGCGCGAGTCCGAGGGGCGAGCCGCTGCGGATGCCTTGGCGGGGCAGGGGTTGGAGGTCATCTTCCACCCGCTGGACATTACCGACGGCGCCAGTGTCGAGGCGTTGACCACCTTCGTTCGCGAGCGTTTCGGACGGCTCGACGTTTTGGTGAACAACGCCGGCGTCTTTCCCGATCCGAGACCGGGCTCGAAGGGTGCGAGCGTCTTCGAGGCGGATCTGGATCTGGTGCGCCAGGCGCTGGAGGCCAATACGCTCGGCGCGTTGCGGCTCTGTCAGGCGTTAATTCCTCTGATGGAGGGGCGAGGGCGGGTCGTCAACGTCTCGTCGGGGATGGCCCAGCTCAGCGAAATGAACGGCAGTTGCGCCGGATATCGTCTGTCCAAGACCGCGCTCAACGCCGTCACCTGCATGTTTGCCGACGAACTCCAGGGTACGGGCGTCAAGATCAATTCGGTGTGTCCCGGCTGGGTCCGAACCGATATGGGCGGGGTGGAGGCCCCGCTCGGGGTGGAAGAGGGCGCGCGTGGCATCGTGTGGGCGGCGACACTCCCAGAGGATGGCCCGAGCGGCGGGTTCTTCCGTCACGGGAAGCCGATCTCCTGGTGAGGCGTCAACCGGTGAGTTCGATCACTCGGTGCGTGGCGCTGGACGGTAAATGGTGGCGTCGGGCTCCAGTTTGCGGATCCAGATGTCGAGCTTGGCCAGATCGGGCGGGAGTGCGGCGACGCTGGCTTCGGCTTCTTCCTTTGTCGCGTGAAGGCTGTGGATGAGCACGAACCAGGGACGGCCCTGGTAGCTCTCTTCGTCGTAGACGGGGCGGTCGGTCAGCCCGTGTCGGCGGGCGAAGCTCAGCAGCGAGTCCAGCGAATAGAACCCCATGAGCTGGACCGTATAGGGTCTGCCGCCGACCGAAATGCGTTCTGGGGGCGATGTCGTGGGTTCGGCCGCCTCTGTCGTTGCGGGAGACGTCGTTTGGGTCTCCTGCGTCGACGTTTGTATGTCGGCGTCGGATTCTGGATCCGGCTCCTGGGTGGAGACTGCGGCTGAGGCTGGTGCCGATTCTCGCTCGTAGGCGACCTCCGGGGCCGGGGCTGGTTCCAGTGCCATTTCTGGCTCGGTCTCCGGCTTCGGTCGGGTCTCCTCGGCTTGTGGCTCTTCGGTCGCATCGGACGGCGTTTCGGCGATCTCCTTCGCCGGTGAGTCCTGTGTCGATGCGTCTTCCACCACCGTAGGCGTGTCCGCTTCGGGTGACGTCTCGGCGGACTGGGTGGATGCTTGGTCAAGCGGTTCGGTGGCTTGCTCCGCATCCACGACCGGTTCGGGCGCCTCCTTCAAAACCTTGGCCGGCTCGGGGGCGGGTGGTGTCGGAGTGGTGACCTGCTGCGGTTCGACATTCGAGTCGATCGCGAGATCTGAGGGCGCTGGTTGGGCCGCGCTCGTCGCCATCGATTCCTGCTCGTTGGCGAGTCGTTCCAGCGACTCGGTGATGGCCTTCACCGCCGTGGACAACTGGGAGAGCTTCTCTCGCGTGGCCGGAGTCTGCTCCTGACTCTGGGGCACGGCGATGGAGGACTTGACCTCCTCCAATGTCTGTCGCAGCTCCTGCACCTCGCTCGCGAAGGTCTGGCGCGCCTGGTCGAATTTGGCGTAGGCGAATACCAAGAGGACGCTCACGATGACGACGAAAAGGATGAACGTGATGGTCACGATCACGTTCTGATGGCGCAGACGCCCGTCCATTTCTTCGCGATGATTCTGCAGGGTGCGTTGAAGCCGTGTTGCGGCGTGTCGCCGGTCGTCATCGACATCGGCGATCCGCGAGATCAGCGCAACCTCTATCGATTGGAACTCGGATCTCTGCTGCTCCAACTCCTCGCGAAGCAGGGCGATCTCGTCTGACGTGCCGGAGATCTCCGGCCGATCGTTGGAATCCATCTCTTGATCTTGCTGATTGGCCATGATCATGCGTCCCGATGCTTGCTTATGGGGCGGCCCCAGCGCACGTCACGCGCTGGGGCCTGAATCTCCATTGGCGAGCCAATCCGTTCGTCGCCCGCCGCGTGCTCCCGTCCTTCAACCCGAGGCAGGACCGGACAGGCCACAAGTATCTTCGTCCGGGCGAGCGACGGCAACTGTGAGCGGGCCTGGTGTCGGTCAGCTGACCTCGATCAGCTCCAGTGCGAAGGTGAGCGCGCGGCCGGCCAACGGGTGGTTGCCGTCGATGGTGACCTCTTCCTCGTCGAACGCCTTGACGACGAAGGAAACCTGGCTCCCATCGGGGGCCTCGGCGTTCAGAATCATGCCGATCTGCAGATCGATCTCCGCCGGGATGGCGGAGCGCGGAACCTGCTGGGTCATCTCTTCCTGATATTGGCCGTAGGCCTGTTCGGGCGGAATGGTGACGGTTTTGGTCTCGCCGACGCTCATGCCGGTCACGGCGGACTCGAAGCCGGGAATCACGCCGCCGGTGCCGAGCGTGAATTCGAGCGGCTCGCGGCCGTTGCTGGAGTCGAACACGGTGCCGTCATCCAGGGTTCCCGTGTAGTGTATTTTGACGGTGTTGCCGTTTTGCGCCTGTGACATGGGTATGCCTCCTCGTGGTGCGAGTGATACCCGTCGACCGCGACGAATGAGCGTGCGGATCATGTGCGGATGAACGCTGGCAATTCGAGACGGGAGACGAGCGATAGGGGTTGGCGGGCACTCTAGAACAGGCGCGGCGCGAGTGCAAACCGCGTACCCGCCGGGTTGGCGGGGATTCGTGGACTATTTGCGTACCCTGTCGAGTGCGGTTCGCGCGCGGTTGCTGGGCACGGCGAAGCCGATTCCGACATTGCCTCCAGTGGGTCCGATGAGTGCCGTGTTGATGCCGACCACGGCTCCGGTCAGGTCGATCAGGGGGCCGCCGGAGTTTCCTGGATTGATCGAGGCGTCGGTTTGGATGAGCTCGCCGAGCTGGTTCCCCGCGATGTCGCTACGGCCGACGGCACTCACGATGCCGAGCGTGACCGTTTGTCCGAGGCCGAACGGGTTGCCGATCGCAATTACGAAATCCCCGACCTCCAGGCGGTTCGAGTTTCCGAACGGCAACGGGGTCACATCGACCGGCGGGATCTTGAGGATGGCGACATCCGTGCTTGGATCCGAGGCGAGCTTGCGGGCGCGGAAGCTGCGCCGGTCCGTGAGCGTGACGGTGATTTTGTTCGCGTCTTTGAGCAGATGTTCATTGGTCATCACATAGCCGCGGCGGGCGTCGACGATGACCCCGGAGCCGACGCTTTGGCGCCGTTCCGACGGATCCCACTCGGGCATCGGCAGACCCATCTGATCCAGGAAGCGCTTGAAGTCGGGATCCTTCAGGAAGGGTGGCGGTTCCGTCTGGATACTGGACTCGGCTGAGACGGTCACGACCGCCGGCGTCACCCGCCGCATCAAAGGGGCTAGGCTGGGGAGCCCTCGGTCGTTTTCTTCCAGTCCGCAACCGGGGGTCTGGAGCGGGATGCGAACGGCGGACTTGGGTTCGGGCGCGGTCGCGCAACCGATCAGCAGCCATCCAGCGATCGCCAGCGCGGCCAGGCGGACGACCGGTCGCTTGAACCTGTCGTCGATCCTGAATGAGGTGAGAGGGATAGGCACCAGATGGATTCTGGGTCGAGTCAGCGGGTCAGGCTGCTTGCGACCCGGCGTCTCAGACCGTAGTCGACCGGTTGGTTGATCAGCAGCGCGAAAGGCTCCCAGGCGCCGTGACGACGCACATAGCCCGCATAGCAGCTGACGCCGCGCAGGGTTCCGGTCTTGGCGCGAACGTCTGGATCGCCGTCCTGGGTCGGCATGAGATCGCGATAGGGGGTGAAGGCGTCGAGCACGGCGACCAGTTGGCGGGCGCTGATCCGATTGGCTCGCGAAAGACCCGCACCGTCATCTACGCGAAAGGCGCGCCAGCCGAAGTGGTGTTTGGCGAACTGCGTCATGGCGCGTTGCGCGCCCGCCATGCTCACCTGGCCCTTGGCCTGAGGATCTGCCAGACGGAGAAAGAGCGCGTTGGCGACGAAGTTGCTCGAATACTTGAGCATGGGACGGATCATTTCGGCCAGGGTGCGGCTGTTGGTGTGTCGATACAGACGTTTGGCCCCGCTTGGGACCTGACCGATGCGGATGGATTCGCCCACGCGCACCCCGGCCCCCTTCAGCTTGGCGCCGAGCAGTTCACCGAAATAGCGTAGCGCGATCTCGCGCTCGCGCAGATTGACCCGCTGCTTGCCCTGTCCGCCCGAGAGCCCGAAGCGGCGCGCGGTCGCGGTGAGCGGGGTCTGGGACTCGGCGCTGCGGATCTGGTCGCCCGTGCGCACCAGGTTGAGTGTGTTGAAGTTGGCTGCCAGCGCCGTGACTGGGGCGTCGTAAGGGTTGTCGGATGCGGAGCGTCCGGCGATTTCGACATCCGGGCTGAAGAAGCTGTCGTCGAGCCCGATGCCCGCGACCGAGCGAATGCCTTTCGCTTTGAGCCCGGCGACCAGGCGGTCGAGTTCCTCGGAGACCAGATAGGGATCGGCATAGCCCTTCACCCACAGCCAATCGCTGCCATCGCGATAGACATCGGTGTGGAAGCGGTAGTCGCGTCCCCAGGTCTCGAGCGCGGCATAGGCGGTCAAGAGCTTCATGGTCGAGGCCGGGACGCGCGGCGTGTCGGCCTGATAGGCGATGCGGTCGCGGCCGTCGTCCCGCAGCAGCAGACTGGCCTGCCCCAGCGATTTGACCTGCGCGACCGGGTCGGTCGCGGCCGAGGCGGTGCCGGCGATGGCGACGCCGAGCAGCAGGATGGCGGCAAAACGGAGGCGTCCGATGGTCATGCTCGATCCGGTAGCGTCGGTCTTCATGGTCGCTCGTGTACAGGCTGGTGGTCGATGGTTCTGTCAGAATGCCGGGTCGGTGAGACCCTGGTCGATGGGGTTGGGATCGGTTCGGTTTCCCTGGGTCAGGTCGAGCCCGAGTAGTGTCGGGTCCAGATAGCTGGCCGTTTCGTTCGGCTCCGGGTTCTTCTGCCAAGGCACGATACCGAGACAGGGGGCCTCGATAAGCGCGGCCAGCGTTGCGAGATTGGCCTCGCGCATCAGCATCTCGGGTTCGACCTGATTGGCGACCCAGCCTGCCAGTCTGGCCCCGCTGGCACGAATGCTCTCGGCCGTCAGCAGCGCGTGGTTGATGGCGCCGAGTTTGAGCCCGACCACCAGGACCACGGGCAGGTCCAGTTGAGCGGGGATGTCGCTGACGAAGAAGTCCGATCCCAATGGAACGCGCCAGCCGCCGACCCCCTCGACCACGACCAGATCCGCTTCCTGACACAGCGAGCGGTAGGCGGTGCGAATGCTCGTGAGGTCGATCTGAATGCCGGCCTCCGCCGCCGCCAGGTGCGGTGCGATCGGCGGCTCGAAGGCGTATGGATTGACGATACCGTAGGGCGCCGAGCTGCTGCCCTGGGCCAGCAGGCGCGACGCATCCTCGTTGCGCAGTCCGCCCGGTCCAGGCTCGCAGCCGCTAGCGACCGGTTTCATCCCCAGCACGCTCGCGCCTTGGGCCTGGATGCTCGCCATGAGTCCCAGGCTGATCTCGGTCTTGCCGCAGCCCGTATCCGTGCCCGTGATGAAAATGCCTGTCATGCCGTTCTGCCTGGATGTCTCCGGTCGCTGTCCGGTATTGCGTGCCGCCGGCTCCCGATGGATGGGATTGGAACGGCGATGCCGCCGGTCACCGGCTTCTGTTCCGGCGCCCAGGCGTGACCATAGAGTACCTCGTAACTCGCGGGCAGTCTGCCATCGCGCCGATGGATCTCGTAGGCCGATTCGACCGCCGCCAGCCGCTGGCGTCCAGAGAGCGCACGCGGACGGTCCTGCGTGGCGTTGCGCGCCCCGAGCACCTTGAGGTCGCGCATCAGGTCGCGCACCCGGTCGTAGGTGAGGGTCATACGCTCGGCGTCCATCACCGGATCGGCGAAGCGGGTGCGCACCAGGGCGTCCCCGACGTCGTGCATGTCGAGAAAGGGGCTCACATGGCTGTGCCGATCGACTTGGCTCCAGGCCTGGCGCAGCTCCTTCAGGGTATCCGGACCGAAGGTGGTGAACATCAGCAGGCCGCCCGGTCGCAGCACGCGCAGACATTCGGCGAAGGTCCGGTCCAGATCGTTGCACCACTGGATGGTGGCGCTGGAGACGATGAGGTCGACACTGCTGTCGGCCAGCGGTAGGGATTCGGCATCGGCGCAGACGCAGGAGGGGCGTTTCAGCCAATGGCCGCGTTTGCGCGCCTGGCGCAACATGCTATGGGCGAAGTCGAGCCCGATCAGGCGGGCCTTGCGGTAGCGTTTGCTCAGCCCGTCCAGCACATAGCCCGTGCCCGTGCCCAGGTCCAGGACTTGTGCGGGTTCGAGCCGGATATAGTCGAGCCGTTCGATCAGTCGGTCGGCGATCTCGCGCTGCAGGACGGCCACGCTGTCGTAGCTGGATGCGGCCTGCTCGAAGCTGCGCCGGGCGCGTCCCTTGTCGATCGGAAGGATGTCGTTGGCAATCTCTGACATGATCGAATGTCTAGGCGCCTGCGGGGCTCTCGACGCATGCGTCGATGAATGATCGGATCAGGCCGGCGGTCTGCTCGGGATGCGACAGATGCGGTGCATGGGCGGCGTGCTGAATGACGTGCGTTCGTGCACCCGGCATCAGTAGCTCGACGCGTTCCGCCACGCCCTGGGGAACCAGTGCATCGTGGCTGCCGAACAGCCAGAGCGCGGGGCAGGGGATGTCCGGCAGCTGGCCCCGCAGATCCTCGTCGCGCAGCAGGTCGAGGCCGAGCGAGAGCGCGTCCGGGTTGGACGTGGGCCGCTGGGCGAGTTCCTGTTTCAATGTGCGCAGCGTCTCGCGGGCGGAGTCGCTGCCGCGTACCTGGAGCGCGAGGAAACGCTCCAGCGTGCCTTGCGGATCCTGGGTCAGCCCAGCATGGAATTGTTCGAGCGTGTCCTCGGGCATGGCCGGGGTCCAGTCGGCGGCGCGCACGAAGCGCGGCGTCGCCGTCAGCAGCACCAGTCCCGCGACCCGCTTGGGTGCGCGCAGCGCGGCGGCCATCGCCACCAGTCCGCCCAGCGACCAGCCGAGCCAGACGGCACGTTCGGGGGCTGCGTCGAGACAGGCGTCGGCCCAGCGCCAGAGGCTGTCGAGTCCGGGCTGAAAGGCGCTGTGTCCGTGGCCCGGAAGATCGATTCGATGCTGCGAGAGCCCGTTCCAGCAGTCTGGGCAGCCGTCCCAGACGGCCGAATTCATGCCCCAGCCATGCAGCATGACCAGATCGAGTTGGGTGTCCGATGGTTCAGTCAAGGTGGTCGTCCTTCGTGGATGGCGTCGACGCGGGCAGTCGGCCCAGCGCGTCGAGCAGTCGGTCGAGATCCTCGTCGCGGTGTGTCGCGGAGAGGGTGATGCGTAGCCGCGCCGTGCCCTCGGGGACCGTCGGTGGGCGGATGGCGCCAACCAGGATACCAGCCTCCTCCAGCGCGCGGCTCCAGGCCAGTGCCTGCGCCTCGCTTCCGGCCATCAGGGGCTGGATCGGGGTGGGAGACGCCATGATCGGTAGGCCGAGCTGTTCGGCCCCGTGCCGGAAGCGGGCGATCAGTGCGTGCAGCCGTTCGCGGCGCCAGTCCTCGCGCTCGGCGATGGCGAGGCTGGTGCGGGTCGCCTCGGCCACCGCCGGCGGCGAGGCGGTGGTGAAGACATAGCTGCGGGCGCGCTGGATCAGTGTCTCGATCAGGTCCTCCGAGCCGGCGACGAAGGCGCCGAAGGTACCGAACGCCTTGCCCAGGGTTCCCATCAGGATGCAGTCGTCGTCGGGCACCAGTCCAAAATGGTCGAAGGATCCGCGACCGCCGCGACCTAGGACGCCCAGGCCGTGGGCATCGTCGACCAGCAGCCAGGCGCCGGCGCGGCGCGCGATCGGGACCAGCTCGGGCAGCGGGGCCAGATCGCCGTCCATGCTGAAGACGCCGTCGGTGGCGATCAGCCGTGCGCCCGAGTCGTCGAGCAGTCGTTCGAGCCCGGCGGCATCCGCGTGCGGATAGCGGCGCAGATTGGCGCGCGAGAGCTGTGCCCCGTCGAGCAGCGAGGCGTGGTTGAGCCGGTCCTGGAGCACCTTGTCGCCGCGCCCGGCCAGCGCCGAGATGATGCCCAGATTGGCCATGTAGCCGGTCGAGAAGAGCAGTGCGCGCGGCCGGCCGGTGAAGGCGGCCAGCTCCTCCTCGAGGGCGTGATGCGCCCGGCTGTGCCCGTTGACCAGATGGGCGGCGCCGCTGCCGACGCCCCAGTCCTCGGCGCCGCGCTGCAGCGCCCGGATCACCTCGGGGTGATTGGCCAGGCCCAGATAGTCGTTGCTGCAGAAGCTCAGCATGGGGCGGCCGTCCAGACGCGAACGCGGCTGCTGCGGGCCGTCCAGGACACGCCGACGCCGATAGCGGTGGGCGGCGGCGAGCTGGTCGAGCTGCTCGCGCAGTCCGGCATCGGGCCGGTGTTCGCGGCTGGGCATCTCCATGCTGTAAGTGACGGCCGTCACAGCGTCATGTGGACGTGCGACTCGCCCTCGTGCTTGTGACAGGCGCCCGGCTCGGTGCGTTCGGCCTGTACCTCCTCGAACTCCAGGCCCAGGCGGGCGAAGAGTTGGCGGTCGCGGTCGGACTCGGCATTGGGCGTGGTCAGCAGACGCTCGCCGTAGAAAATGGAATTGGCCCCGGCCAGGAAGCAGAGCGCCTGCAGCTCGTCGCTCATCTCGCTGCGGCCGGCCGAGAGACGCACGTGCGACTTGGGCATGATGATGCGCGCCGCAGCGACCACACGCACGAACTCGAATGGATCGAGCGCCTCGCGGCCGAACAGCGGGGTGCCCTCGACCTGGACCAGCAGATTGATGGGGACGGACTCCGGATGGGCCGGCAGATTGGCGAGCTGGCGCAGCATGGAGGCGCGATCGCGGCGCGACTCGCCCATGCCGAGGATGCCGCCGCTGCAGGTCTTGAGGCCCACGGCGCGGATGTGCTCCAGGGTATCGAGTCGGTCCTGATAGGTGCGGGTGGTGATGACCTGGCCGTAGTATTCGGGCGAGGTGTCCAGGTTGTGGTTGTAGTAGTCGAGCCCGGCGTCCTTGAGGCGGCGTGCCTGGGGCGCGGTCAGCATGCCGAGCGTGACGCAGGTCTCCATGCCCAGCGCATGGATGCCCTCGACCATGGACACGACCTGATCCAGATTCTTGTCGCTCGGATTGCGCCAGGCGGCGCCCATGCAGAAGCGGGTCGCGCCGTGCTCGCGCGCGGTGCGGGCGGCCGCCAGGACATCCTCGACCGGCATCAGACGCTCGCGCTCGACCTCGGTGCCGTGCTTGGCGCTCTGGCTGCAATAGCCGCAGTCCTCGGGACAGGCCCCGGTCTTGATGCTGAGCAGCGAACTGACCTGGATGCGGTTCGGATCGAATCCGGCGCGATGGACGCCCTGGGCGCGGAACAGCAGATCGTTGAAGGGCTGGTCGAGGATGGCTTGGATATCCTCGATCGACCAGTCGTGACGGACGATGGGAGTGAATTCGGAAGAAGACATGGGCGATGATGGTGTCGAATGGGGCGAGCCGAGTGCGGATCGCGACTGGAAAAGCGGCAGTATCCTAGGATGTGTGGGCGACTTGTCAACCAATCCTTTGTTGTCTTGGTTTACAAGTCTGTCGCGCCGATTGGTCTTTGAGGGTTGGGATGATGCCTGTCAGGCTGTCCAATCAGCTGATTTCATGGTTTTTTCCGCCGACATGCGTGCTCTGCGGCGCTCCGGGCGACGCAGGGCGCGATCTCTGCGCCGGGTGCGATGCGGATCTGCCGCGCAATCGGATTTGCTGCGCCCGTTGTGCCCTTCCATTCGCGTCTCCGGTCCCTTCGGGAACGCTCTGCGGGCGTTGTCAGACGCGCGAACCGCCCTTCGATCGCTGTATGACGGCCTTCCGCTACGAGGCCGAGGTTACGAGCCTCGTCGGTGGGGCCAAGTTCGAGGGGCGCCTCAATCTGGTCCGATTGCTCGGTCAGTGTCTGGCCGTCGAGGTGGGCGCGAGGGGGCTCTCGATGCCGCATGCGCTGGTGCCGGTCCCCCTGCATCCGCGACGACTCCGGGAGCGCGGCTACAATCAGGCGCTTGAAATCGCCCGCGTGGTGGGACGCGAGCTGGCGCTTGAGGTCGATCCTGATTGCTGTGCGCGGATCGCCTCGACCCCGCCCCAGGCCGGGCTCGACGAGCGCGCCCGACGGCGCAACCTGCGCCGCGCCTTCAGCGCTCGAGCGCCGTTCGGCTGGTCGCATGTGGCGATCATCGACGACGTGGTCACCACCGCCAGCACGGTCGTCGAGCTGAGTCGCGTGCTGCGTCGGGCCGGAGCCGAGCGGATCGATGTCTGGGCCGTCGCCCGGACGCCTTGATGTCAGGGAGAGCTGCCGGCCTTCAGCGGCGGGCTTTTACATTAGCTGGCGGCTGGCGGCTGGCGGCTGGCGGCTGGCGGCTGGCGGCTGGTACTTTCATCAGCTCTGCGGTTGTCGGTACAGCGGGCGCTCGTCGATACGCTGGTCGATGTGGGTGATCGTCTCGCGATAGCGACGCGCCTTGTCGTCGCCGAAATCGGTGATGAATGTCTGTCGGTCCATGCCCTCCGGCAGACCGTCGATGCGCGGCATGAAGTCGTCCTCGGTGAGTCCCTGGGCGGCGGCGTGCTGGAGCCAGCGTGCGCCCTCCGGACTGTCGGTCGCGAGCTTTGCTAGCCGGATTCCGGAGCGATTGGCCGCCATGTCCGGGAAGCTGAATCCGCTGCCACCCTTGGAGTCCGACATCTCCTTGTACCAGCCGATCAGGCCGGAGAAGGTGCCGCTGCCCTGGATGGCGATCGCTGCCGAGGCGGCGAAATGCTGGCTCAGATCGTGCCTGCCGCGTAGCACCACGGTACGCGGGCGCGTGGAGACCTTGGGGTCGCTCTCTCGGCTCGGGTCGCGGATGGTCTGACCGTTGACGTAGGCCGCCAGGACCATGAACACAGCGCGGTTCTCCTGGATCGGATCCGCGTTCTTCGAGCGCTCGCCCGCCGTGGCGAAGAGATGGGACAGCAGATCCGCGAGCGGGATGTTCCGGGGCCGTGGATGTTCGCTGGCCCAGCGGTTCAGCTCCTCCTGATAGCGCAACAGCCGTGGCAGGTCGGCCGCAGCCAGCATTCCACTGCCGATGCGCTCCACCAGATCCGGGCGCCAGGCGTAGGTCAGGGCGAGATGATCCGGCTCGATGCTGAGATCGCGCAGCAGCTCGCTGTGGTCGACGGACGACAGGGCGCGGTCGGCCAGCGACTGGATCAGCGAGCTGGGAATGGGGAGCCCGGCCAGACGGGCCGATTCGATGACCGGCAGATGCCCGGTTTCGACCAGGTCGAATTGCAGGTTGAGATAGCCTTGGACCAGATCCCAGGGCAGTGACAGCGAGAGCTTGATGTGGGCCCTGCCGTCGTCGAGATGGATTCGCGTCTGTCCGGGGCCGAGCTTGTCGAGCAGTTCGTTGGCGATCAGGTTGAGCTCGCGCTCGGACAGGTCCAGGTGGATCCACTGGCCGGGTTTGTTGGCCGATGGGCGATGTTGCAGCAGCCAGTTCCTGGTCCAGGCGCGCTCCCCGGCGGTGAGGCTCTCGTCCTCGGGGACCACCGCGTGGCGGTCGTGATACACCGTGACCCCCAGGACCAGTGCCAGGAGTAGCATTGGGGTCAGCAGCCAACCCAGGACCTTGAGCAAAGAACGCATCCGACTTTTCCGTTCAGTATCGAATTAAGAGGGCCGAATCATGACATCAGAATGGCCGGAGTGGCTGCCATGAGCCGAGTTGGAGACAGAGATAGTGCCATGCGCCCGAATATCCGCCCCTTCGAGAGCCGCTCACCTCGGATCGCCGAAGATGCCTGGGTGGATGACACCGCTGTGGTCATCGGCGACGTGACCTTGGCTGCCGAGTCTTCCATCTGGCCGCTCTGCGTGGTGCGCGGCGACATCCACCGCATCGAGATCGGTGCGCGGACCAATATCCAGGACGGAAGCGTGCTGCATGTCTCGCACGAAAGCCGCTTCATGCCGGGCGGCGCGCCGCTCATCGTTCATGATGGGGTGACGGTCGGTCATCAGGTGGTGCTGCATGGCTGCGAGATCCAGGACCATTGTCTGGTCGGCATCGGCGCCCGTGTTCTGGATCGGGCCGTTCTCAAGCCTCGGACCATGCTGGGCGCGGGCTCCTTGGTGACGCCGGGGCAGGTGCTCGACGGTGGATTCCTCTGGCTCGGCGCCCCCGCTCGACGTGTGCGCGCACTGACCGATCGCGAGCTCGAATACCTGGACTACGTGGCCGACAACTACGTGCGTCTGATCGCGCGCCATCGGGGCGGGACGAAACCGGTCTGACGTCGGACCTGATGTCCCCGGATTGGGCTCTGCGTCATCCGGGCTACGGGGCGTCAAGCCGCCGGTGTTTCTTCGATGCGATCGACGTCCACCGCGACCATCAGGTCTTGCGTTCCGCCGCCATAGAAGATCCCGCGCAGCGGCGTGACGTCTTGGAAGTCGCGTCCGATGGCGGTCGTGATGTGCTGTTCGGCCGGTACCTGGTCGTTGGTCGGGTCGAAATCGACCCAGCCGATGTCCGGGATCAGGACCGAGAACCAGGCGTGGGAGGCGTCCGCTCCCTGGAGCTTGACCTGACCGGGCGGCGGCAGGGTTTCCAGATATCCGCTGACATAGCGCGCGGCGACGCCCAGTCCGCGTAGTCCCGAAATGGCGACATGGGCGAAGTCTTGGCAGACGCCGCGACGATTCGCCATCACCTCGGCGACTGGAGTCGTCACGGTGGTCGAGGCGGGGTCGTACTCGAACTCGTGATAGATGCGCCCCATGAGGTCGAGCGTGGCCTCCAGAATGGGGCGGCCCGGAGTGAAGGAAACGGCTGCATAGTCGCGCGCGGCCGGGTCCAGCGGGATCTGTGGCGAGGGCAGGGTGAAGATACGGGCCTCGACCATGAGACCGTCGCCCTTGTCGTACAGACGCTCGATGGCGCGCTCCCAGTTCGGTGTTTTGTCTCCCTCGGGCAGTGCGAAGGGCGTGACCTCGACCTCGCTCTGAGCCGTCACCTCAAGGGCGTCATGGGCCTGCTGTATCGAGAAATAACTGACCCGGTTGCCGAAGAAGTCCTCGTGTTCGCGTGTGACGGCCGGCCAGGGGCTGACTCTGACGGTGGATGTCAGGCATTGCTGTCGACGCGACTGGATAGGTTTCAGGTGCGCGATGCTATGGCAGAGCGAGACGGTCTCTGCGTATTCGTAGCGTGTGACGTGCTGAATGCGGAACTTCATGAGGGAGTCGTCCCTGTCCGGCGCAACAGGCTGTGTGGTTGTTCTTCGTGACGGAAGTATTGGGCGGTGATGGCGTCGGAGAGCGCGGCCAGTCCCTGGTCGAGGTTGATCAGCATCTTGGCGAGCGCGGTTCGGCGCAGCCCCTGTTTTTCGACCTGGATGAGCTGATTGATCTCGGCGAGTCGAATGTCCGTCAGGCTCTTGAGCACCACCTTTTCGGCCGGTGTGCGTCCCATCGCCAGATCGCCCTTGGGCAAATCGGCGACCAGCTTGGATAGCATGGCGAACTGATAGGCGAGGGCGCGTGGATTGCCCTCGTCCTGGAGCACCAAATCCAGCAGCGCGCCGACACGGGTGCCGCCTCGGTAACGGCGGCGGTAGGTGATAAGGCTGTCGCTGATCCCCAGCACCGCCTCGATCAGCATGTTCTCGTCCTGCTCGCTCGCCACGGGTACCAGGGTGGATTGCAGCAGGCTTGCGATGGAGGTTCCGCGTTCGAGCCGTCTGCCGGTTTCGAGGAAATGCCAGCCCTCGTTGTGCGTCATGTTCTCCTGGCTCAGGCCGGAGAAGGCGACCAGCGAGGTGACCAGCGGGTCGAGTTCGTCGAGCGCCTGGGAGAGCTGGGTCGGCGGGTGCTCCGAGAGGCTGCCGAGCAGTCGCTCGATGTCGCTGATGATGCGCCAGGTGTCGACCGAAAGACGGTCGCGCACCGAGTAGGCCGCCTGCCCCAATGCCTCCAGCGTGCGCGGGAGTCCGCCGACCTTGGTGCGGTCGGAGATGAGCGCGAGCAGTTCGGGAACCGGATCGATCAGACGCTTTTCGGCGCCTTTGCCGATGAAGCCGGGAAGGGACTGGGTCTGGTTGGTGATCGCCTCCAGCAGCGAGCGCAGACAGGAGGCGTTGCCCTCGGAGATTCGGTAATCACCGCGCTCGGAGAACTTGAAGATGGTGATGCGCAGCAGCCGCACCAGGCCCTCGGCGCGCTCGGCATAGCGTCCGATCCAGAACAGATTGTCGGCGACGCGGCTGGAGACGGCGCTTTCCTGGATGACGGCTGGGGTCTGCATCTCGGCGGTGGGCAGCAGGCTCTCCTGGCGCTCGGGCTCGGAGGCCAGCACCCAAACGTCCTTGCCCAGCCCGCCGAGTTGGGTCGAAAGCAGCGTTGCGTCATGGCTCAGGGCCACGCGTCCGAGTCCGCCCGGCATGACCGCGTAACCTTCCTCCTCGGCGATCAGGAAGGTGCGCAGCACGCTCGGTCGGGGTTCGAGCCGTTGTCCGATCAGGGCCGGGGCCGTGGAGGGCTGGATGCGCTCCTGGGCGATATAGCCGCCTGGATTGCGCTTGATCGCGGCGATCAGCGCGTCACGCGCGGCAGGCTCCATCGCGGCGGGGAACAGCGGGAGCTGATTGGGTGTGCGGGTGCAGGAACGGATGGTCAGGCGGTCGAGGTCGTCCAGCACCTGAGCGAGCGAGTCCGGGTCGCCACACCACCAGGTCGGGATGTCGGGGAGCAGCAGGGACTCACCGAGCAGGCGCTGGCAGAGCGCTGGCAGGAAGGCCATGAAGGCCGGTTGCTCCAGCACGCCACTGCCCAGCGCGTTGGCCAGCATCACGTTTCCGGCCCGTGCGGCCTGAACCAATCCGGGCACGCCCAGCAGCGAGTCCTCGCGCAGTTCGAGCGGATCGCACCAGGCGTCGTCGACGCGACGCAGCACGGCGTCGATGCGTTCCAGCCGGCCAAGCGTGCGTAGCCAGACGGCCCCGTCGCGCACCGAGAGGTCGCCGCCTTGAACCAGGGTGTAGCCCAGATAGTTGGCGAGATAGGCGTGTTCGAAATAGGCCTCGTTCTGCGGGCCGGGCGTGAGCACCACGACGCGTGCCTCGTCGCCTCGATGGGGCGCGAGCCGCGCCATGGTTTGGCGCGTGGAGCGGAAGAATCCGGCCAGTCGATGCACGTGCGAGTCGCGGAACAGACTGGGGATGACGCGTGAGAGTACCACTCGGTTCTCCAACGCGTAGCCGGCACCGAGCGGACTCTGGGTGCGGTCGCCGATGACGCGCCAGCGTCCGTCCGGGGTGCGGGTGAGGTCGGCGGCATACTGGATGAGGGGGCGTCCGCCCGAGACCTCGATGCCGTGGCAAGGCAGGAGATAACCGGGGTCGCCGTCGATCAGTTCGGCGGGCAGCAGACCCAGTCGCAGGAGCTCGCGCGGGCCATAGAGATCCGCGAGAATGAGGTTGAACAGCTCGGCGCGCTGGATGAGTCCGCGCTCGAGCTCGGCCCACTCCTCGCTGCGGATCAGCAGCGGGAGCAGATCTAGCTCCCAGGGGCGCGACATGCCGCGCGGGTCGCCATTGAGGTTGTAGGTGACCCCGTTGTCGCGAATGAGCCGGGACGCCTCGCGCCAGCGCTCTTCTATCCCGGTCGGGCCGAGCGTGCGCAGCGCGTCCAGCAGGTACTGCCAGTGCGGACGCACCTCGCCCTCGGCGGTGCGCATCTCGTCGAAGCAGTCGGCAAGCGGAGTGTAGGCATCGACCAGACCCGAGGATTCGGGTATGGGCGCAAGATCGGGGACTGACATAAAGAGGCTCGTTCGGCAGTGCGGACTGTATCGATTAGACACGTCTCGCCGGGGGGGTGCAAGGAGCGAGACTCAGTGGCTCAACTTTTGTAGGTCGGCGAGCGACTGGGCGCGCTGTTCGGGTCCAGAAACGTCTGTATCTCAGCGGCGCAGAGCGGTTCGCCGCACAGGTCGCCCAGGGCCTGGTTGCAGCCCATGTTCGACAGCAGGTTGAATTGCTTGTCCGAGCGGACTCCATCGGCGCGCGTGCTGAGGTTGAGTGCCTGAGCCATGTTGATGACGGCCTGAACCACGGCCTGGTCGTGCACCGAGTCCGAGAGGCACTCGACGAAATCCGCATGAATGCCGAGCGTTTTGATCGGCAGTCGCTGGAGTACGGCGGGCGCGGTCCAACCGGCTCCGACCTCGGAGAGGCTGGTGAGGATCCCGAGGCGATTCGCTCCGCTGAAGACCTCGGCGATCTGCTCGCGGTGCTTCACTAGCAGCGACTCGCTGAATTCGAGTTCCAGCCGGTGCGCGATCAAGGGATTCTCCTTGACCAAAAGGGTGAGCGTCTTGATCAGATCGCTACGGACGAGCTGAGCCTCCGAGATGCCGATCAGCATCGATTCCACTGCCAGTCCCCGCGAGAGCCACGCCTGCAGTTGTTCGCAGGCGGTGTGCAGGGTCAGCTGGCCCAATTCCAGGAGCAGACCGCTGTCATTGGTCAGCAGTGGGAAGCGCTCGGGAGGAATCAGTCCCTGCTCGCGCTGCGTCCAGTGGAGTCTGGCCTGGACGGCGCTGCAGTCCTTGGTCAGCAGATTGTGCCCGATGCGGTAGAGCACCTTGAATTCGTTCTTGCGAAGTCCGTTTCTCATCAGCTCGACCATGCCCTGTTGGTCGTTGATGGGTTCGGCGGGTCCTGCGGTCGCGATGCGGAAGCCATTGCGACCCTGGCGCTTGACGAGGCGCAGTGCCGATTCGGCGCGGGCGATGATCGTTTGTCGCTCGATGTCGGATCCCGTATTGAAGGCGATGCCGATGCTGACGGTGACGAACATCTCGTGGCCGTTGACCCAGATGGTCGCCCCGAGCGTGGACTGAAGCCGGCGGGCGATCTCCTCGACCTCCTTGGGGTCGGCGATATCCTCGATGATCAGGGCGAACTGGTCCGCGCGCAGTCGCGCCAGGGTATCGGAGGGTCGGACGGTCTCGCGTAGACGGAAGGCGATCGCGCGCAGGAGTTCGTCGCCGATGTGATGCCCCAGACTGCTATTGATGTGCGAAAAGCGGTCAAGATCCACCAGCAGGGTTGCGATCAGCGCGCCCTTGTGTTGTCCCAGCTCAAGCGCATGATCCAGTCGCGACTCGAACAGCAACCGGTTGGGCAGTTTGGTCAGTGCGTCGTAATGGATCAGGTGCTCGGCCCGTCGCGGGGCCGAGCCGAGGTTTGCGGTGCTCTCGGCAAAGACGCCGACGAAATTCACCACTCGGTTGCGCGAGTCCTGAATGCTGCGGATGGTCAGCTTTTGCCAATAGATCTCGCCGTCCTTGCGACGGTTCCAGATCTCGCCTTGCCAGAAACCGCTCCGAAGCAGTTGCCGCCACATGCGCACGAAAAAACGTTTGGGGTGCCAATTGGAGTTCAGCAGATTCGGCTTGTTGCCGACGACCTCGGCTGCCGTGTATCCGGTGATCTGCGAAAAGGCCGAATTCACGGAGACGATGGTGCCATCCGCATCCGTGATGACGACGCCCTCCGAGGTGGAGGCATAGACAGCGGCCGACTGGCGCAGACGGAGTTCGGACCCGCGTAGCTGGGTGACGTCGCGGATATTGATGACGATCCCCGCCACGGCTCCCTGATCGTCGAGATGGGGGAAGAGGCGAACCTCGGCATCGCGTGGCAGGCCGTTTCGTCCGATTTCGCGGATGTCCTCGACGACGATGTCTTGGCGATCGAGACAGCGGCCCAGGCTGCGGTAGAGCAGGGCGGTCAATGGCCCGTCGCCGCAGACATCCTTAAAGGGGTAACCGATATTATTCCTGGCCTGCAATCGGTGGGCCGCGCGTAGGAAGGGCGTGTTTGCGGCAAGCAGACGGCAGCCTCTGTCGACGTAGGCGATTCGATCCGGGGACGAGGACACGATATCGGCGTAGCGCGCGAGCGCCTGATCGATCTTGCAGCGCTCCGTGATGTCCATGACCACGCCGTACATCCTGCCGGTCAACGAACCCTCAGTGGTTTTCATCTGGCCGGTGGATTCGAACCAGCGTATCTCGCCGTTCGCGTCAGGGACGCGAAAGCGGATGCTGATGGGCTCTGTTGTTTCGCATGCATGCCGGAGGGCAGCGAGCACCTGCTCGCGATCCGCTGGCAGGATCCGCTGGATGGCGTCGTTGTGATCGATCGTTTCATCCGGCGAAAACCCCCAAAGATCGCACCAGGTTTTCGGGGCGTAGATGCGTTCGGTCGCAAGTTCCAGCTCCCAACTGGCAGCTTGGATCAGTGATAGCACTTCGTCCGCTGCGGTGGTGGGTTTGACATCCGTTTGGTCCATCGCGTGGCGGAGAACGATCGCCAGGAGTCTTGGAGGATTCTCGGCCGAATCCGGTATGCGCGAGACTGAGATCGAAGCGGACAAGATTCCGCCGCGCTGAAGGGTAAAGCGGACGTCCAGTTCCAGCCGCTGCGTGGCGTCGTCGCTCAGAAGCGTGGTCAGGGCTTCGTCGATCGGGGTGAGTAGCAAGTCTTCAAATGTCGTCCCCGACACCTGTTCTCGGGTGTGCTCCAATAGGTCCAGAAAGGCGTCGTTCACCTCTAGCACGGAGAGCCGGTGATCCAGGATGAGCGCGCCCATGGGGAGGGCGGCGAGGAGGGGGGATGACTGTAGGTTAGGCACAGGTAGCTAGGATGGTCGAGGCAGGGAGGAGGGCCGATCTCAATCGGCGCACGAGGTCGCGGAGCATAGTGTTTGAAATGATTGTAATCTTATCCGTAATGCGGGGCGTCCATTCGTACACTTTTCCTGCACGCCGGGAGCCCGGTGGTGTGGTGGGTCTACCAGGCTTCGAAGTTGCGCCCGTTAATGATTCGCCCAGCCGCTGCCCCAGCTTCCTGACGTCCCCTCTCTGCTTTGCTTGCGACCGGTGCTCCATAGACGGAACTGCCAGAGATCGCTCGCCTGGGAGTTCTGGGGGGCTGCCAGGAGCAGAAAGCAACTGGCGATCGGGCAGTCTGTGGTGGCCGCGACGACCTGGACGCGATAGTAATTCTCGGTTGAGGATGCCTCCGTCGGAAAGGTGTTCCAGGCATTGTTTCCGCTGGTCGCGTATCCCAGATCGCCGAGATTCTGGGTGTAGGTCTTATTGCGGAACCGATAGGCTTCCATCTTGGAGGCGATTTCGGTGAGGGCTGATTCGCCTACCGTCCTGCGGGATCGTTGGAGGTGTTCCCGATAAGATGGGTAGGCGATTGTCGCCAGGATGGCGATGATTGCGACCGTGATCATGAGTTCGATCAGGGTGAATCCGAGCAAGCGATTTCTCATTGTTCGACCATCCTCGTCAAGTTCAATATGAGGTTCCGATTTCGCGCCATGAGATCTCCCCCGATTCCAGCGCGCGTTCGGTTTCGAGCGTTTGGGTGTGGATGTTGGCGTTGGAGTCCTGCACGACGGCTGTGACCTGATCGGTTGCTGTATTTTTTTCAGTTACCTCGCCGATATGCAGCGCGGGCGACATGGCGATGCCTTGGGCGATCTCCACGCGCACGTGAGCGGCCGACTTGCCATTTGTGCCTGCGCTTCCGTACCCCAGGAATCCGCCTGTCGCATTGCTGTTGCTGTAGGCCGTCCCAGTCCGGTAGTAGAGGGCGTAGAGATAGCTGACGCCGAGCGTGCAGAGGTCGAGGTCTGGCTGGTAGGTCGTGGTGATCAGCGCTCCGCCCAGCAATGAGTGTCGTGAAAGATTGCGTTCGCTGGGGTCGGTGGTGTCTTTGTCCAGCTTACGGTACCAGCCGAAATATTTGTGTGTACCGTCAGGCTGAAGTGATGTATTGATGACCGCGTCCAATGCCGAGAGAGTGCCGATGCTGTTTCCATTTTCGTAGGCGTTTTCGACGGAGCCATTGCTGTACACAACGATGTCCGTTACGTCCTTGAGGTCTGAGAGGCTGATCGGGTACTCATCGCCTGCCTCGTCGCGAATGCCCAGGATATATTCCTGCTGGGTAAGCGAGGTGTCGGAATCCGTTTCGAGCCGGCCGCTCCCGAAATAGACCCAATGCTTGTTCTGGTTGTCTACGGTGACCGTCGGCTTCATCGATACGGGTGCGCCAAGATTGATGATTTCGGTCAATTCCCAATTCGACGGATCGGTATCCTCGCCCAGTTCGATCTTGAAAAAACGGCCTGCCCCTGTTCCCGAGCCGGTCGTGCCGAAATAAAGGGTGTCGGCCTTGTAGTTGAGGTTCCAGTCGACGCTGGTTACGGCGCCGACGAAGCCGGTGTGGTTCGGGCTGAGGACGAGCGGATCGTAATCGTCCACGAATCCGCGGTCATTCTCGTTGAGCTTGTAGACGTAGAGCTTGGCTGGCTGGTCCGAATTTACCGTTGCCAAGCTGTTTGGTCCGTTGCCAAAGACCAAATACCAGTCATTTGGACTGTCGTCGTTCTCACGTATCGTGAAAACGGCTGGCTCGCTGAAGGAATAGCCCATTCCCGTTGCGAAAGGGCTATTCGGGTCTTTGATTTCGGCGAGTACAGTCGCAGGTTTTTCTGGATTGGTTACGTCGAGCAGCACCCAAGCGGAGGCGAACTCGTGGTCGTCCGAGGGGTCGCTATCGCCGAATCCGTCATCACCCGTGTCGACCGTCATGGGTGAGCCGCCCAGGCGCATGCCGGCCACTAGAACGGTTCCCCAGCCGTCGGGATGGTCGGCATCCTCCGTGAATATCTTGGCATCGAATGCCTTGATGGGGCCGTCCATATAGTAGGTATGGTCGTAGGCCGTTGACTCCAGCCACTTGAGATGCGGCAGGAGGTTGAAGGGAACGTAGGCCCAGAGTTCCGCGCCCAGTGCATGAGCCGCTCCGCTGCCCGAGGTGGAGTAGCTAGAGCCGTCGTAATAGCCCGCGTTGAAAGCATGAAGCATGCCGTCGTTGGCGCCCACGTAGACGACAGTCCGACGGTTCTTATACTGCACCTTGAAGCCTGCATAGGTCACGTCGTCGTAGAGTAGGTCGAAGTCCTCGGAGGGTTTGCCCACGGCTACCGGCTGGGAGTGGACGATATCGCCCAGCAACAGACGTTCGGTGACACCGTTTCCATCGAAATCGGCGGTGCGGTTGCGCACGTTGGCACCGGTGGTATCGCCACGAATGAAATCGACCAATTCGGTCACAGTCGTGAGTGCAGCGGACATGGCCGTGGTATTCGTCTTGTCGGAGACGGAGACCAGGTCGAAGAAGGGGTACGTGTCCGAGTCGACAGCGCTGCTGTCGAGGATGATCTGTTCCCCCGTATCGACGGCGCCGTCGAGGTCCTCGTCCAACCAGGTAAAGACGTAACGCTTCCTGGCATCCGCGCTGTCCCAGGTGCGGTTCTGGGTCGGCTGATCGACCGATTTCAAGACATCAAGCGCATTCCAAGCGACGCTCCCGATGGACGCATCCGCGTTGATCGGAGCCATCTTGATCTCACCGATCCATTCCACTCGGTTGGCCGCAGTCGTGGTGTCTTGGTAGGACGTGACGTAGGCGGACTGATAGACAGCGCCGAGACCGGTGCGGGTGTTAAGTCCGACCGAGGCGGCGGCCTGGGATGATTTGAGACCGGCAGTCGCGACGCTAAATGCCTTTTCGAGCGCGTTGACCATCTTGGTTGGGCTGGTGGCTAGCACATAGTTGTCCGGTTCTCCGTCGCTGTCGGAGTCCCATTCGCCTTGTTGCGGCTCGTTGTCTCCATTCGCGTCCACGAAGCCGCCGTATTTGCCTGCCAGCCAGAGGACGTTCTTGTTGCCGAGGGTTGGAGATGAGGAGTACTCCTGAGAGTCGATCATGAAGGTGGTGACGGTCTGCGTGCCCTTCAGGGTGTCGCGGATATCGTTGGTATTGGCGTAATAGGCAAGTCCGGCGATGTAGTTGCTGTTGTAGCGTCCGCCAGCGCCGGATGCTAGATCTTCGCCGATTTTGCCCCGACTCTCGAATGCGCCGACCTTGTTCGTCAGCGATGTGACATTGATGTCCGGATCCGGGTTGCTAGGCAGGCCGCAGTCTCCGACTCCAGCGCTGGGCCGATCGCACCAGTTTGAGCCGCTCGCGAACCATGTGCCGGGCAGTTTCTTGTCGAGCCAGGGGTTGGCGTCGTTGAGGCCGATGATGTAATTGGTTTGACACCAATAGAGGATTGGATCCTTCCAGGAGTTGGAGTCTGTATAGACAGGGAATCCGCCTTTCTCCGTATTTGTCAGATTCTCATAGAAGGTCCTGGTCGGCCCTCGGTGCTTGTAATAATTCAGGCACTCGTAGAAGAGTTCACTGACCGGGTCGTATTGCTTGTATCCGGCCTTGTGGAACATGTTTAAATAGTTGAGGACGCCGCTGTTTCCGCCCGAGTAACCCTCCGGATTGTCGATGTACGCACCTTCCAAAGTGTATTCCTTGTCCGGATTGACCTCTCCGGAGGGGAGTGTCGGTCCGATATATTTCATTGGGGCACGTAGTACGCCACCGTCGCGGTTTTGGTCGTTGTCGTTGGAATAGGCCATGATCCCGAAGCGCATCCGCTGCATGTTGCGTTGCATTAGGCCTTCCGGCTTGTACCAGATGCCTGATCCGTCCGTGTATTTGGTGCAGTTGCTCTCGACGCCCTCGGTTTGATTGCAGACCTCGACCTTGACGTTGAATGACCCTATGTATCCAGTTCCGCTCGCAGCGGCGGCCGAGTCGGATTTGGTGGAGATATTGAAACCATAGGCGGAGTTGTAGATCCACAAAGCGCCGGTATTGGAGCTGTAGGGCGTGACATCATTGAGATGGGAGGTAATCTTTTTGTAGGGGAACCAGGAATCGTTGCTCTGTTTTCGCGCCCGTTCGACAATGACCTGGGTTTTGGAGTCGTAGATCCGGTTGCCTCCTGTCATGGTATGTATGAATTCGTCAATCGCGGTCATGGTGGCCCAGTTGAGGAAATTGCCACTCCATTTGCTGCCACCGCAACTTCCGTTTGAAACCTCGCCGTTTGGGGCGAAGTAGTAAGCTGGGCCGGTGTTTTGGATCAGACGCAGTTCGGCCACGCTGGTCCATGCATTGCCATTAACCTCGCTCAGGGCTCGCAGCATGATGTAACGACCCGATTTCGCCGTGTCGAAGATCACCTCCTGCGTATCGCCAGTAGTTCCATAGCTGAATGAGCCGCTAGCGGCTAGCGCACTCGCGTTTGGAAGCGAGGAACTGCTGCTGACGTAGAACTCGTAGTTCCCGATGGTGCCATTTTCTCCCGATGGTCGGGGGACGTACTCAAATCCCTTGATCGTCTCGGTCTTGCCGAGATCAATGATGATGTAATGCGGATGTTTGGGCGAGTTGGGGCTCCACTGGGTGTGCCAGAAGGTCGATGGATCGCCATCGAATGCAGCGCTAGGCCGGTTGCTGTTTTGATAGCTATCGGCCTTCTCCAGCTTCCAACTCGATTGCGAGAGATATCGGTCACTCGGCACGCCTGTGTAGGTATAGCATTTAGTCGGATCGAAATAACCGATGTAGGTGTTCGAGCTAGAGAAGCAGGTGCCGACTTTATTGTCCGAAGCAGGGTTAAAACCACCGCCTTTAGGCGGTCAGATTTATCTTTGAAGCCTTTTGCAA
>NZ_JBHUHX010000007.1:0-240150 GCF_042682685.1 Thiorhodococcus fuscus
ATCGACCCGTATCCGGACTTTCAGTCCGTAGCTTCAACCCACCAGCTTTAGCTGGTGGTTGTTGAGTGTTGCAATGAATTATGATGTCAGTCATGAGTGGGCTGTGCGGTTTTGCCGTTGGCCTAACTCATCTCATTGCGTGCATTTTCAATAAGCCATGAGCTTACCTAGCGAATTTGATCCCGTTGGTCACGTCTTCTCCAAAGGGTTTTTGCCGCAGGCTCAGCGTCGCCTTTGTGTTTGAGAGAGGGGCAGGCTAAATACCCGCTCTTGTACGATTGTGTGATTTGGTGCCTTTAATGGAAAAAAGTAATGGAAGATCCTGATTGTTATGTTTGAGATAAAATTTACCCGGTTCTTTTTCTTCCATCTGGTCAAAGCAATTATACGGGCTGTAAGGGAACTCGTTAAATTGTCTAATTTCTATGCCGGCATTTATCAATGAGGTGATCACGTCGCTTAACGAATGAGGCCAGGTGTAAATGGATGATTTGAAGTTTTCGCTGTTTTCCGTGTATGTCCCATCTTCTTCGAAATCAGGTTCGGTTTTGCCAAAATACGAATATCCCGCGAAGAGATCATTGAAAGGATGAAATTCAACCATGTAGAACGTGCCATTTGTTTCAAGACAGTCTGCAATAATGTTTGCCCATTCCTGCAAGTCGGGAAGCCAGCAAATTGCACCGTATGATGTAAATACAATGTCGAATTTGGAATGTATTTCTCTTCCATAATCATAAATGTCCGCGCATAAAAATCGCGCGTCCAAACGCGTTTCTGTCTTCAGGTAATGTGCTTTTCTGATTGCTTCGTCAGAAAAGTCCACGCCTGTAACTATTGCGCCTTCTCGTGCCCATGAGAGAGTGTCCAAACCAAAATGGCATTGAAGGTGAAGCAGCGTTTTGTCTTTTACATTTCCAAGTTCAGATAGTTCAATATTATTGAGTGATGAGGCGCCATTTAGAAAACCTTCAACATCATAAAATTTTGAACGAAAATGAATTTTAGTCCGCTGGTTCCAATTGTTTCGATTAGTGTTAATGTATGTCACGATAGTTTTTCTGTTTTTGTGATGCACATAAAGCATAAATCAGTCGATCCCAAAACGCGCAGCGGTTTTTAGGCGCGGCTGATTTTTGTTATGCGATTATTATCTCCAAGTTTTCAATCAAATCAGAAAGGACAGTTTTTTTACCTGTTCTCGATTCAAAGAAAATTTGATTTTTGCTGCCGCCATTGATTTGGAATTCATTTTCCAGACTGACTGGGATTTGATTTTTTATTGATACCGATTTTAACCTTTCGATATGATGCTTGCCTCCAGCGCATTCGGAAAATTCATTTTCAAGGCGTTTAGTCCAACCGTTAGTGTCAAAATGATATTTGACAAGAAAAAATGTAGGGAAAACTTGAGTTTCTTCCATGATAATGGTCGTGTGGGCCTCGCAATCTTCTCCTACCCTGTAATTTATCCCTGCAGCGCTCAATCGCTTCAGGGAATCGTCTAGAGACGTTGCGCTCTTGAATGCGATGCCACTGAATCCTTTGAATTTCTTTCCTTCAATGCCAAACCTGAATCTAAAATTTATGAATTCGATGTTTATATCGCCAAAATTCACGCCAATGCTGGTGTATTCGTTTTTTTCTATCAAAGGCCATGCAAAAGGCAAACCTAGTTGTTCTGCTACATTGCTGGCAATTTTCAGAGGATCAGTAGTTTCAATCATAAGATGATCTATTTCGAACATTTTTTACTTCTCTTTTTGTTTCGTGTGATTATGTGTCTCGTCGGGTTTCAGGATCAGATGTACATGGTTCGTCATTAGGCAGAAGCCGAAGCGTTTGCCACAGCTCATCTTTCGGAAGAAAGGGGCGCTGGCTCAGTGAACTATGTTCTTGCAGTGGTTATTTTCTCATTGAGCGATGTATACTCTTTTTCTGTAAAATGAATTTGTCGTATTTTTGAATACCTTTTCGCTAAATCTGGAGCCGTGACAGAATTGGCTCCTCGATATCGCTCGGATTCTCGAGGACAGCCCGCAGTCCAATTTCGACACCCATTGCGGATGTTTCCACCGACATGCTCGGAGCCCCGAGATTTTCAGGTAGCGCGGCAACGCTAGGAAGATGGGGGGGATGAATCCATCCCGCACGAATGGGCAGGCTGTTGATGTGGATCCGGTGAAGGATTCCATACATCAGATGGTTACAGCAAAAGGTGCCCGTAACATCCGATGTATCGGAAGGAATGCCGGACTCTCGCATCGCCTTGACCATGGCACGAATGGGCAGCGTCGAATAGTATGCGGCGGGGCCATCGGCAACCGTCGGTTGACCCTGCAGGGAGCACCCATTGTTGTCCGCGAGCCCGTATCGTGTCGAGTCGTTCAAATTTTGGGCAATCCGCTCGACGGTCACCATCGCACGTCCACCATATTCACCCATCATGACCACGATGTCCGGCGATGTTTCGGCAATCGAATCCCACACAAAATCGATACATTCGAAAAAGTTATTCGGGACTATGCGCGGAACGATTACCGATTCATCGATACGCTTACCATCAAGCCTCTGAGCGACCGCTTCTGCCGGGTTTTCGGGTGTATTTCCATACGCCTCGAATCCCGTTAGCAATATCTTCGCCATGGGTATTCCTCGTTGCCGCAACTCGAAGGGGATGGGTTTACTTCGGCTCGTCATCAAACCTGGTTCTTCTCGGTCGACCAGGTTTGCGATGCTCGATTCGGCGATCGATCATGGCCTCGACTTGATCGGTGAAGCGGTCGCTTCCGGTCAACTGGCCACGCTGCAAGGCTTCGCGGATCAGATTCCATTCTTCTTCCGGAATCGCTTCATGGACGAACTCACGGTACCGAAGGGCACGCTCCTCGGCGCTCGCGCTCAAGGCCATGTAGCAAGGATCCGCATCGAGCCAGTCGTAGTCCGGGCTTTCCCGAGTGTGCCACCGATAGCTCGGCCAGGGGTAGGCGGCCGGTGACTCCGTCATCCCCGCCCGCACGGGGTTCAGTTCGACATAGCGGCAACAGGCGAGCAGGTAGGCATCCGTATCGATCGGGCTCGACTTGTATCGCCCCTCCCAGAGCGTTCCGCTCCGGGATTCCTGCCGGTTGACGAAGCGCGTTTGGCGTCCCGCCAGGCGTTTCATGAACTGCCCGAGATCGGCAATCGCCTCCCCGGGCTGCAGGATCAGATGGACATGATTCGTCATCAGACAGAAGCCGAAGACCTTGACGTCATAGACATGCTTGAAGGCTTCCAGCGTGTCGAGGTAGTAACGGTAATCCGCCTCCTCGGCAAATACCACCTGTCGATTGTGCCCGCGCTGCACGACATGGTGTGGATAGTTTGGAAGAATGACGCGCCCGATTCTTGGCATGTTGAAACCGGCTCTGATCCGAGTGCCTGTGTATCATGTCAGTATAGCGCTAAATAAATCTGTCCCCTTTTTCACCTCGTCATCCCCGCCCGCACGGGGTTCAGTTCGACATAGCGGCAACAGGCGAGCAGGTAGGCATCCGTATCGATCGGGCTCGACTTGTATCGTCCCTCCCAGAGCGTTCCGCTCCGGGATTCCTGCCGGTTGACGAAGCGCGTCTGGCGTCCCGCCAGGCGTTTCATGAGCTGCCCGAGATCAGCGATCGCCTCGCCGGGCTGCAGGATCAGGTGCACATGATTCGTCATCAGACAGAAGCCGAAGACCTTGACGTCATAGACCTGCTTGAAGGCTTCCAGCGTATCGAGGTAGTAACGGTAATCCGCCTCCTCCGCAAACACCACCTGTCGGTTGTGCCCGCGCTGCACGACATGGTGTGGATAGTTCGGAAGAATGATGCGCCCGATTCTTGGCATGCTGAATACCGGCTCTGATCCGAGTGCCTGTGCATCATGTCAGTATAGCGGTAAATAAATCTGTCCCCTTTTTTGATTCACTCGTTAGGCGATTCTAGCTCGCCTCTTTGTTTATTACTCCACAGTGTACTTTGAATCCAAATAAGCTGTTATCAGGAGAAGTGCCTATATAAGTCGCAAAACACGCATCGCCTGACTGTGTTTTGAAATCCACGCGACCGCCGGGCTCTTTGCTTTCAATTTTGTTGTTCACGACTACATCAATAACGCCATTAGAGCGCCGATTTGTTACTCCAAATGATGTTGTTTCGCCAAGCGTAGCGCCACTATCCATTCGAAGCCAAAAATCGGCTTGATTTGATACAACGCCAGCAGGTTTCTGTAATAGTTCTGCAGATGCTTCTACTGCGCGAGCGTGCTCTCTAATTTGGTCTAGTCTTTGTACTATTTCTGGCGCGACATTCTGGGATTTTGCCAGCTCTATTGCTTCTTCTGAAAATCCTACCAAGGTGCTAGTTCCTGCGATCGTTTGTTCAGGCGCATTTTGTATAGACAAGTAATGCTGAGCGTAAGCTCCTCCTAAAGCACTGATTACTGTCGCTACAGCGGTTATTACTGCAGCTATAATTGTAGCGTTTGTACTGCTTGCCATTTTCTTGCTCCTGAACGAAAAACAACGTAGAAATTCAGTAAATCGGTTTGAGCGTAAGAGCAGTGAAGCCAAGATTCTTATCTATGTCAGTGCCCAAGTATTGCTTAGCCCAGCTGGCTAGCAGAAGCGAGCGTGATTATCTGCCACATTCCGTATACATGGAACTGAACAGGCTATCCGATAATCTGGGGCTTCGCCTAACGTTAAACCTAAGCCGGCCCATACTGCGCGGCGATGAGGTTGAACAAAGCACTGAGCTAAGAGCGCAGTATGGGATCGGCTTTAGGTGCGTGTTAGCTGCTATTCTTTATTCCAGTGGTTTAAGGTTAAGTAGTAATTCAACACGTAAAACCAGTTTCTCGACGGTTTCTGAATTATTGTTTGCCTTTTCGCCTTCCTGTAACACATATGTTGACAAGGCACGAAGATGAGCTGCTGCTTTTTCTATTGCTTTCCTCTCTGGCAATACGCCAAAGGACAGATGCCGAACAACCGAATAAATTGGTACTGCATGTAATTTGGAAATAAGATTGCACGAGTTCTCCCTTAGCGCTTGCTGCGCATCTGCTGACGCTTCCTTGGATCTCCCTATGGGTGTATGTATGGTTGGTGCATAAAATGCTAGGTTGAATCGGACTTCTCCCACCGTCTTCCGCAATTCATGTAGCGGCTCAATAAGAAATTTTGAAAGAAGTTGGCCGACTATATATATGCTTACGCCGGCTAAAGCACCCCAAACAATTCTTTCAGCATCAGTCATACACGTACTTTTCGCATTTGCCAGCTAACAGTGATTTAGGCGGAATTTGCCTGTTATGGTGCTAGGCGGATGTCCAGATATCAATGATAGGCTGAAACCTATCGTCAGCGAAATCTCTGCTTCAAATCGCGCCATACCTATTCCGCTCCCGTCCCACCCTGCTTCGCATACTCAATCCGAATCCCCTCCATCGTCTTCTCCACCTCATTCCGAAACCCCTGTATCCGATCCAATTCCTCACTCGAATACATCGACTTGATCCTCCGCATCTTGGCCAATAGCGGCAAATTCTGCAACTCCGACACCGGCACCCCCAGCTGAACCAGCGATTCACCGCTGCGGTAGATCCCAATAGCCAGATCCAGCAAAGCAAACTGCTTGGCCGGTGAGCAAAAGGTATCGATTTCGTCCAGCGCACTCTGCTGCAGCACTCCTTCCTTTATGAGCGCGGCCCCTTCCAACTCCCAGCGCTGCGCATCGGACAGCGCCTCTGGCCCGACCAGATTGACGATGCGCGAGAGTTCGGCGTCGCGGGCGAGGAGGGCGAGGGCGGCGGCGCGGCGTTGTTCCCAGTTCGGGTCGACCTCCGTGTGCCACCACTGGGCGGCGGTCTGGACGTGGCCCGAGAAGCTGGTGACCCAGTCGATCGAGGGATAGTGTCGGGCGTCGGCCAGCTCCTTGGAGAGCGCCCAGAAGGTCTCGATGATGTCCTTGGTGTGGCTGGTCACGGGTTCGGAGAAGTCGCCGCCGGGCGGGGAGACGGCGCCGATGAGGGTGACGGAGCCGGAGCCGGCGTTGTAGGTCTCGACCCGGCCGGCACGCTCGTAGATGGCGGCGAGGCGCGAGGCGAGATAGGCCGGATAGCCTTCCTCGACCGGCATCTGGCCGAGTCGGCCCGAGACCTCGCGCAGGGCCTCGGCCCAACGGCTGGTGGAGTCGGCGAGCATGACCACGTCGTAGCCCATGTCGCGGTAGTACTCGGCCATGGTCATGCCGACGTAGACCGATGCCTCGCGAGCCACCACCGGCATGTTGGAGGTGTTGGCGACCAGCAATGTGCGCTCCATCAGCTTGCGGCCGGAGTAGGGGTCGTCGAGCTGGGGGAAGGTTTCGAGCACGTCGACCAGCTCGTTGCCGCGTTCGCCGCAGCCGACATAGATGACGATATCGGCGTTGGACCAGCGGGCGATCTGCTGCTGGACCACGGTCTTGCCGGCGCCGAAGGGGCCGGGGACCGCGCCTTTGCCGCCCTTGAGCTGGGGGAAGAAGCTGTCGATGACGCGCTGGCCGGTGATGAGCGGCGCGATGCCGTCGTCGCGACGTAGATAGGGACGTGGTTTGCGTACCGGCCAGCGCTGATACATGCTCAGCCGGTGGTCGTTGCCCTTGGCGTCGCGTACCCGGGCGATGGTGGATTCGATGTCGTAGGCGCCGGACGGGGCGATCTCTTCCAGCTCGCCCGCGACGCCAGGTGGCACCAGGATGCGATGGAGGATGGTCTGGGTCTCCTGGACCGTGCCGAGCACGGTGCCTGGGCCGATCTTGGCGCCGGCCTCTAGTCCTGCCGTGCGCTCGAACTCCCACTGCTTGGAGCGATCCAGCGCGGGGATGGAGATACCGCGTCGAATGTAGTCGCCCGATTCCAGCGCGATCTTGGACAGGGGACGCTGCACCCCGTCGAAGATGCCGCCCATGAGTCCCGGCCCCAGCTCGACCGAGAGCGGCCAGCCGATGCCGATAGCGGGTTCGCCGGGTCGCACCCCGTCGGTCGATTCGTAGGTCTGGACTACGGCCTGGTGACCGCGCAGCGAGATGACCTCGCCGAAGAGCCCCAGTTCGCCGATCTTGACCTGCTCGCCGCTGCGCACGCCGGGCAGTTCGATGGTGACGATGGGGCCGTTGATGTCGCGGATGACGCCGACTCTGTTTGCTTCGTTCATGCTTTCATCCGGTGAAGAGGTTGGCTGTGTCGAACCCGCCGGGAAGCAGGCGTTCGAGAATGGTTTGCTGGATCTTGGGGCGTAGCCGTTCGAGCCGCCCCTCGAAGGTCTGGTCGACCCGGATCCGGCCGTCGCTGCTGGTGATCAGCACACCGGCGAGCGTATCGATGGCGTGCGCGCTGGAGGCCAGCTCGACGGTCTTGCCGGTCGGGAGCGACTGGCTGACCTTTTCCCAGCGCGCATGGAGGCGGTGCTGGTCCTGGTTGTTGGCCGAGACCACGAGCCGATCGCCCTCAATGGTCGTGACGGCGTTGAGGATGAGACTGTCGAGCCAGGCGTCGTATTGCGCCTCATCCTCCATGAACCGTCGCATGCGGTCGGCGAGGCGCCGCTCGACGCCCTGCACCAGATTCCAGCGCATGCGGTCGAGATGGGTCTGCATCTTGAGTTCGCTGGCCTGCACACGCTGATGGAAGGCACGCTCGCCGAGCGACTTGGCGATGGCTTCCTCGCGCGCCTCGCGCAGACGCAGACGTTCGGCGGCATCGCGCAGGATGCTGTCGCGGCTGTGTCCGGCGCGCTCGTGGTATTCGCTGGCCAGGCGCTCGGCGCGGGCCAGGATGGCCCGTTCCAGTTCGTCTACCTGATTCACTGTGGTTCTCGCTCTCCGGTTTGACTGGATTCGAGTGCGGCGGCGCCGAAGAGGGCCGCCAGACGCCGAGCCACATCGCTGGAGAGCGTGGGCGGCGCGTTGAGCGCCGGCACCGCGATCACCAGGATGCGACCGCCCTCGCGCCGGGCCTGCTGCAGATGCGGGATGTTCTGACCCATGATGGCGTCGTCGACGATGACGAAGGTTCGCTCGCGCGTGCGTTGCAGGTCGCGGAAGATGCGATCGACCTCCTCGGGCGAGGGATCCGGGTGGACCTCGAAACCGATCAGGCGGAAGCCGTCCGCGAGCCGACCCTCGCCGAGGAACAGCGTGCGGGTCGGCTGACTCAGGTCCTGTTGGGTATCCATCTTAGGCTGTGTCCGGCTCGGATCCTGTTGACTGGCTCAAATCGTGCGCCCGGCTCAAATCTTGTTGAGCAGCAGGATCGAGATGACCAGACCGTAGATGGCGATACCCTCGGCCAGTCCCAGATAGATGAGCGTGCGGCCTAGGTTCTCGGGCTTCTCGGTGATCGCTGCGAGCGATGCGGCACCGATGGGGCCGACGGCGATGCCGGCGCCGATGGTCGAGAGACCGGTCGGAATGCCTGCGCCGATGATGGCCAGGCCCATGCCGGTGGACATCTCCTTGAGCCCCTCCGCCGCCGCGCCGGCGGTCTCCGGGCTGGCCAGGACGTCGTTGATCCCGAGCAGCAGCAGTGCGAGCTGGGCGCCGACGAAGACGACCAGTTGGGTTCCGAGGGCTGGCTTGTACCAGCCGCGAATCGAGGCGACGAGCCGTGGGCGCCATTCCAGATAGAGTCCAGAGACGATTAGGCCGAGAATAGCGACGGACATGAGGGCGACGAGCCAGTACATGGTGAGCTCCAAAGTCATGTGTGAATGGCGAGGTTGATGGTGAACGACGGGTGCTGGATTGGGCGACCCCTCACAAGAAGCCGCGACGGAAGCGCAGCGGTTTGAAGGCGTGCCCGTCCCCCGAGAAATAGCGCGAGAATCCTTCGTAGTACTGCAGACGCATCACCTGAATCATGACGATGCCGCCCTCCAGCACCAGGACGAAGAGGTTGCCCAGGATGACGGTGACCAAATGCCCGAAGGCGCCCATCATGTCCGCCAGTGTGAAGACGGCGATGGAGAGCGCGACATGGTTGAGGCTGAAGGCCGCGACACGCAGGAAGGACAGGGTGTTGGAGACATAGCCGATGACGGTCTCCAGGGTCTCGATGAAGACGACTAGGATCTTCTCGCCCAGCCCCCCGTCCTGGTGCCGCCAGCTGTGCCAGGCCAGCGCGGCGAGCGCGCCGAGGACCAGTACGACGGTGTGGATGCCGATTCCCCCGCCGCGCGCCATCTCCAGCCCGCCGGCGACGAGCGCCAGATAGAAGATCAGATTGACGACGCCGTGGTGTCCGAACAGCGCCCCCGACCAGTTGCGAATGACCAGACGGTTGTAGATGGCCAGTAGACAGGCGGTGGTGATGAAGATCACGCCCCAGACGAGCGCGATGGAGAGCATCAGCAAGGGATCGCTGAGCGGGCTCATCCAGAGCGCCGGCAGGACGTGCTCGTAGCCGAAGACGCTGCCGTAGAGCAGTCCGAAGCCCATCGAGGCGAGCCCCGCCAGCAGACCGAACAGCCAGAAGCGGCCGAGCTTGCGCCGCGCCAGGAAGGCGGCGCCGGCGATGACCGCGCCCTGTCCGAGATCGCCGAACATGCTGCCGAACATGAGCAGGAAGGTGATGGCGAACAGGGGCGTCGGGTCCACCTCGCCATAGGATGGGATGCCGTATTGATCGACCAGCATGGCGAATGGGACCAGGAGCCGGTTCTTGGAGGCGACGGTCGGAACCAGCGGACGTTCCTCGGGAAGCGGATCGCGCGTGGTCAGATCGAAGGGGTGGTCGAGCGTCTTGCTCAGACGCTGCTCCAGGCGTTCGACGGCGCGCGCGGGAACCCAGCCGGCCAGGTGCGCCAGATGTCCGGCGCTGCGCAGCGAGGTGTCCAGCTCCACCAGCGGCTCGGCCAGCATCAGGGTATGTCGGGCCTCGATCAGTTTGGGGCGCTGTGGGGCACCCCAGCGAACCAGCGTCTCCTCCAGTGCGCGGCGCTGCTCTTCGATGCCGTTGAGTCGCGCCGCCAGCTCGCGTTGCAGCTCGGCCGGGGGACGGTCGAGTCCCTGCGGGATCGGTAGCCGCTGGAAGCCGGCCGCCGATAGAACGGTCGTCAGCGTGGATTCCTTGTCGCCCTTGGGGCCGACGATGACCACGTGGGCGTTGTCGGCCTGCTGCATGTAGACGTGCAGGATGTGATGGGCCAGACCGACGGCGCCCTCCAGTTGACGCAGGTTTTCGCGCGGGACCAGGCCGATATGGATGTCGAGGAAGCGCGTCTCGGTCTGCAGCATTCCCAGATCGATATTGAGCTCGGCGAAGTTGGCCAGCGCCGCCTGCTGTTCCTTGACCAGGCGTTCCTCGTCGTCGAGCAGGCGGAAGTCCTCCTCGTAACCGGAGGTTTCGTCCCAGAGCGGGCCGAGCCAAGCGTTGAGTCGGACGAGTTCCTCGGCATCGATCACCCGGATGGGCGCGATTTCGGCGACGGGGTCGAGCGGGATGTGCCGGACGATCTTGTCCAGGCGCGACTTGGCCTGGATGAAGACCTCGCGGTACTCGCGTCCGGGCAGGCCGGCGAGCTGGGTCTCGGTCGGCGGGCGCGTGTCCGGGTGGAAGCTTTCGGTTTCGGCCAGGGCCAGGGACGCCTGCGGCAGGTTCTCGGTCAGAACCAGTAGGCGGACGTGCTTCATTGGCATGGGCCTCAACATAGCGGGGTCTCTTTATCCGATGGATTGGTTGGCGTCCGACTGGTGCCGCTCCCGCCTCAGGCGGCTTGGCCAGCGCCTGTGGCGCATTCCGGGTCGATGAGATTGAGCGCCATCTCGATCCGATCGTTCGGAAACCCTAACAGCCGTCCCTGAATCACGGCGAAGAGTCGCATCAGATCGGCCTCCCGGAGCATCAGATAGGCCAGCGCCCGGGCGGCGCCGGACGGGCTGCGCGCCAAGAGCCAGCGGATTTCGCGTTGGGTGTGGATCTCCATGCGCCGCTGCACGTCCGCGATGGTGCGGCAGTCGGCCATCGTCTGGTTCAGGGGTTCCGGGAGTGCCTCCAGGATGCGCTCCAGGTTTTCCAGATTCACCAGGTTGAGCAGGCGCTCGCGGGTCAGCAGACGGGGCGAGGGCACGAGCTGGTAGAAGGTCTCGGACGGCGAAAGTTGATAGGAAAAGCGGAAACGCAGCATCCAAAGCAGTGCGGTCCGGTCCAGCTCGACGCCGATGAGACGGCGCAGCGAGGGCTGCTGGTGGCTGTCGAAGGCGAGGATGCGGTGTGCCAGGTCGGCGAAATAGCGCTGATCGACCGTGGCCTCCAGGGCGAAGGGCTCGCGCTGCTGTTCGTAGACCTCGCGCGCCTGACGCGCGATCCGGTGATGCGGGCCTGCCTCAAGCTGGCGCAGCATTTCCAGAACGTTCTCGGCCCCGAACAGCGCCTGGTCGGGTAGCCGGATGCTCTCGGGCAGGGCGTAGAGATTGTCGCCGATGTCCTTCTGGTCCAGTTCGTAGAGCTTGCCCCGGATCAGCGTTTTGAGGTTGAAGAGTGCGTATTTGCGTCCCCAGGCCAGGAGCAGGCCGCGCTCGGCGGTTTGCATGGGGCGGATCAGGATCTGAAGCTCGGTCATCAGCAGCCAGATCAGGCTCTGTTCGACGGCACGGCTACGGGCGGCGGTCGCGTGCTGCTCGTCGAGCAGGGCGGCCAATCCGAAACGCTCGGCCAGTGCGGGCAAGGGCATCTGGATGAGTTGTTCGGCGAGTTCGGGCGGGAAGAGCCGCGTGGCCATCACCGACACGCGCGTGTTGAGATAGGCCTGATCTGCGACGTGACTCATGGCGTCAGCGCTCGACCCCGGTCAGGATCTGGAAGGCCGTCTCCAGGGCCGCCTCTTCGCGCTGTTCCGCCTGATCCCTGAGCTGGATGTGGCGTTCGTCGTAGCGGCGTCTGAGCTCGGCGATGGTCTGCTCGGCCTTCTCCTCGGACTTGGCGATGAAGGAGCGATGCAGATCCGGAATCCGAGCCGTGAAGCGTTCGTTCTCCGTCTTGGCGTCGGCGATGGCCTTCTGGATGATGCGTTCCTGTTCCGCTTCGGCGTGCTGAGCGATCTGTTCCGCGCGCATCTCGGCGTCGAGCAATCGCTTGAGTGTGTCGTCCATAGTGGATACCTGCGACTACTAGGGCTCTTGGGCCCATACATTACGCGAACCCGCAGAGAATTGCGCGCGGGCTGTCGAGGAATTGTACGCCTTCGAAGCGGTCTGAGACCGAGGCCGTTCAAGGACGACGCGCCGCCTTCATTCCCATGAACCCGGTCCGCTGCCGACCATGCGGGCCGCCATTGAAGCCAATGGATTTCCAACAGGAGTTGACCGATGCAGATTCGACTGGGCTACGAGATGGTCTATACGTGCCCTCAGCGCACGCCCATGATCCTGACCCTGAACGTCCACTACAGTCGGGCGTCCGATCTGGTCGCCCCAGACCATGTCGTCACCCAGCCGGCGGTTCCGGTCATCGCCTATCGCGACGGATTCGGCAATTGGTGCAGCCGTCTCGTCGCACCCCCTGGGGATATCCGCATCAGCACCGACACCGTCATCAACGACAGCGGTCTGCCCGATGCGGTCGATACGACAGCCGTCCAGCATGCGGTCGAGGACCTGCCCAGCGAGACCCTGGTCTATCTGCAGGGGAGCCGCTATTGCGAGACCGACCGTCTCTCGGAGATCGCCTGGTCGCTGTTCGCAAAGACGCCACCAGGGTGGCCGCGCGTGCAGGCGATCAGCGATTTCGTCCATCAGCACATCACCTTCGGCTATCAGTACGCCCGTGCCACCAAGACCGCGCTCGAAGCCTTTCAGGAAAAGACCGGCGTCTGCCGCGACTACACCCATCTCGCCATCGCCTTCTGTCGCTGTATGAACATCCCCGCGCGCTACTGCACCGGCTATCTGGGCGACATCGGTGTGCCGCCAGCGCCTGAGCCCATGGACTTCTCCGCCTGGCTCGAGGTCTATCTGGGCGGGCGCTGGCATACCCTGGATCCGCGCAATTCGGTGCCCCGGATCGGACGGGTGCTGATCGCCCAGGGGCGCGACGCGGCCGATGTGCCGCTCAGCAATGCCTTCGGTCCGAACACCCTGAAGAGTTTCCGGGTCTGGTCCGATGAGGTGGTGGCGGGCGGCGCATGAGCGGTGATTCGGCGGGAGGGGAGCGCTTGCTCGACCCCGACGAGCCGCCCGCGTTCGAGCGGGTCAATCCGCACGGGACGGCGCGGCTTCTGCTGGTCTGCGATCACGCCTCCAATCGGATCCCCAAACGACTCGCGGGTCTTGGTCTGGCGTCCGAGCGTCTGGACGAGCATATCGCCTGGGATCCGGGCGCGGCGGCGGTCGCCCGGGGGCTTGCGGAGAGACTCGATGCCCCGCTGATCCTGGGCGGCTATTCGCGTCTGGTAGTGGATCTCAATCGCCCATTGGAAAGCCCGGAACTGATCCCTGAGCGCAGTGACGGGGTTGCGATCCCCGGAAACCGGAACCTGGATCAGGCGGCCCGAGAGCGACGACTCGCCGCCCTGTTCTGGCCCTATCATCAGGCCATCGCCGCCTGGCTCGATGCCCACTCGGATCCAGTGCCCTGTCTGCTCGCGCTCCATAGCTTCACGCCCCAACTCGATGGCGCGCGCCGCCCCTGGCACATCGGGATCGCCCACGGACGCGATCCGCGACTGGCCAAGCGTCTGCTGCGGGGACTCGCGGTGCACGAGGATCTGGTCGTCGGAGATAACTTCCCCTACGCGATCGAGGATAGCCACGATTACACCCTGACCAGGCACGGCGAGCGCCGAAGGCTTCCGCACGCCATGGTCGAGATCCGTCAGGACGGGGTGGAAACGCCCACGCAGATCGAGGCATGGGTGAATCGGCTTGCGTCTCTGTATGCGTCGGTCGGTACGCTAGAGGAACGGCATTGACGCAGGGTGCGCGCACCGGCATGGCCGGGCGCGCCGGATCCCGGTGCCTCAGGCGAGCCGACCCGTCGCGGCATCGACGCTGCAGCGCTGGCCGGTCATGCCCTGGGACTCCGCGCTCAAGAGCTGGATGTAGGCGTCCGTGACCGTCTCGGGGGCCGGATGGCTGGAGGGTTCCTCGCCGGGATAGAGGCTGGCGCGCAGGGCGGTGCGCAGGATTCCGGGGTCGAGGCTGTTGACCCGGATGTGGCTGCTGTCGCGCGTCTCGTCGGCCAGCACCTGCATCAGTCCCTCGGTCCCGAACTTGGCGGCTGCATAGGCGCCCCAATAGGCCATGCCGGTGCGACCGACCCGGTCCGAGGTGAAGACGATGGAGGCGTCCTTGGACAGGCGCAGGATAGGCATGCAGGCCTGAGTCAGCATGAAGGGCGCGGTGAGGTTGACCCGAATGACGCCCTCCCATTCGTTGGCGTCGTAGTCGTCGATACGGCTGAGGAAGGGCGCCGAGGCGGCGCAATGGACCAGGCCGTCGAGCCGTCCGAAGGTGTCGGCGACGATGTCGGCGGCGGCGATGAAATCGCGCTCGCCGGCCGTCTCCAAGTTCAGCGGCAGGATGGCGGGCTCGGGTCCGCCGTTGGCGACGATGGCGTCGTAGACCGGCTCCAGGTCGACCTCCTCGAAGGAGGACAGGATGACCGTCGCCCCCTCGGCCGCACAGGCCAGCGCGACGGCACGCCCGACGCCTTCGAGTGCGCCCGTGACTAGAATGATCCGCTCGTTGAGCCGTTGGCCGCGATCGTTCGATGGGGTGTTTGATTGAGTGCTCGATTGATCCATTGCTGGATGATCCTCGTCTTGCGGACTATCACCCGATCGGGATCGGCTCTCGCCCTGACCCCGGTCGAGTCGGTTGGTGTGATGCCGGATCGATCGGCTCGGTCCGGCTGGTGGTGATGATCGGCTTTAAAACTCGTGATGCGTGGTCCGCCTTGGAGCGGCCGGCGGCGAGTGTCTTTGAGTCTTCTGGGTTTCGAAGGGTTCCGAATCAGCGCTCACGCCAGGCATGCCAGAGCTTGCGGATGGGGGTGAGCGCGATGCGCTGGTTCACAACGTCGAATCCGCTCGATTCGAGCTCGGTCAGGAGCAGGTCGCTCAGTCGGGCGCGGATGCGGAGCGTTCTCGGCAGGGTCGCGCTGCTCGGGGCGATCTGGGCGCGCGCTGTGCGCACGTCTTCGGCGACGCGGGCGAGGAGGGCGCGTAGCTGGGTCTCGTGCTCGGTGAGCCGGATCCGGTGGAGGTCGAGGCCCGCCTCGGCGAGGCGGTCGCTGGTCAGACATCCGTGACGGCCTCGGCGCAGCGACCAGCCGCTGTCCCGGATGCCTTCGACCAAACCGCAGTAGGCGCCGAGTCGACGGGCGGCATCGATGGCGCTCGGATCGGTTTGGCCGTGACAGCGTGCGATCAGTTCGAAAAGCGCCCCTAGATCCTGCTTCGTTTCGGCCGCGAGGGCGGTGAAGTCGTCCGGCTGCGTTGGCGAGAGGCGCTCGACGGCGCTGGCGAGCAGGTCGCGCAATGGCTCGCTCGGCAGTGCGTGGCGCTCGCGGACGGAGGCCAGTTGCCGGGTCAGCGGATGCCGCGCGGTGCCGTCGAGGCTGAGTTCCAGTTCTTGAGACCACCAGTCGAGCTTGGCGGCGGCGACCTGGGGTTCGCTGACTTGGTCGGGCGTGGTGACGATCTCGTGACGCCAGGCGCAGAGGACGGCCAGGTCGTGACGCAGAGGCGCTGGCGCGAAGCGCAGGCTGTAATAGCTGGAAGAGCCGGGCGGGGTAGCCCCGTTGGGGAAGCCCCAGGTCTCTTCGGGTGTCGTCTCCGTCATGAGTCGATGGGCACGGACAGCCAGTCGAGCGTCTCCAGCGGGTGGGCGATGAGTCCGTGCGCGCCCCAGTCGGCTGGCGCGGTTTCGGTGCCGAGATAGCCGAAGAGCGCGGCGAGCGTGCCCATGCCGGCGGCGAGTCCGGCGTGGATGTCGCGCACGTCGTCGCCGACGTACCAGCAGCGGGCCGGCTCGACCCCGAGTTGGTCGGCGGCGTGCAGCAAGGGGTCGGGGGCTGGCTTGGGTCGGGGCGTGGTGTCGCCGCAGACGATGCAGGCGGCACGCTCGCGAAAGCCGAGCTGCTCCATCAGCGGTTCGGTGAGCGCGGTCAGCTTGTTGGTGACGATGCCCCAGGGAATGCCGCGCGCTTCGAGCGCATCGACCAGCTCGGGGATGCCGGGGAAGGGCCGGGTGCGCTCGACCAGGGCGGCGGTATAGAGCTCCAGGAATTCGGCCTTCAGCGGCTCGAAGTCGGGATCCTCCGGCGTCAGGCCGAAGCCGACCTGGAGCATGCCGCGCGCGCCGTGCGAGACGTGCGGTCGGACCTGCTCGAAGGGCAGCGCCGGCTGGCCGTGACGCGCGCGCAGGCGGTCGAGCGCGGCGGCCATGTCTGGGGCCGTGTCGGCGAAGGTGCCGTCCAGGTCGAAGAGCACCGCGCCGTCACGCAGGGCTGAGTGCTCAGGCATCGGTGTTGCGCACGCAGGTGACCAGATAGTTGACATCCAGGTTGTGCGGGTCGAGCCGGTAGGTCTGGGTCAGCGGGTTGTAGCTCATGCCGCTCATGTCGGTGGTGCGCAGCTCGGTCGGTCGAATCCAGGCGTCGAGCTCGGACGGGCGGATGAAGCGCGAGAAATCGTGGGTGCCGCGCGGGAGCATGCGCATGATGTACTCGGCCCCGACGACAGCCATCAGATAGGACTTGGCGTTGCGGTTGAGCGTGGAGAAGAAGACCTTGCCGCCCGGACGGACCAGTCGGGCGCAGGCGCCGATCACGGAGGCCGGGTTGGGGACGTGCTCCAGCATCTCCATGCAGGTGACCACGTCGAAGGCCCCTGGCAGCTCGTCGGCGAGAACCTCGACCGGGACGCGGCGGTATTCGACCTGCACGCCGGTCTCCAGGGTGTGCAGTTCGGCGACGCGCAGCGGCATGTCGCCCATGTCGATACCGGTCACCGTAGCGCCTTTGAGTGCCATGCTCTCGGACAGGATGCCGCCGCCGCAGCCCACGTCCAGGACGCGCTTGCCGGCCAGTCCGTCGGCGCCGCGCTCGATGTAGCCGAGACGCAGCGGGTTGATGTCGTGCAGGGTCTTGAATTCGCTGTGCGGATCCCACCAGCGCGAGGCGAGTTCCTCGAACTTGCTGATTTCGGCGCGATCGACGTTTGGATGCTGTTCGGTCATGGTCTGTGGATCCGGTGGTTGGTGCTCAATCGGGCTGCAATCGCACGGGCCGAAATCGTGGGTCGAGATCGCCAGGGCGGCTGGAATGCCACGATTCTGAAAATGGCCGCCATTCTAAACGAGCGGGAAGGTCGGCGCGTAGCGCGCGTGTTCGGCGCTTCGGTTCGGCTGGACGCGGGCGCTCGATCTGTTGCGGCCAGGCGCGCTCGGACTTCCCTGAGCGCGAATCCGCGCAGGTTGCGGCCGTGCCAGTTCAGCGCATTGGACGCCAGTGGAGGGGCTCGGTTCACTGGGCCGTCCGATCCGCGCGCGGCCTTGCGTCTCTGGAGCCGGAGACGTCATGCATGTCGTCTCGTGAAGTTTTCCCCAGATGAAGTGCATAGGTCTGTGGATAAGCTGTTATTGGAGTGGTTAAGTAATTCTTCTTTATTAAGAATCTGTGACTGGTCGAATCTTGGCCGGCTGGCGCGAGTCGGTCGGGTCGGGGAAGGTGACCTGCGCGCTGTCGAGGCTCCAGCTGTGGGCGTACCCGGCGTCGCGCCTTTTCCAGTCCTGGGTGAATTGGGCCGGTTTGGCTCGCGAGCTTCTTGATTGATCGTTATCCTTGAACGGTTACGGGGTTGGTGCGATCGCCAAGCCATGGCCGCGCTGATCGCCCCGATGGGGTTCGATGACTGATCGACAGGATTCGGAAAGGAGGCACGAATCGAAACATGACGCACTCGACGACGAGAACGTTCGACATCTATCCCGAACGCCGGCTTGTCGTTGGACGGTTCGCAGGGCCGATCGATTATCAGGATGTGATCGCATGGGTGAAGGATGCGATGGGCGAGGAGACCTTTTCGAGCGACTACGACGGTGTCGTGGATCTGCGCCGGTCGACGCTGAAGGAGGCGCGGCCGGACAGGGCCAGATTCGTTGCCAACTATACGATCGACGAGGGCTTCACCCAGGGGAGATGGGCGATCCTGGTGGATCGCCCCAAGGAAACCGCGCTGTCCTATATCTTCTCGTCGATCGCCGCAGGTCGGTATCCGGTCCAAGTCTTCTCGACGACCGATGCTGCTTCGATCTATCTGAGGCGCGATCTCTCGGATCTGCTCCCGGAATAGGCGTCGGACCAAGGCTTGAAGGTCGGAGCCTATCTGCGGGAGAAGTCGAGCATGCGGCGGATGGGGACGAGCGCGCGCTCGCGGATCGCCGGGTCGATCTGGATCTCCTGGTCGCCCGTTCGCAGTACCGTCTCCAGATTCTGCAGCGCGTTCATCGCCATCCAGGGACAGTGGGCGCAGCTTTCGCAGGTCGCGCCCTCGCCGGCGGTCGGGGCCGGAATCAGCGTCTTGTGTGGGGCGATCTGGCGCATCTTCCAAAAGATCCCGGCATCGGTGGCGACGATGAATTCCGGGTTCGGCATCTCCGAGACCGCCTTGATGAGCTGACTGGTCGAACCAACTAGATCGGCCTGATCCACCACTTCGTCCGGCGATTCCGGGTGCACCAGCACGGCGGCGTCCGGATGCAGCTTGCGTACCCGCTCCAGCGCGAAGGATTTGAACTCCTCGTGCACGACGCAGGCGCCGTTCCAGAGCAGCATGTCCGCGCCCGTCATGCGCTGGACATAGTGTCCCAGGTGCTTGTCGGGGGCCCAGATGATCTTTTCGCCCTGGGCGGCCAGGTGCTCGATCACCGGCAACGCGATGCTCGATGTGACGACCCAGTCGGCGCGCGCCTTCACCTCTGCGCTGGTGTTGGCGTAGACCACGACGGTGTGATCCGGGTGGGCGTCGCAGAAGGCGGTGAACTCGTCCGCCGGGCAGCCTTCGTCCAGCGAGCAGGTGGCGCCCAGGTCCGGCATGAGGACGCGCTTCTCCGGGTTGAGGATCTTGGCCGTCTCGCCCATGAAGCGCACGCCGCAGACCACCAGGGTCTTGGCCGGGGTCGTGGTGCCGAAACGGGCCATTTCGAGCGAGTCGGCGACGCGCCCCCCCGTCTCTTCGGCCAGTTCCTGGAGGTCGTCGTCGGTGTAGTAGTGGGCGACCAGCGTGGCATCCTCGGCCTTGAGCAGGTCGCGGATGCGCGTCTTGAGCTGGGCCTTTTCGTCTGGGGACAGGCTGGGCCACTGAGGATGGGACGGTACGCTGACCGGGTGTGGCTGGAGACCCTCGGGGGCCGGGTTGGGCATTCTGATACTCCGCATTGGTAAAGACGTCCGCCGCCCTGACTCGGCGCTGGACAATGCGTTCAATTCTAACGGTTGGTGACGATTAGATGTTACGCGGTGTTCATCCGTCGGTGTCGGATGGCGAGTCTGGGATACGGCTGAGCAGATCGGCAACGATGGAGCCGCATACGTCACCGCCGAAACCCTGGGTGTGGGTCACCATACAGGCGAAGGCGAGCCTATCCGCCCCGCCGCCCGGAGGCTGGTGCCAGCCGATCAGCCAGGCGGTGCCGTACTGTTCCTTTTGGCCTGGTTTCTGTGGCTGGGCGACATCGGCCGTGCCGGTTTTGGCGTATGTGTTGCACCATATCTCGGGATCGGTCTCGCTAAAGGCCTTGGCTGCGGTACCGGCCTGCACGACATCGCGCATGCCTCGGCGAATGAGCGACAGGTCCACCCCCAAGGGCGTCGGTGCCTTGAGTCGTACCGGATCCTCGCCCCAGGCGGCATCCAGATGAGGACGCACGATCGCCCCATCGGACAGAGTGGCGGCCAAAGTGGCCATGCGCAATGGGGTGACCAGCACACCCTGACCGATGGCGCTCTGGGCGATGATCCAACGCAGTGGTGTGGGCGTCTCGCCGAGCAGGTCGATCCGGTCTGCGCTCATCTGTGGCGAGCGTTCGCCGAGTGACGCAGGCGGTGCGGCAAGCAGCGATCGACTGGAGCCGAATCCCAGTTGGCGCATGGTGCCTATTAGGCGAAGGTCCGGTCGAGGGCGCTTGCTCAGGGGACGAGGATCGTTCTGATAGCGGTCTGCGGCTGCTCCATCGAGTTGCAGCGCCAAGGCCGAGAACCAGGTATTGAGCGACTCGCGCAGCGCGCTGGCGACGCTCAAATCATACTTGGCTGCGCTCTGTCCTGGGCACGTGGCTTTGGGCCGGCTCGGGGATGGGGTCAGCAAATTCTGAAGCGTTTCTCCAGCGAAGTTTTTGATGGTGTGATGCCCTCCGCTCGGATGGCCTCCTTCCACACCCGCATAGGGGTCGATGCGTGTCGATGCCAGATCGAGCCCTGTGAGCTGTTTGAACTCCGCAACGGAGAGTCCGCGTAGCATTCGATCGATCTGCGGTCGATCGGCGCTGGCCTCTAATCCGGCGAGTGCGATCAGTGGCTTGAGGGTCGACCCCGCCGCCTGATGGCGGTCCACGCCCTCCCAGGCGCGCATCTGAAGTGGATTGGCCAACGGATAGACGCGTGAAAACGCCGTCAGATCCCAGTTCGTGACCTGATTCAATGGCGGTGGCTGTGGGTGGCCGGCTGCGGCGAGGATCGCGCCGTCCGAGCGCAGTATGACCAAGGCGGCTCGGCGCTCCGCAGACCTGGAATCCTGCGTGTCCAGCTCCTTGAGCTTTTTGGTTAGTGCCGCGTTGGCGGCCGTTTGTAACCGGCTGTCCAAGGTGAGGGTCAGCTGAGCGCCGGGGCGCGCGGTGCCGAGCATCGCGCCGAGCCCGTAATAATCCTCGGGTCCATATCCGACCAAAGGGATCAATCCGAGCCGTTCGGCCTCGGGGGTGGGGTGCAGATCCGGGTCGAGCAGGGACACGCCATCGATCGTCGTGACGGACCAGATCGCGGGCGTGCCTCCGCTGCCAGGCCGTGGCGCGTGCCAGACGGGTTTGCACGCAATCTTCTCGTCCTGCGTTTTCATCGCCGAAACGCCGACCCGCAGCCCCTGCGAACTCAGGCTAGGATTGCGTGCTGGGTGAAGGCGGAGTGTTGCGGACAGCCGCCATCCCCCCTGGGGCACGCGTCGCCAGACGGACTCGGGAATGCGCCATTCGCCGACCTGATCGGTGTGTTGTGCGTTGCGTTCGAGGCAGGAGGGTATCGGGCGGTTGTTCCAAGCCGGTGGTGGCGCGTGGGCAAGGGACCGGCCTGCGGGCATCCCTTCCATGAATCGACCGACATAGAGGATCTTCAGCGGCAGGGGACCGGCCGCCTTGAACTCGCCGCGCCACTCGATGCAATCGGACTCTGAAGCGACGGCCGTCCAGGGAGAGAAACCCAGACGCAGTCGACCCTGGTGAACGTAGCCGAACGACGCGTCGACCGATGCAGGGGTGTCGATGAGTCGATCGTCTTTGCAATCGTAGGCCCTCCAGACCGCGTGGGTCACGCCGCTGGCGGCGCCATTGTCGCGAACGGCGGCCAAGCGGCGGCTACGGTTCCATCGCTTGATCTGGTCTTGCAGGCCCATTCCTGCGGCTGTGCCGTAGAGATCGCGTACCTGCTGCATGGCCGACTGTTGCCGAGTCTCACCGCGCCAGGCCGCAGCCAAGGGCGCATCTGGAGGTGGAATTTGCAACTGCGCATCAGGGGCAATGACAAGCTGACCGGAGTCGACGAGTCCCTCGAATAGATCCTGGGCCGCAGTGTGGGCGCCGGTGGGCTGGTGATTCGGAGGGGTGAAGGTCAGCATGCGCCAGGCAATCAGGATTCCAAGCGCGCTCAGTGTGAGCGTGGCGAGGCGACTCATGAGGCAGGTTCCGGGTCGAAGTAGCCGATGACCAGGGTCGTGTTGTCAGTGCCTCCCGCATCGATTGCCGTTCGAGCCACCTCGCCGATTGCGCCGGGGACCATGAGGTCGGTTGGCGGCGGCAGATCGCATCTGGTTTCACTCCATAAACCGTCGGTCGCCAAGATCAAGGCCGCGCCTCTTGGCAAGTCGATCGTGCGAAGATCGGCGTGCCCTTGCAGTGAGCGTGATAGGTCGCGCGTGGCATCGAGCCGGATTTCGGGCGCGAAACCGAAGCTTTCATGGCCCTCCGCATCCAGGATGACACCCCAAGCCCCATGTCCAAGCGCCTGGGCGAGGCGTTGATCGCTTCTCTTGCTCTCGGCGGCATAGGCCGAGGTATCGATGCGTCCGTCACGATAGCCGAATTCGGCCAATGTATGGTCATACGTCAGAGGGTGCCAGCGATCGTCCATGCCGAGCCAGGCGCGGCTGTCACCAAGATTCAGCACATGACAACAGCGTCGGAGCCGATCGATCTCGGCCCAGACCAGTGTGGTTCCTGGGCTGTTGGCTTGACCGGTTCCGAACTGGCGAAGCAGGTTTCGATGCAGATCGACGACGGCGCGGCGCTGCTTGAATGCCGATCGGCAGGGGGGCAATCGCCGAAGCGCGTCGACGGCCGACTCGGCGATTTCGCGTCCATGGGTATGGCCGCCCATACCATCCAAGACGGCCAATCGGATCCAACGGGCCGGCCAGGACGCGCGCGTCTCCTCTGCGACCGATCCGTCGCGTAGCCAACGCGCCTTGGGCTGTCCATCCGAGCCTTGGGCAATGATCAGATAGTTGTCCTGATTCTCGCTCCTGAGACCGGTGAGGCTGACCGCCTCGGTCTTGAAATCAGGCAGCAGCGCGGAGATACAGCGTCCGATGACACCCATTAGCCACCCTTGGAGCGAAAGCGCAGCAGATAATTTCCGGCCAGCAGGCAATCTCCGGGCGGAATGCGCAGTGCCTGACCCTCTTGGTCGTCCTGCATGGACTGTAGACGCCCATGTCGATCGAGGTGCATGAGCGAGCAGTTCGGTTTGCAGGCCTCGGCCAGCAACTGGTCTCCGTCCACCCAAATCCAGGCGTGGCTACGCGACAGACTCAGGTTGCAGAGCGTGAATCCAGGATCGATGCCGTTGGACCAGAGCAGCCCGCCGGGCTGGGCCAGTTGATCCAGTGCAATATCGGGCAGATTGCCGGGGTTCGTCGGATCCGTGCGTCCCAATAGACGCCTATCGTATGCCGGCGAGTAGAGGTCCGGTCGAGGGAGCGATAAAAGCCCTCGGCTTCCCGGTGACTCGAACGGAAGCAGTTTGGCGTCGGTTTGGCCGATCTCGACCGGCCCGCTCAGGTGGTCGCCAAGCGTCTGAAGCGGCTTGCCTGGAATGGCGAGCGAGATGCCGCGTCCATCCAACTGCACGCGGATGAGCGCGTCTGGATGCCGTCCGATCTGCTCTGGCGTTGCCAGCGTGCCGTCTTGTCCCAACCAGATCGTCCACTGTCTCAGTCCCTGATGCAGGGATGTGAGCGCAATGGCTTCGAGCTCCAGGGTGTAGGGTGAGATGGGCGAGGGCAGGCCGGGTATCAGTGTGCCGCCAGCGTCGCCGAATGTCTGCTGCTGCGCGAGATGCGCGGGCGCGAGTTCCAGCGACAGTATGTGTGGATCCTGGCCATCGGGACTGCGAAGCTCGAAGATCCAGCCGTCTCCTTGCCGTCGTTCGCTGGCCGTCCAATCACTCCTGCTGCTGCCATACGCCGCCCACTCGTTGACCCCAGTGCGGCGCACGAGGAGATAGGCGTCATCCGGTGTGCGCCAACCTGGAACCGGTATCGGGCCTCGTCCCTCCGGCGTCAGCAATAGACATTCCTGATCCGCATAGAACCCCGGCGGCTGTGCCTGCGCGTGTCCGCTCGGCAACCAGCGTAGCGACTCCAAAACCAAAGGGGCCTGATTCAGATTTGGTAACAGGTTGAAGGCCGGCCGGTCTTCGAGGTCTGGAAGAAAGACGGCGGGACCGAACAAGGACACCACCTGATCGTCAGGCAACTGCGGATCGGGTCGCAGCAGGTAACGTGGCGGACGCCCGGTTGGCAGGCTGGCCTTGAAGGCTTCTCGATGGCGGAAGATCAAATTTTGCGCCGCCACCTCGATGCGTTCGCCGCCCGTCGCCCGGATATCCTGGTCCCAGGCCGTCTGAGGGATCGAGAGGATGACGTCGGTGAAGCAACGATCGCCCAGAACCCATCGTCCGTGATTGGGGTCGCTCAACCGAACCCAGCGTCGATGATCTTGAAGGGCGCGACACAGGCGTCTGTTGGGCTCTCCGCTGGATAGCTCGCGGATATGGCGCCCGCTGCCGCCGCTATTGTCCCAGAGCGCATCCGCATCGAGTGGATCCTCGACTCCGCTCAGGGTCAGACTCCAGAGCAGGTGGTCGTCGTTCGGCGGCAGCCATTCATTGCGGCGGTAGGAAACGGGCGAGTCTCCCGAACCTCCCAGGGCTTGGCGAACGCGGTTGATGAAGTCGACCATGGCATGTCAATCCCATTTCGAATCCGAGTCGCGCGGCGGTCGTGCTCGACGCATCGTCTCGGTGCAAGGCTGTGCTTGGAGGCGCTGAACGGTATGATCTTCGTGGCCGATCGGTGTCTCCTTAAACCGACTTGACCGCGCGACTTCCGCCCCTGTTCCTCGAAGTCTGAGCGGCGAGTGTACTCTGGGTTCCTGAATTCGCACATGCATCAAGATCGCTCGCTCGGTCCCTTTTCGTTGGCGGTTCTACTGTTGCTTGGTTACGGCTATGCGGCTTGGTTGCTGCTGGCGCATGCGCCAAGCGGCTCGGTCGTGGCGAAGGTGACGATTGCGCTTGGGGCGGATGAGAGCCCCCTGATTCTTGGGCGGAAAGAATTGGGGCAGCGACCAGGCAGCGATTCCGCCGTCTTGGATCATCTGCGCGTGCGACACGACCAGTCGGGCTGGTGGGCAGCCAATGTGTCCGATCGACGTCGGGTCGATGCGCCAACGGCCATGCATCCCACGCGCTATCTGCGCCGCTGGTCTCTAGCCCCAGGTGATCGTCTGAGCCTGGATGGCAGGGTGATCGAGGTGACCGAGGCCCGGGCGGATCGTCTGATTCTTTCCGCACCCTCTGGTCGCGCCCGTTGGGAAGCGGGAGCGCTCGTCCAGGAACAGGGACGCTTTTCCGGCTGCCCGGATGAAGGCGGCGATTGGTGGATGCGTCGGGTGCGGCCCAAGGCCGAGATCGCCCTGTTTTCGATCGGCGGCCAGGTTCCTTGTCCGACGCGCTGGTCCTTGCCTGGTCTGCCTGCCAAAGGCGTCCGTGTGCTCTGGTCCGAGGGGCGTTTTTGGCTGGCCCCAGGAACGGCCGAGGTCCGCTTCTCTCGCGCCGGCGAACAGCGGTGGCGTGGCTTCGGAGATTTGGAGTGGCGTCTCGACGACCCGGTCGAGTCGGCACAGCGTCTGATATTGGGGCGCACCAGCTACAGGCTCGACTGGACGGATGCAGGGTCCAATGGCTCGACTCTGATACTCGTACCGACCCGAGGAACCGACGTCTGGCCGGAGGGACGCGAGGTGACGCCGCCTGTTTCGCGAGATGAGCGCGTGTCGCCGGACTGGCGGCCATACGCGCCGACCGCTGCTATGCCGTCGATGACCGAATGGATGGTCGGGCACTGGCCTTGGTGCTGTGCCGCGCTGGTCTTGGCCTTGGTGGCCGGAGTGCTCGAACTGCGTCGGCCCAGGCCGTATGGGCAGATGCCGCTTGGCGTTCGGCTGATCGCTTCGGTGCCGGCTCCTCTGTTCGGCATCCTGACCTTGGCGACCGCCTGGACCGGTCTCGTTTCACCGGCGTGGTTGTTGATGTCGATCGGTCTGGGGTGGGGGCTGGCGACGCTGCTGCTCGGTCTCGGCGGCCGGCTCGCCGGTCCTGTCGGCTGGTTGTGGTCGGCCGCACTGGGCCTGGTCTTGGTCGGTGCGCTGGTACAGGGACAACTGGGGCTTGGCGGCGACGATACCCGTTGGCTCCTGATCGCCCAGGACCACTGGCGTCTGTTGGCCCTGATGGGCTGGTCGATCGTCCCGCTGACCCTAGTCCGGCGCGAGACCTTCGAACGCTTGGCGACTCAGCTGACCGATCCGGAGGCATCCGCCGCCTGGAGACGTGTGCGTCTCTCGCTCTTGTCGGGCGCTGCGCTCGTCTTGCTGGCTCAGGGGCTGTTCGGGCAAGAGGAGGGCCTGGCTGGCGTGCAACCGGTCGAAGGCGTCAAGATCCTCACGGCACTGCTGCTCGCCTATGTGGCGCGACGTATGTGGGCGCGGCGTGCCGGTCTCGGCAGCTACCATCGCGCCGCGCCGCTGCGCTCCAGCCTGGAGTTGACCGGGATCGCCTTCTTCTTCCTGGCGTTTGCCTTGGCATTGCTCTGGGCGGTGCATGACATGTCGCCGGCCTTGCTGCTCCTGATGCTGGTGCTCCCAGGGATGTGGCTGGTCGCGCCCCATCCGCTGGGTGTGCCGAGCCGGGGTGCGCGATGGACCCGGATCGGGATCGCCGGGGCGAGTCTGCTGGGGCTCGGTTTCCTGATCTGGATCCACGCCGATCCGGACACGCTGCCGCGCTGGTTTCCGCAATATGCCCGACTCATGGCCTGGGCGCAGCCCGAGCGTTTTCCCGAGAGCGGCTATCAGGTCAGGTTGGCCTTGGATCTGGCCGCCGAGGGAGGGCGCATGGGGCCAGTGACCGGTCCATTCGGTTGGAATGGTGCCGTGATGGGGGTACCCGTGGTCCAGAACGATTTCATCGGGGCCTTCGTGCTCGATCGCGCCGGTTCCGTCGGCGGCATCCTCGTCCTGCTGCTTCAATTGTTGTTCGCCGGATCCCTGTTTGCGTTGAGCGAGCGTCTATCCGCCTGGGGTCGCCGTCAGGACGTCGCCCAACAGGGGCTTGGCGTCTTTTTGTCGTTCGCCCTATTCGCTTTGGCCTGGCTCTTCATCGCCCATGCGCTCATCGCATGGGGCAATGTGCTCGGGCTCCTGCCGGTCATGGGACAGCCCATGACCTTCATCGCCAGCGGCAACAGCCACCTTCTATTCTTTGCCTTGCCCCTGCTGCTGATCGGGCTGACGAGTGGCTGGATGATGGTGGGGGCGGAGTATCGGCCGACGAGATCCGGCTAACGTGGATCCCGGGCGAGTCGAAAGCCGATATCGGCGTAGCGGTAGCCCGGCTTGTTACTGCCTCGGAGCGCGGAGCGCACCCAGTTCGGTGCGGCGTTGAACCAGGAGCTGCCCCGGAGCGACCGGCGGCCGGGATTGGTTTCATCGGCACACCGACTCTCGGCTCCGCCATAGCGTTTATCGTAGACCGAGCAGGTCCACTCCCAGACATTGCCGAGCATGTCCTCCAGCCCCCAGGGGTTGGCTCGGAAGCTGCCGACCGGGGCGGACCATTCGTAACCATCGTCACAGGGAAAGCCCAGCTTCCAGCCATGCGCCTTGTCGGCGATGTTGGCGTATTGGCAGGCCCTGGCATCCACGGCATCGCCCCAATAACGCGCGCCTCGCGTCCCCGCGCGGGCGGCATATTCCCATTCCGCTTCGGTTGGCAGCCGGTAGCGACCTTTGCCCTGCGCGTTGAGCCAGGCGATGTAGGCTTGGGCGTCGTACCAGCTTACGCAGGCGACCGGATGAAGATGCTGGTCGTATTGATCGGGGTTTAGGGTGTGCCAATTCGCGTCTGCCCTGGCGCGCCACGACGTCCAACGCTTCTCTTGGTCGTAGTCCGCAAAGCAGCCCTCAAGGTCCCCCGCATTGCGCTCCGCGTCCGTGTGGTATCCCGTCGCTTCGACGAACCGTCTGAACTCGTCGACCGTGACTTCATGTCTGCCCAGGAGGAAGTCTTGGACACAGACTTGGTGTTGGCGCTCGTCCTCAAGGCGCTCGGTTTCATCCGCCGAGCTTCCCATCTGAAAGCATCCACCTTGAATTTCAATCATCTCGGGGGCCGGGGTCAGCTCCGCGCGCACTGTACGCAGCTCACCAGGCGTTAGATCAACCTGGGCCTCATAGTGAAAAAAGCCTGGCTTCTCGATGCGGATGCTGTGTGTCCCCGCTGCGGCTTCGTAGGGTTCGGGACTCGTCGGGCCAATACGGCGTCCGTCCAGATACCAGGTGTCTCCACTGACGTTGGAGCGCACGATCAGCTCGCCCTGCGGTTTGACTGGCGGTTTGGGGATTGGCGTCACAGGAATAGGGTGTGGTTCCTCATCGGACGCTGGGAACATAGCGGCCCAAAGAGACCAACCGCCTGCGATGATGGCGCCCATCAAGATCAATGCGAGCAGTCCTTTTTTGCGTCCCCGCGTGCCGTGCTGCGGGCGTTCGGGCTCGCCGTCCGACGCATCAACGGCGCTCGGCGAGGCGGCTGAGGGGGATGGGGTCTCATACGTATCGTGAGTCGATACCGGATGTTGGGTGGCGGTTGGTGCGGGTGGCGGCGGAGGTGGCAGTTGAGTCAGCGCCGCCAGCCGGGCTTGCAGGTCCAGCGCATCCCGAGGGCGTTGGTCGGCCGCCAGGTGCAGACAGTCCATCAGGACGCGAGCCACCCCTGGGTCCAGTTCCGGGACCCGTGCAGTCAGATCGGCGAGCGGTGCGCCGGCACGGCGTGCTTCTGCAGCTGGTGGCGCAACGGCGGTCAGGGCGGTGTAGAGCGTGGCGCCCAGGGTGTAGGCGTCCGCTGCTGGCGTGACGGGCTGCTGGCGTTGGCGGTCGGCCTGCTCCGGAGGCATGAAGTTCGGATGTCCGACCCCGGCGCCGATCGAGGCGTTTCCCGCAATCCGCTCGCCTGTGCGCGCCAGGCCGAAATCGAGCAATTTGATACGCCCTGGATCGGGTGCGTTCGATATCGGGTCCCGTTGTAGAACGAGGTTGTTGGGGGTCAGGTCCAGGTGCAGGATCGGTCCCTTGGGTTCGGGTTGGCGATGCAGGTAGGCCAATCCATCCAACGCCGAGAGCAGCAGCGGAAGCGCTTGGGCGGCGGGTAGCCGACGTTCCAGCACCAGTCCCGTACCGGTTTGCCGAAGCCCGCCGAGTGTATCCGCCAAGGTCTGCCCCCCGAGACGTTCCATCACCAGATAGGCGGTTTTGTTTTCCTCCAGCACATCATGGGCCTGGACGATGCCTGGGTGGTCGAGCTGCGCCAGTAGTCGTGCCTCTTCCAGAAAGCGCGCCTTCCAGCGTTCGAATGCATCCGGGTCGAGCGGGAACACGGACAGGCTGTCCTGTCCGTTGCGTCTGGCCAATGGATTGAAGGTGGAGGGAAAGAACTCTTTGATGGCGACCGGTTTGCCGATTCGGGCTTGCCATCCGGCATAGACCACCCCGAAACCGCCCGGCCGGCCAAGGACGCGGCCGACCAGATAGAGTCCGCCGCCGAGCCTGGTGAAGGGCGCGAGCAGGCTGGCGTCATGTACATAGGCGCTCGAGTCGAATCCGCAATGAGCGCAGACCGGATCGGGGGCGGGGGACTGAAAACAATCGGGGCAATGGCTGGTGCGGTCCATCGGGTCTCTCGGGGAACGGCGTCGGCGGCGATATGCGTGATCGGAGTTGCTGTCGCTGGATCGAGCCGCGTGCGATGGGCGTGTGCGCCTTGCGGGTTGGCAGAGGTCGCCTGATCGCGATCTTCATGGGCGAAACGCTCCTCGGCAGACAGGCGTTTTCCCTGTCTGCCGAGGAGCGTGGAAGCGAGCGATTGGCTCGGTTTCAGGCGGGTTCGGGCTCCATCTCGCTCAGATCGCGGCTGTTGGTGGGCGTGGGCGATTGCTGCCAGGTGTTGTCTTTCACGCCCTTGGGATTGGTGAAGCTCGCGTTCAGGGTCTGGATATAGCTTTCGCAGCCCTGGAAGACCTCGTCGATCTCGGAGCGCGATCCGCTGCTCCAGCCGAATGCCCGTCCGAGCAGTACGGTGCGCCAGAACCGCGTGTTGTGCTGGAAGGCGGCGATGACGTCGCCGGGCGGATTGCGCTTCTCGACCTCCTTGCGCAGCCCGGGCATGAGGCTTGCGGCAGCGAGACGGCGCACGCCGAAATGGATCAGGATTGCGATCAGCGCCAGCGCGCCCTCGAAGCCTTCGAGCCCCCAGGGGACGCTCTTCACCAGATCGAGCCACTGTGCCTCGTAGACCAGACCGTGCCACTGGTCCGCGCTCAGGCTCCAGGTCATGAACCCGACGACGGCACCGATCAGCAGGAACGCGTCGGCGGCGAGGGTGCGGCGACGCCACTTGCGTAGCGCCCCGTTCAGTAGGCCGACCGTGTCGCGGGTGAATTCGGTGGCGGTATTGCGCAGTGCGGCAATGATGCGGTAGGCGCGCTCGATCTCGACCTGCTCCATGCGCTGATAGATCTCGCCCAGATCCTCGTCGCGCTTCTTCTCGAAGCGCTTGCGGCGATACTCGTCCTTGATATAGGTATCGACGTCCGGGCTGTAGATGGTATAGAAGCGCCCGGCCGTGAGGCCCGCCTCGCCCATGGCGCGCAGCCAGGCGGCGACCACGTCTTCCGGGTTGTCCTCGCCTGCGGTCGAGTCGAGCTGGTTGAGGATGTAGAGGAACTTGCCGGAATCGGAGCGGTTGATGGTGTCGCCGACCAGATGCTTCAGCGTGTCGCGCATGGCGCCCGGTTCGGGGTGGCGCGCGTCGAAGAAGACCAGGACCAGATCGGACAGGTCGATCATGTGGTTGGTGATGCGCAGCACCGCCGTGCGCTGGGCGTCGGCGTCGAATCCGGGCGAGTCGATCAGGATCTTGCCGCGCAGCCGTTCGCTACGGGCGGTCTTGAGCTGGAGGTAGGCGTCGATCCGGCTGCCCTCGCCGTTGGCCACCTCTTCGATGGACTGCGACATGCGGAAGAAGGGGAAGCGCGGATCCGAATCGAGCGAGACGCCGGGCAGGGTGTGGCTCGTCTCCTCGGGGCTGTAGACGACGACGGTGAAGCGATCGTCGACCGCCTGGTTGCCCGTGCGCTGCAGCTTGCGTCCGAGGTAATGGTTGACGAAGGTCGACTTGCCGGCGGAGAAGGTGCCCAGGATGGAGATCAGCGGCCACCAGGGGATCTGATTGGCGAAGGATTGATTGGATTCCAGCAACCCCATGCGGTAAGCGACCTGATCGATCGCCCTGAAGCTCTGCACCGCGCTGAGCAGGACGGGGTTCTCCTGGGACAGATGCGATTCCAGTTCTTGGAGGCGTTGCTGAAGGGCGTCGGACGTGGACGTCATGGATGGGCTCCTCAGGTATTTCTGGGCGGTCGTCGAACAAACCGCAGCGGACAGGGTGGGCTGATGATGGTGGAAACCGGCGTATGTCGCGAGACCGCGTCGGGCGCTTGCGCAGTGGATCGCGATGTTACACCCATCCTCGCCCGAGACGGTAGCCGCCTGTCTGGCGAGGGAATTTGCGGACCGAATTCGATCCGGGTTCGCGCCTTGGGGCTTGCCCTCGGCTTGAATGTGGTCATGTGCTGAATGCATACTGCGCAACTGCGCCGCGAGGCATGGGCGAGGCAACGGAAGCGAGCGGCCTGCGATCCCGCGCGGTGCGTGGTCCGTCTGGCGTTCATCCGAGTCCAGTCGGCCTCTCCCCGAGACGGGCGCCATGTGCGACGCAGGGCCCGATGTCCTCGCCATTCAGGTCCGACCGCATCCATGCCCGTCGGGCATTCGACTCAAATATAAGAAGTATCATTTGGTGTGCGATCCGATGGGAATACAGATGAGTAACGCGCCCGCTGTGCGCCTGTTCGCCTTTGCCTTGGCGGTTGTCCCGGGGTTGGTGCTCGGACAGGTCGGGGAGTCTTTCGTCGTTCAACAGACCCAGGGGGTGCCCACGGTATCGGTGGGTGGAACCGTGGTGCCCTATAAGGAGGTCACGCTCTCGGCTCAGCTGCCTGGGCGGGTGACCTTCATCGCCGGCCGCGAGGGCAATTCCTTCGAAGAGGGCAAGCTGCTGGTCGCCATCGACGACGAGGAACTGCTCGCCAACCGTCGTGCGCTGCTCGCCCAGATGGCCAGCGCCGACGCCAAGTTGCGCAATGCCGGGGTGCAGTACACGCGCGAGATCTATTCTCCCCAGTCCCGGAACGCCCCCGGTGGCATGGGGCTGCCCAACCTGTTCGACCAGATGTTCACCCGTCCGGTGGAGAGCTTCGTCGGCGAACGCGACCACTCCACCGAGCGTTCGGCCGATCTGTTCGCCTCCGGTATCCAGATCCAGGAAGCGCAGAGCGCCATGATGCGGCTGCAGGCGGAGTTGCAGGCGCTCGACTCCAAGATTCGCGATGCGCGCAGCATCTCGCCCTTCGCCGGCGTCATCGTCAAGAAGTTCGTCGAGGTGGGCGATACGGTTCAGCCCGGTCAGCCGCTGATCAATTTCGCCGACATCGAGTTTCTCCAGGTCGAGGTGGACGTACCGGCGCGTCTTCGCCCCGGCTTGCGCGAGGGTCAGATGATTCCGGCCGAGATCGATCCGGGCGATCGGCGCGTGCCGGTCCGGGTGGCTCAGATCTATCCCATGGCCGACCCGCAGCGCCATACGGTGAAGGTCAAGTTCGACCTTCCGCAGGGCGTCTCGGAGCCCGGCATGTACGCCAAGGTATTGGTTTCCGACGTCAACGCCCCGGTCAAGTCCAATCCGGTGATTCCGAAGAACGCCGTGCGCTACAACGGCAGTCTTCCAGGCGTCTATGTGCTCGACGACAGCGGTCGACCGCAGCTGCGTTTGATCCGCGTCGGCGAGGAGCTGAACGATGGTCTCATCACGGTTCTCAGCGGACTGCGCGCGGGCGAGCGGATTCTGCTCAATCCCGACCCTGGGGTGACGGCCGGTTGGTCGAAGGGAGGAGCTGCCGACCGCTGATGCGATCGGCGATACATCTCTCAGCCGGCCGCGACCGCGTGGCATCGGCCTGGACAGTCTGGATTGGATGGATATGAGTCAAGATCTCAGCGCACAGTCTTCGCAAGAACGCCCGTTGCCGTCGAAGTCCGAGCAATTGGGCGTTGCCGGCCGCACGGCCAAATTCTTCATTCGTTCCCCGCTTTCCCCGCTGTTCTATGTCGCCATGCTCATGATGGGGCTGCTGGGGCTCATCCTGACGCCGCGTCAGGAGGATCCGCAGATCTCGGTCCCCATGATCGACATCATGGTGCAGTATCCGGGCGCCTCGGCACAGCAGGTCGCCAACCTCGCGGTCCAGCCGCTCGAGCGGATCATGAGCGAGATCGCCGGCATCAAGCACGTCTATTCGGTGGCGCAGCGCGGGCAGGGGCTGGTCACGGTCGAGTTCGACGTCGGCGAGGAGATGGGGCCCTCGCTGGTCAAGGTGAACGACCGGCTCGCCTCCAACATGGACAAGATTCCGCCCGGAGTTCTGCCCCCGCTGGTCAAGAGCAAGGGAATCGACGACGTTCCCATCGTCACGCTGACGCTCTGGTCCAAGGATCTCGACCGCGACGGTGCGGCCGACGTCGACGACGCCCAGTTGCGTCTGCTCGCCCAGGACGTGCTCCAGGCGCTCAAGCAGGTCCCCGACACGGGCAACGCCTTCATCGTCGGCGGTCGTCGCGAGCAGGTGACCATCAACGTCTCGCCCGAGCGATTGTCGGGCTATCGCATCAGCCTCGATCAGGTCGCCCAGACCATCAAGGGCGCCAATGCCGAGACCACCGCCGGCGGCGTCGAGGTGAGCGGCTCGCGCTTCTCGGTGACCACGGGCGCCTTCCTGACCGGGGTCGAGGACATCGCCCGTCTGGTGGTCGGGACCTACAACGACGTCCCCGTCTATCTGCACGACGTTGCCGATATCCGGCTCGGTCCCGAGGAGGATGCCTCGCAGCTCGTCAGCTATTACAGCGGCGCCTCCGCCGAGGATGTCGAGCGGGCCGACGGCCGTCCTGCCGTGACCATCGCCATCGCCAAGAAGGAGCTGACCAACGGCGTCACCGTCGCCAATGCGATCATCGACAAGGTCGAGGAGCTGAAGGGGTCGCGCATTCCCGACAACGTCGAGGTGAGCGTCACCCGCAACTACGGCGAGACCGCCAACGACAAGGTCAACGAGCTGATCTTCAAGCTGATCGTCGCGACCGGCTTCGTCTTCTTGCTGGTGCTGGTGGCCTTCCGTGCGCTGCGTCCGGCGATCGTCGTCATGCTGGTCATTCCGGTCGTGCTCTTCATGACGGTCTTCGTCGCCTGGATCTGGGGCATGACCATCGACCGGGTGAGTCTGTTCGCGCTCATTTTCTCGATCGGCATCCTGGTCGACGACGCTATCGTGGTGGTCGAGAACATCTACCGGCGCTGGCTGGAGGAGGGGCGTACCGACGACGAGACGGCGGTCGACGCCGTGCGCGAGGTCGGCAACCCGACCATTCTCGCCACCTTCACCGTCATCGCGGCGCTGCTGCCGATGGGCTTCGTCAGCGGCATGATGGGGCCTTACATGGCGCCGATCCCCAAGCTCGGCTCGGTGGCCATGTTCATCTCGCTGTTCGCGGCCTTCGTCTTCACGCCCTACCTGGCGATCTCCAAGTGGCTGCGCCCCTCGATGCGCTATCTGAACGCCGCCGAGAAGCGCGAGCACCGCGACGCCGAGCGTCTGGAACGCTTCTTCCGGCGGATCCTGACCCCGCTGATGGAGAATTCGCGCAAGCGCGCCATCTTCCGGCTGACGCTTTGGGGCGCCTTTCTGTTCACCTGCTCCTTCTTCTACTTCCACTGGGTGGCGGTCAAGATGCTGCCGCTCGACAACAAGCCCGAGTTCTCGGTGGTCATCGATATGCCCGAGGGCACCGCGCTGCCGGTCACGGCCAACCTGGCCCATCGCATGGCCGAGCGGATCAAGGGGGTCCCGGAGGTGACCGCGATGCAGCTCTATGTGGGCACCGCGCGACCCTTCGACTTCAACGGCATGGTCCGTCACTACTATCTGCGTTCCGATCCTTGGCAGGCCGAGCTTCAGGTCCAGCTCAGCGACAAGCATGAGCGCGAACGCAGCAGTCACGAGATCGCGGTCGAGGCGCGCAAGCTGTTGGAACCCATAATGTCCGGCACCGGTGCCCGGATCGCCGTGGTCGAGATGCCGCCGGGGCCGCCGGTTCTCCAGTCGGTGGTGGCCGAGATCTATGGACCGAACACCGAACTGAGGCATCGGTTCGCGCGCGAGGTGACGGACTTCTTCGCCCAGGCCGAGAGCACGCGCGACGTCGACAACTATCTGCGAGATCCCTTCGATTACTGGCGCTTCAACGTCGATACCGAGAAGGCGGTGCGTCGCGGCATTTCGGTCGATACCATCAACCGCAATCTGTCGATGGCGCTCGGCGGCTCTCCGATGGGCGACATCAAACAGCAGGCCGGGCGCCAGAGCGGGCACGAGCCGATCCAGATCGCGCTGCAGGTGCCGTTGGCCGAGCGTTCCGAGATCCAGCGTCTCGGCGATCTGCCGATCCAGTCGAATCAAGGCTTCACCGTGCCTCTGAGCGAGCTTGGATTCTTCCAGCGCACGCCCGAGGAGGATCTCATCTATCACAAGGATCTGCGGCCGGTCGAGTTCGTGGTCTCGGATGTCGGCGGCCGTCTGGCGGCGCCCGTCTATGCCATGTTCCAGATTCAGGACCTGATGGCGGCGCAGAACTATACGGCGCCCGACGGCTCCAAGCCGGCGGCCGGTGGAGGCTTCGATGACGCCTTCTATTGGCTCGGCCCACCGCCCGACAACAGCCGCCTGGCGTGGGAGTGGGGCGGCGAATGGACCGTGACCTACGAGACCTTCCGCGACATGGGTGCGGCCTTCGGCGTGGCGCTGGTCCTCATCTATATCCTGGTGGTTTGGGAGTTCGGAAACTTCCGTATCCCGCTCGTCATCATGGCGCCCATTCCGCTGACCCTGCTGGGCATCATTCCGGCCCATTCGGTGATGTTCGCCCTGGGAATCGGTGGCGAGTTCACCGCGACCTCGATGATCGGTTGGATCGCGCTGGCCGGTATCATCGTGCGCAATTCCATCCTGCTGGTCGACTTCGCGATCCACGAGATCCAGAAGGGCGTACCGGTGGCCGAGGCCATGATCCGCTCCTGTAAGATCCGGACGCGTCCGATCCTCATCACCGCCCTGGCGCTGGTGGCCGGGTCCAGCGTCATCATCACGGACCCGATCTTCCAGGGCATGGCCATCTCGCTGCTGTCCGGCGTATTGGTCTCGACCATGTTGACTCTGATCGTGATTCCGCTGGGCTGCGTCGCGGCGAAGGAGGATATGTGCATGGTCGCCGGTGCGGGCATGCCGCCCGGCGTCGAAATGCCCTGTCGGGTGGAGGCCGGTGCCGCGCGGGTCGCGAAGGCGGTGAAGACCGGGCGTTTGCGGCGTCTGTTCGGCACGCTGGTCGAGTTCTTCGTGCTGTTTCTCTATGCGATTCGAGGCATCTTCCTGCTCCTGTTCGATGCCTTGAAGGGGCTGCGCAAGACCAAGCCCAAGGCGCGACCCGTGCGTCCCGAGCCGGTTGAGCAGCCACCAGCCGCCGAGCCCGCTCGCCCCGAAACCCCGCTCGCCCCTGAGCCGGAGCCGCCGACGGTACCGGCTGCGCTGGACGCGGGTGCGGCGCCCGAATCGGCGGTGCCTCCTCCGGCCAAGAAAACGGCCGCCAAAAAGTCGGTGGCCAAGAAGCCGGCGGCCAAGAAGACCGCAAGCAAGAAAACGGCGACGAAAAAGGCGGCGAGCAAGAAAACGGCCGCCTCCTCGCAGACGGCTCCGGCCAAGGCGGCGGGCGGTGCGACCCAGAAGAAGTCGCCTCGGCGCGGGATCCGTCTCAAGGTCGATGACGATACGGATCCCGATCGGAGCTGACGCGTGAGCCTCTGGATCCTTTCCGGCTTGGAGCGGGGCGTTCGCTCGGGCTTGCGGGGGCGCGGTTTGATCATCGCGCTCAGCTGTTGTTTTAGCCTGGAGTGCCTCGCCCAATCGGCCTCGGATTGGAGTTGGTCCGCCGCGCCGTCCTCGGGTTCTCGCTCTTGGGGTGAGCCTTCGGTCGCGGACAGTTGGCGTGGTCGTCCCATTGTCCATGAAGCGCCTTCGCCGGGTGACGTCTATTCGCCCGAGGACGCGGATGCGTGGCGCTTCGCTCCGAGGGGCGAGGTGCCGTCTGCGAGCGATGGCTACGGGGTTCGCTCGGAAGGCTCGGTCGGTTCGAGCTGGCGGGACGGTTCCGTTGCGGTGGGGGCGGGGTTCTCCGACTCGGTTCCGGCCCAAGGCTATCGTTTTCGTGACGATCCCTCGTTGAATGGGGCCGTCCGTCCTGGCGAGGACGCGAGCCGGTATCGCTTTCGTCCGCTCACGGACGCGGAGCGTCGATCGGCCACCGAGGAGAGGGATTCGGTCTGGCGTCCGTTCGACTCCGGCGAGGAGGGCCGGCGTCCGGCGGATCTCTACGATTCGATGCAGCCGCCGGATGGCGACTGGTATAACCAGCCCGGCGGCTGGCGTTGACTCGGGCTGGACAGGGTTTCCCTTACCCCAAGCTCGGCTGGCAGATGACCGCAACCAGTCCGCAAAGGACGGTGTGACGAGGAGCGGCAACCGATCAATCTACGGGTCGGATGTTCTCCGACAATCGCTTTGAGACGAAGACATCAGGGGAGCGAGGCATGATGAGAATGCGAAGATACGTTCAGATTGCGGCCTTCCTGTCGTCGGCAGTCGTCACGACGGCTGGCGCGCAGATCGCGGGAACCCAATTCTCGGCCGACATGGTCAGTCGAGGACCGGACGGTCAGGTCTCGACCGGCAAGATGTACGTGGGCGATCGCCGGATGCGTGTGGAAATGACCCAGCAGGGCAAGGAGGTCGTGCGCATCACCGATCAGAATCAGGGCCGCGAGCTGCTGCTCTTCCCCGACCGCAAGGCTTACATGGAGCGCGACCTGGCATCCAGTCAGCAGGATTCGCCCGCGTCGGCCAACGCCGATCCCTGCGCGGGACTGGAAGGTGTGAATTGCCGCAAGGTCGGCGAGGAGGATGTCGGTGGACGCGCGGCGGTAAAGTGGGAGATGTCGGTCGTGCGCGACGGTCGGACCCTCACGGGTGTCCAGTGGCTCGATGTCGAGCGCGGTCTGCCGCTCAAGTACCAGATGCCCAATGGCCAATCCATGGAGCTGCGGATGCTTGGCAAGGAGACCATCGACGGGCGCGCCGTGGAGAAGTGGGAGATGACGAGCTCCGCGCCCAATCAGCAGCCGGTGAAGACCTTTCAGTGGTACGACCCCGAGCTGAAGCTTTCGGTGCGCGAGGAATTCCCTGGCGGCTATGTCCGAGAGCTCGACGCGATTCAGGTCGGTGACCAACCGGACGCACTGTTCGGCATTCCGGCTGGCTATAGCCGTTTGGAGTCGCCCCCGACGCAGCAGTAGTCCGTCAGCGGATCACGGGATGACAGGCCCTTCTTCGGAAGAATGACATGATTACGATCGTCGGTAGTTTGAAAGGCGGGTCCGGTAAGAGCACCGTGACCTTCAATCTCGCCGTTTGGCTGGCGATGGCGGAACTGGACGTCATGCTCGTCGACGCCGATCCCCAGGCGACCCTGACGGATGTGGCCGACGTGCGCAAGGAGGAGGGGTTCTCGCCGCGCCTGGAGGTGAGAGATCGGGCCGCACTCTCGGAGGAGACGCTACGCTCGGCGGACGAGGCCCTGATCGACGTCGGGACCTCGGACATGGAAAGCATGCGCCTGGCCATGTCGCTGTGCGATCGGGTGGTGGTCCCCGTGCCGCCCTCGCAGGCCGATATCTGGTCGACGCAGCGTTACATCCAGTCCGTCTCCGAGGTCGAGCGCTCGACTCCGATCGAGATGCTGGGCTTCATCAACCGTGGCGATACGCACCATGCCGTGCAGGAGACCAACGAGGCCGCCGCCGCCTTGGTTTCGCTGCCGGGTATCCGTTTCATCAAGCCGCGTTTGTCGCAGCGCACGGTCTTTCGTCGCTCGTTCAGCGAGGGGCTGGCCGTCTTCGAACTCGAGTCTCGCGGCAAGGCGGCACGCGAGTTTCTTGGATTGGCCGCTGCGCTCTATCCGCATCTCGTGGGCGACACGCATTGATGTCGTGTGTGTTGGGCGCCATTGGCCATTGGCGGGCGCAGATGTCCTGTCCGGCGGTGTTTTTTGCGCATCCGGTCAATTCTGTTAAGCTCCCAGCCGATCTGACCGATCTGACCGATCGGCTCTATCGCGGGTGCTCCGTGCACGCATAACCAGATCGCACGCATCATCACAGCAAGGTAGGACACGATTCCCAATATGCCGGACAACGAGAAGCCCTCGGACTCGACCGCATCGGTCCAGACGGCCGATGGACAGGCAGCGAACCTCGATAGTGTCGATGCCCAGGTCAACGCCTTCGCGATCGATCGGCTCTCGCAGGCGTTCGAGACCAGCGCCAAGCGTTGGGAGCTGATCGTCTATCCCAGCCTCTTCGCCTTCATCATCCTTGCGGCCTATGGGTTCTATTTGGTGTTCAGTCTGGCGAAGGACGTGCACTATCTGGCGATTAGTGTCGATACCAACATGACGGTGCTGGCCAGCAACATGCAGTCGATCTCGGACAACATGGCCCAGATGAGTTCCGATATGCGGACCATGTCCGTCTCCGTCGATTCGATGGCGCGCGACGTGAACGCCTTGGAGCCGATGCTGGCGAGCATGCAGAACATGGATCGCTCGATGCAGAATATGACGGCCTCGACCTCTTCCATGCGTCGCGACATGGCGGTCATGAATCAGAGCATCAGTCGCCCGATGCAATTTATGAATGGGTTCATGCCTTGGTAATTCCTCGAATTCGCCGTCAGGTGTGCTGACCCCGGGAATTTCGATCCATCTCCTCCGAGGTCGACGATGTCGGTAGACTCCAAGGATATCGAAGCGGTTCGGCTGGTCGTCGCCATTTCCTCTCGGGCGCTGTTCGATCTCAGCGAATCCCATCGTGTGTTCGAGACGCAGGGGGTCGATGCCTACCGCGAGTATCAGGTCGCCCACGAGTCGGACATCCTCTCGCCCGGCGTCGCCTTTCCCTTGGTCAAGAAGTTGATGAGCCTTAATGCCACGCTGGAGCAGCGCGGGCGGGTCGAGGTCATCCTGCTGTCGCGCAACAGCTCGGACACGGGGTTGCGGGTCCTCACATCGGCCCATCATCATGGCCTGGATATCACCCGCGCGGCCTTCACCGGGGGCGCGAGTCCCTATCGCTACGTTTCGGCGTTTGGGGCGCATCTCTTTCTCTCGGCCGATCCGCTGGACGTGCGTCTCGCATTGGATGCGGGCTGCGCGGCGGCGACCGTCCTGCCTGCGTCCGCACCCTCGGCCGAGGCACACGAGGGTCAGGTGCGCATTGCCTTCGACGGCGACGCGGTCCTTTTCTCGGATGAGGCGGAACGTCTGTTTCGTCGGGAAGGGCTCGATGTGTTCAACGCGAGCGAGTTCGCCTCGGCGCACGAGCCGCTGGCCAGCGGTCCGTTCAAGGGATTCCTGTTCGCCGTCCATCGGCTTCAGGCGCTGTTTCCCCAGGACGCCTCTCCGCTGCGCACGGCTCTGGTGACCTCGCGTGGTGCGCCTTCGCACGAGCGTGTGATTCGCACCCTGAGAGACTGGGGCATTCGGATCGACGAGGCGCTGTTTCTCGGCGGCATGCGCAAGGCCGATTTTCTGCGTGCTTTCGATGCCGACATCTTTTTCGACGATCAGGAGACCCACTGCGAGGCGGCGAGCCTTCACGTTGCGACCGGTCATGTCCCGCATGGTGTCGCCAACGGCTGACCTGCGAGCCTTTTGGAGCGGGATTGCGGATGAAATAGGCGCTATAGAGTGAAGTGAGGTGACGGCGATGAACGTGAAGTTCTGTCGTTCGTGTGTGTTCCCTACCTGTTCGCTCGAATGGCGAAGTCGCTGGAAAAACCTATAGTGCGATGGTGTAATTCATTCATGGAATTCTGGAGTCGAGGTGTATCGAGATGGCACTGCTGAAGAGATCGAGCGTTTCGCGCCCCTGGATGCTGGGGCTGTCATTGGGGCTTCTGGTGTCATTCATGATCACGGCTACGATTCCCGCCCTGGCCGATCGGGCGGTGCCCGAAGGCTATCGTCTACAGGCCGGTGACATCGTCGCGGTCTCGGTTTGGCAGGAACCTGGTCTGGAACAATTGGTGTTGGTGCGTCCGGACGGTGGTATCTCGTTCCCCCTGGCCGGCGATTTGAATGCATCCGGATTGACCATTGAGGAGCTGACCGAGGCGCTCAAGAAACGGCTGAAGAAATACATTTCGGATCCGGTCGTCACCGTGACCCTACAGGAGATTCCGGGCAATCGGATCTATGTCATGGGGCGTGTCAACAAGCCGGGCGATTTTCCGCTGGTCACCCGCGATGTGACCGTCATCCAGGCGCTGGCCATGGCCGGTGGATTGACCCCTTTCGCGGACGAGAAGCACATCAAGGTGCTGCGCACGGAGAATGGTGGGCAGCGCTCGATTCCGTTCAACTATAAGGATATCCGTCGCGGCAAGGCGCTGGAGCAGAACATCATGCTCGAAGCCGGCGATGTCATCGTCGTTCCTTGAGTGAGTGGACGTGTCGGCGACGGGTTCGAGCCTATCGGTTGGGGGAATGCATCGATGGTGGTCGTGGATAAGCAGGCAGAACGGACTCGCCTTTCGTTCCCTCTGGGCCTCTTGTGTCTTCCCCTGGTCCTCGGCAGTTCCATCGTCGTTGCCGAGCAATGGTATGTCGAGCCGCGTGCCATTTTGGAGACCTACTACGACGATAATGTGCGTCTCACCAGCCGCGACGAGAGGAATACCTCAGTGGCGAACGTCCAGGCCGATGTCAAGGCCGGGCGGCGCACCGAGATCAGTGACATTCAGCTTGGCGCTCGACTCACGTCGAGTCAGTATTTCGAGGCGTCCGATCTCGACGAGACCGACGGTTCGCTGAACGCCTTGGCCTCCTATCGTCTCGGTCGCAGCAGCTTCAAGCTCAACGGGGCGTTCGATTACGACTCGACCCTTACGAGCGAGGTGGCGACCTCCGGGTACGTCCAGGTCAACAAGCGCAGGCAGCGTTTCTACATTGAGCCGACCTGGACCTATCAGCTGACGCCGCGTGCGAGCGCCGAGATGACGCTCAGTTACGAGGACATCGCTTATGAGGATGTCGATGTCATTCCGCTCTATAATTACGACTACGCGACGGCGGGCCTCACCTTCATCTATGCCCTGAGCGAGCGGTCTCAGGCGTTCGCGCGTGCGACTTTCGATCGCTATGAGGCGAGCGATGTCGGTCTGAAATCCGAGAGTACGGGGCTGCTCTTGGGGGCGAGCTATCAGCTTTCCGAGACGCTGTCCGCGAGCGCCTATGCCGGCGTGAGACAGACCTCGTCAGAGGTTCCGACTTGGTTGGGCGTGCTGAAGAGCGACAGTAGCGGCCCGCTGTTCCAGTTCGAGCTCAACAAGTCATTCGAGGTCGGTAGTCTGAATTTCTCGGCCGCTCGCTCCATGCTTCCGAGCAGTAACGGCGAGTTGCTGGATACGACTTCCCTCGCGCTCGCCTTCAATTATCCATTGAGTCCCAAATGGAATTTCAGGCTCGACGCCGATTTCTATCGCAATCGTTCCGAGGATGATGCCGGTTCAAGCTCGGATCGCGATTATGCCTCAGTCGCGCCACGCTTCGAACTCAAGTTGAGCGAGGAGCTGCGTCTTGCGCTGAGCTATCGGTATCGCTGGCAGAAATACGAACTCAGCGACGAAGCGGCCGTCTCCAACTCGATCCATCTATATCTGACCTACGTCTTTCCGCAGACGCTGATCGGGAAATAGCGACGGCTCGTTTTTCGCTTCTGGAGCGCGGGTCTCTATCAGGTCGATCTCGATTCGGCGGTTGACCAAGGGGCCGCGCGTCTGCTCCACCTCGGGTTCGACGAGGAGTTCGTCCTCGCCCTTCCCGACGGCCTTGATGCGCTCCGATGCGACCCCTGCTGCAATCAACATATCGGCCACCTTGGCCGCGCGTCTGTCGGAGAGCGACTGATTGAGTTCGCGGCTTCCTTTGCTGTCCGTGTGCGCGGTGACGACGATATCCAGCGTGGCGTTCTGCTTGGCGATTTCGGCAAGGCGTATGAGTAGGGTCAGCGCCTGTTGGTCCAGCTCTGCGCTACCGGGTCCGAACTGAACCCGGTCGGCTAGATTGATCCGAATCCGGTCGGGTGCGATGCGTTCTGGGGAGAGGCCCATGGAGGCGATCTCCTGTGCGGCTTCGGCGAGGTCGTTGTTCTTGTCAGCTTGGGGCGACACGGACTCGTCGGCGGTCTCTTCGACAGCTGGGATCTGGGCCGTGGATGTGCCTGGCTGTTCCGTCGAGGGGGCTGTCTCGGGCTTGTTCGCCGTGTCCGGGGTCTCTGGCGCCTGAGCCGTGACGGCGGTTTTCTCGGCTGTTACGGGTGCTTGGTTGTCTGTCGCATCCGCCGTCGGGGCGTCTGCCGATTGTGGTTGATTTGCGGCTTCAGCGGGTGGCGGAGGTGTTTGCGGGGGCTCTGGGGCAGCGCTCGTCTGTCTGGTCTCAGTCTGCTCGGTCGGTGCTGCTTGGGATGCCGTCACGGCCGATTTTGGGGGGCGTTCATGCCCCCAGAACACATAGGTGAGCGCCAAGACGAATCCCAGCCCGAGCCCCAGGGTGATGGCGAGGAATTCTTTCGTTCGTTGACGCTTGGGAACCTGTATGGATTCGAGTCGCTGCTGGGTGGCGGTAAAATCCGTCTGAGGTAGATCCTCCTCGGTGAGGCGGATCGGAGGAATGATGTCCTCGGCCTCGCGGTTTGCGACGCTTTGTATCACCAGTCCGTGAGCCTTGAGTGGCTGCCGCGTGTTTGGAACTGGATGTGTGGCTTCGTGCTCTGGCTCTGGCTCTGGCTCTGGCTCTGGCTCTGGCTCTGGCGAAGGGGGAGCGTCTGTGGGTCGTTCGGGGGAATGCGCGTTGCCGATCGCAGGCTCCTGTGGGGCATCCGTTGCGGTGACATAGCTACGGTCGTGGGGTTGCGATTCGGTCGAGGCGGGTTCGATCTCTGTTTCATTGTGCTCGCCGGTTGCCTCGGGTGCCGACTCCTCCAATAGCGGGGGAGGCTCCTCTTGGGTGTAGCCGACGGCCTCCATGAAGCGCTGGACGGCCTCCTCGGTCAAAGGGACGCGCTCATCCGAGTCGACGGCGAAGAGCAGGTGCGAGGCCTCCGATCGGACGAAATCGTCGATCGCCTTGCCGGTGACGACCCGTTCTCCCATGCCATACGAGAGTACGAGCGCGGTCTCGCAGATCAGGTTGATGATGCGCGGGATGCCCTTGCTGTAATGAAAGGCGGCATGGCAGGCGTCGGGGGTGAATATCTCCTTGCTGCCGCCGACGACGCGGAGTCTATGCCGGATGTAATGAAAGGTCTCTTCGGATGAGAGTCGGCCGAGATGATAGGACGCCGAAACACGCTGAATGAACTGCTCCAGCTCGGGTTTTCTGAGCTGTTGTCTGAGCTGGGGTTGGCCGAGCAGCAGGAGCTGTAGGACCAGATCCTTGTCGGCGTTGATATTGGATAGGAGACGGATCTCTTCGAGCCTTTCGAGACCGAGATTCTGCGCCTCGTCGATGATGAGCAGGGTCTTCTTGCCCTTTGCGTATTGTCTGAGCAGGAAATCGACGAAGGCTTGGTGCTGATCGAGTTTTTTGCCGCTCGGCGCATCGAGTTCGAATGCGGCGCAGACCCAGTCCATGATCTGTCCGAGCGATTGATGGGTGTTCGATATGAGCCCGACGGTCAATTCGTCATCGAGCTGACCGAGCAGATAACGCATCAGGGTCGTCTTGCCAGATCCGACTTCGCCGGTCAGTACGGTGAATCCGGATTGGTTATAGAGCCCGTATTCGACGAGTGTCAACGCCTCTTGATGGATCTTGCTCAGATAGAAGAAACTGGGGTCCGGGAGGAGCGAAAATGGTTTTTCGTCGAGTCCAAAAAAAGATTCGTACATCTTCGAATTCCCAGGGGGTGATTGACGTCCATAGAGGCATGGTGCCTTATCTGCGCGAAGATCGACCCGCCTGGGCCGAGGCCGCAGTTTAACAAACTCGGCCTGGGTTGTTTGATCGGTCAATGGGGGGCTCTGTGTTGCCCGCCCTTGAGTTGGCTGCTCGTCTTGAGTCGCCGTTCCAGATGCGTTTGCACGACCGTTAGGGGGAGTCATGAAAACCAGTGTCACCAGCGATTTCCACGCTCTTCCAGGTTTCGGCGCAGGGCCTTGGTTGGGCGTGAGACGCGCGCGGCCTCTCGGCGCTTTTGCGCCGAGTTTGGGTTTCGCACTCCTGTTCGCCCTGAGTTCGCATCTTGCGGTGTGCAAGGCGGCGGATGTGGTGGAGCAGGATGGTGGACAGGGTGAGGCGGCGGTGTCCGTCGTCCAGCCTGATGTCAGCGCGCCGACGACGTCCGACGCGACGTCGGCGCAGCCGGAGAACCCCGTCGCTCGTGAATTGCCCAAGCCGCCCGAGGGTGGCCCCGTTCCGTCGCGCTCGAGCATCAGGGCGACCATGGATCGCTATGCCGCGCGCTATCGCCTGGATCCGCTGTTGCTGCAGGCGCTCGTCGCTGTCGAGTCGGCCTATGATCCCCATGCCGTGTCGTTGGCCGGGGCCATTGGACTGATGCAGGTGATGTCTGAAACGGCCGGCGATTATGGTGTGGCCTCGCCTAATGCGCTCTTCGACGTCGAGACCAATCTGGACGTCGGGATACGCCATCTGAAGCGTCTGATCGAGAAATACGGCAGCCTGGGCCACGCGGTCATGGCCTACAACGCGGGTGAGGGCGCGATGGAGCAAGGAGGTGGCGTCGTCGCGTTTCCGGAAACCCAGGTCTACACCCGTCAGGTGCTGACGCGGTATCTGAGGACGAAGGGCGTCTCCCTCTATTCCAAGCGGGCGGAGACGCTGCTGGGAATGCCTCTAGCGACTGTTTTTGCAACGGTGGGTCCGGGTGCTCCGACACGGCCGGCGACGATTGGGTTTGCGCCGACGGGCCAGGGAATCGCTGGTGATTACGCTTGGCCGGGGCCGCTGGAGTCGTCTGGTACGAAGCAGCCGAGCTACGAGATGCCGACGCGTCTGATGAGTCGGTTGAACGCGCCGAACAACTCGCTGCTCAAGAGCCATCTGGAGGAGATGGCAAAGCGCCGAACCGGTTTGCCGAAGCAGAAGCCCCAGGTGAAAAGCCTCCAGGCGGAGAGCTTTTTCTATCCCCCAATGGGACGTTGATTCCGGGGCTGTCGATCAGGCCTGAACTTCGAGTGTCGGGGAGGGGCGCTGGAGGAAATTGCCCTGCACGTAATCGACACCGGCCGTCCAGAGTACGGTGAGGGCGCGGGCGTCCTCGACCCCGGTGACGATGCTCTTGACGTTGAATTCCTTGGCCAGGGTGGCGAGCTGCAGGAGCCGCTGCTGCTTGTCGGCGTCGTCGGCGAGTCCCTGGGCGAAGCTCGGTTTCAACAGGACGAAATCGAGCGAGAGCCCCTGTAGGATCAGTTCCGGCCGTTCGCTGACCCCGAATCGGTTGATCGCCACGCGGCATTTGATCTTCTTCAGTGTCTCGACCAGTTTGCTGAGGCTGGCCAGGTTGCCGACCACCAGTTCCTCCTGGAACTGGAAGGTGAGCCAATTGCCTCGGACGTCGAATTCGCGCAGACAGTCGCAGATCCAGAGAACGATGCTCGGGTTCCTGAAGGTATCCTCGGAGAGATTGACGAAAAGGCTGAGATTGTGTCCGGCCTTGCGCTGCTCGCCGATGACCCGGATCGACGAGCGGATCGTCCACTTGTCCACCTCCTCGATCAGTCCACTGCGGATGGCGGGGCCGATGAAATCCTTGGCTTCGAGCAGGTTTTCTTCCTCGTCCAGCAACCGTACCAGAACGCTGTAGTTTTCCTGATTATCGCCCATCAGGCTGATGATCGGCTGATAGACCAGCTTGAGCTGATCGTTGTGCAGCGCGTATTCGATCTTGCGCGCGATGCTGACGTCGCCGTCCTCGTCCTCGACCTCTTGCTTGACCCGCGCGGCGAGCGAGGTCGGCGGCGGCTGTCCGGGCACGTGATCCCGTTCGGTGAAATCGTGACCGATGCAGAGTCGGTGGGCGGCGTTGACGATGTCCTCGGCCGCCGCCGCGCGGTCGCTCACCAGGAAGTAGCCGATCTCGCAATCTGCGGAGGCGTCGTTCGTCGCGCGGCGCTGGCCGGGCAGGCGCGCCTGGCTGGTGATGCGCTCCGCCAGGGATTTGGCCTCGAATGCCCCTAGATCATCCACGATCAGTCCGAAACCGTCGTCTCCGAGTCGCGCGAGGAACCCCGTTCCGGCGACGACCTCTTCAAGCGCCTTGCCGAACTCCTCGAAGAGCTCGAGCGCATGAGTCAGGCCAAGATCTCGGAGGAGGTCGGCGCTGTTCTTGATGCGGATATAGAAAATGGCGAAGTCTCTGTCGACGAGACGTTCGTTGCCGATATGGGCTTCGATCTCGGCAAGGAAGCGGATGAGACCGAGCTCGTTGCCGGTTCCCTGGGCTTGGGTGTTGGCATTGGAGGTTGGCGCAGGGGCGTTTGTTTGGAGGATCAAGCGCAGGCAGGGTTCGGCGTCGAATTCGGAGGGCGCCGCTAGCAAGTGGGCGCCGAAAGGGCTGCCATCGGTCCGATGGCAAACGAGATCGAGTTCGATCGGAGTCGATGTCGTTTGGGAATTGTTCCCGCGCAGGATGTCTCGAACCCGTTTTTGCGCGTCGGGTTCGACCAGATCCAGGAAGGGCGTCGCCAGCACGTCATCCTTGGTCTCGAAACCAAAGAGGCTCAAATAGGCCGGATTCGTTTCTACGTGCAGGCCGTCTTGGATGAAGGCGACCCCTGCGCTCGTGACCTCAATGATTTCGAGCGCGCGTTGCTCGCAGTCCTTCATACGTCCGTTCAGGGTGTCCGCCTCGCGCCGCCGGAACAGGTCGGAGCGTTCGCGTGCAACCGCGAGCTTGAGACGTTCGCTGTCGCCGCTCTCGACGAGATCGCGCACGCCGGCGCGGCGTGCCTTGATCGTGAGACCCGCGTCGGTGTCGCCATCGGTGACCAGAATGAACGGGACGTCCGCGCTCAGCTTGCGGTAGGCCGTCAGCACTGCATCCAGGTCGAGGTCGCGGTCGCTGGCGAAACAGATGATGATGTCGCAGCCACGCTGCGCGATTGTCTCGGCGAGTCGGTCCGCATTTGGGATGCTGACGCTTTTCGACGCCAAACCCTCTTCGCGCAGTCCTCCTAAAAGTCTTTCTGACTCGCTGGTTTCTGTGGTGATGAGAAGCAGGTTCGCTGTTTGAGTGTGCGGTGACATGCTGGTTTCTGGGCTGGGCGAGGGAGGTCTCGAACCTCGTATGCGTTCTAGGATGCGACGACTGGAGTCGAAAGGCAACGCGTTTGGGCGTTTCCTCAATTGAGGCGGCGCGTTGTTCTATCGATTTCGGTTCTCAGTCAATGGGTGTTTTTGAACCCTCTCCGGGGATCTCCCGAACCAGGCGTGGAACCAAATATCCGGGCAAGCGCTGGCGAAGACAATCCATGAGTCGTTTCGCCTCTTCGTCCGTTACCGAAAAATGCGCGGCCCCCTCCACGCGATCCAGTTGGTGGACGTAATAGGGGAGAACCCCGTTTTCGAAGAGTCGTTCGCTCAACCTTTCCAGCACCTCCGGGTCGTCGTTGATGTCCTTCAAGAGGACGCTTTGGTTCAGCAGCGTCACACCCGCCCGAGTCAGCCGTCGAAGCGCGCGTTCGGCTTGGGGGCCCAGTTCATGCGGATGGTTGGCGTGGATGACCATGATCGTTTGCAGGCCCAGCCCCGTCAGCATCCGGCAGAGTTCCTCGGTGATGCGTTCTGGAAGCACGATCGGGAGTCGGGTATGGATCCGTAGGCGCCGCAGATGTGGAATGGTGTCCAGCGGCGACAGCAGCCGCCGCAACGGGCCGTCATCGAGCATGAGCGGGTCGCCGCCACTGAGGATGACCTCGCTCAGAGAGGCGTCCTCGGCGATCTGCGCGATGGCCGCTTGGTGACCTGTCCCGCGTGCGGGCAGCGAGGCGTAGGGAAAATGGCGGCGGAAACAGTAACGGCAATGGATGGCGCAGGCGCCGGTCGCCATCAGCAGCGCCCGTCCACGGTATTTTTGGAGTAGGCCGTTTCCCCGGTCCGCCGAGCCGTCTCCGACCGGGTCGGCGACGAAGCCCTCGACCCTGTTTCGCTCGATTCGCAGCGGTAGCACCTGGCGCAGCAAGGGATCCATCGGGTCGCCATGCCGCATCAGTCCGGCGAAGCCGCGAGGCACCAGAAGCCTGAAACCGTCCGGGCTTGGATCCAGGTCCTCGATGTCATGCCTGTCCAGCCCGAGACTGTCCAGCAGGGTGTCGAGCTTGGTGAACGCATTGGCCAGCGCCGACTGCCAGGTCTCGCTCTGACAAGTCGCTATGGTTTGGGATAACATTCTCCGGTTTAGCTTCACAGACATTGAGGATGACATGGCTTTCTATAGCACCAATGAATTCAAGGGCGGACTCAAGATCATGCTGGACGGGGATCCGTACACCATCGTCGAGAACGAGTTCGTCAAGCCCGGCAAGGGGCAGGCATTCAACCGCGTGCGCGTGCGCAATCTGAAGACCGGCCGCACGGTCGAAAAGACCTTCAAGTCGGGCGACACTGTCGAGGCGGCGGATGTGCATGATACGGACATGCAGTATCTCTACAACGACGGCGAAGAATGGCACTTCATGCACCAGGAGACCTTCGAGCAGATGACTGCCAACGCGCCTGCCGTCGGCGAGGCTGCGAAGTGGATCAAGGATAACGACATCTGCAAGGTCACCCTCTGGAACGGCGTTCCGCTCTCCGTCGAGCCGCCCAATTTCGTGGTGCTCGAGATCACCGAGACGGATCCGGGCCTCAAAGGCGATACCTCCGGTGGCGGCGGCAAGCCGGCAACCCTCGAAACCGGCGCCGTGGTTCGCGTTCCGCTCTTCGTTCAGACTGGCGAACTCATCAAGGTCGACACCCGCACCGGTGAGTACGTGTCGCGCGCCAAGGACGCATGACGACTGCCTCGAACGGGGGCGGGCATCCGACAGAATTTCCAGATCCTCTCCGCGTGTTCGAGGGCGCCGACTGGCGGCCGAGCGCATCGCTGGAGAGGATTCGGGCGCGGGCCGACCTGCTGGGTCGGGTTCGCGCCTTCTTCGCCGCCGCCGGCGTGATGGAGGTCGAGACTCCCATCCTCTCGCGCGCTGCGGTGACGGATCCGGCGCTCGCCAGCCTGAGGACCTCTATCGAGGGTCCAGGTGGAGCCCAGGCGCTTTATTTGAACACCTCCCCCGAGTTCGCGATGAAGCGTCTGGTCGCCGCAGGTTCGGGGCCCATCTACCAGATCTGCAAGGTTTTCCGCGACGGTGAGCGCGGCCGCCGCCATCACCCCGAGTTCACCCTTCTGGAATGGTATCGGCCGGGTTGGGATCACCGGCGTCTCATGGACGAGGTTGCGGATCTGGTGCGAGGGATCCTGCGGCGTCCCGACATGCCGGACGAGCGGATTCGGTACCGGGATCTCTTCATGCGGCAATTGGATCTGGATCCCTGGTCGGCGACTCTCGATAGGCTGCGCCACGCGGCGGCCGATGTCGGGGTGGCGGATGCGGACCATTTGGAACTCGATCGCGATGGCTGGCTCGATCTGCTCCTGACCCATCGGCTCGAATCCGGGCTCGGTCGTGGCGGTATGACCTTCCTTTACGACTATCCGTCCTCGCAGGCGGCACTGGCCCGGGTCCGGCCGGGTCCCTTTCCGGCCGGTGAGCGATTCGAGCTCTATATCGAGGGCATCGAGCTGGCCAACGGGTTTCACGAGCTGACCGATGCCGACGAACAGCATCGGCGCTTCATGGACGACCTTGCGGTTCGACGCGACCTGGGTCTGCCCGAGCCTCCGGTCGACGACGCCTTCCTCGCGGCGCTTGCGTCCGGCATGCCGGACTGCTCCGGTGTGGCGCTGGGCCTCGATCGACTGCTGATGATCGCGGCCCAGGCCGATCACCTGGATCAGGTGCTCACCTTTCCCGTGGAGCGGGCCTGATCGTCCCCTGGAGCGGTTCTGGTCGCGGTGTCGCGGATCAGAATCGGACCTGGGTTCGCCAGCTGAGCGTCGTGCTGCCGTCGGCGGGAATCTCGACCGCCCAAGAGGCCAGGTTGGACGCCTCCTTGGTATGGGGCTGGCTTTCCTTGAGGATGTCCCAATCGCCCGGCAGGCTTTCGACGACCCGAACCGTGACTGGCGCCGGCTTGGCGTTCTTGAGCTCCATCTCGAAGCTTGCCTCATAGGCGTAGTTATAGGCCGAAGATCCGGATAGCTTCTTGAAGGCGGTCTGTTTGCGACGCGCGGTGACATCGAAGCTCTCGCCCAGCTTGAGCGCCACGGTCTCGTTCTTCGGGGTGTGGTCGATCTCGTCCTCGCCGATGAACTGGGCATTTCCCTGGCTGTCCTTGGTGTAGACCCGAATCACGCCCTTGGGCAGCGGAATGCCGAGCGAGCCATCGCGGTTGACGAATGTGAGCAAGGAATCCACCGCGAGCTTGGTCCAGCCGTCTCCACTCTCCGACTGATAGGCATAGGGTTGGCCGCGAACGACCAGCTCCTTGGTCACGGGTACCTGGCTGGCGCTGAGCAGCGCGACCTGCTTGGTCTGTTGGTTCAGGATGTCGGTCTGTCGGGGCAGGGTATAGAGATGATATTCGGCGAGCGCCTCTTCCTCGGGCATGGGCGCCGACGCTGCCATCGCCATCTTTCCGCGCATCAATGGCATCTGGGATTCGTTGCGGACCTGATTGATCTCGCCAGCCACCAGCTGGACCTGCGCCTGGCGGAGGGCGATGCCGCTGGCGTTGGTGAGCGTGACCCAACCGCTCAAATCCATGGTGCGCTCGTCCTGACTCAGATCGGCGACATAGTCCGCCTCCCAGGACAGGCCCGAGGTCAGATAGGAGAGCTGCAGATCCCGCTCGCCCGCCTTGGAAGCCATCAGGTGCAGCACCAGCGTGGGTTCGTCGCGCAGATCGTCCGGAACATCGGGAAAGGCGAGGTGACCCACGACCTGCGTCTCGATGCGATCGGCGTAGCGCAGCACGGGTCCGTCGTTGAATGCGAGCAGGGTGGCCGACTCGGTGGTGCGCTCGCCCGCGTCGTTGGTGCGCACGACCTCGATCTTCCGTCCGACATATTTCTTCAGCAAGCTCTGAGGCGTGAGCAGGTCGTAGTCGAAATTCTGTTCCAGCAGGGTCAGGCCCACGTCCTCCGAGACCGAGGTCAGTAGGGCAGTCTCGGGGCGAATTTGAGCGGAGACCTGGCGCCAGGCGAGCCGGTTCTCGCCTTGTGCCAAATCGACATGCCGCTGGTCCTTGATCAGGGCCAAATCCTGGTTGTAGATGGTGACGGCCAGCGCCTGCTGATCCGAGTCCTCGATACGGCGTTCCTGATCCATTGCGATCCCCGTGGAGCTGAAGAGGCCGAGGGCCAAGGTCGCGAGCGACAGTGCTGCATGTAACCTATTGCGCGGTTGGGTGTGAGAGAAAGGTGGGCGTTCGCTGTTCATCATGTCCTCATTAGATCTGTGTGGAGGTCGGTCATGCGAAAGATCTTCGACGCGCATTTCCATATCATCGATCCGAATTTTCCGCTGTGGCCCAATGCGGGATTTCTGCCCGAGCCTTTCGGAGTCGGCGACTATTTGGATCGTGTCGCGTCCCTGGGTGTGGTTGGCGGAGCTGTCGTGTCCGGTTCGTTTCAACGGTTAGATCAGGGCTATCTGCTCGCTGCGCTGGAACGGCTCGGTCCGGGATTCGTCGGCGTCACCCAGCTTCCGGCGAGTGTCTCCGAGCGGGCGATCAAGCGTCTTGATGTCCGGGGTATCCGGGGCGTGCGTTTCAACCTGAGACGCGGCGGCTCGATGTCCCTTCGGACGGTCGAGTCGCTGGCGCGTCGTGTCGACGATCTGGTCGGATGGCATAGCGAAGTCTATGCGGATACTGGTGATCTGTCCGATCTGGAGCCGCTTCTGCGACGTCTTTCCGCAGTGAGTATCGATCATCTGGGTCTGTCCAAGCGAGGGTTGCCGCGTCTTCTGCGCCTCGTCGAGCATGGCGTGCGGGTCAAGGCGAGCGGCTTCGGCCGGGTCGATTTCGATGTTGGAGACGCGTTGCGCGCGATCCACAGCGCCAATCCGAGGGCGCTCATGTTCGGGACCGATCTTCCCTCGACGCGGGCACCGCGTTCCTTCTCGGACGGGGACGTCTCGCTGGTCATCGATGCGCTCGGCGATGAGGGGGCCAGATCGGTCCTTTGGGAGAACGCCTTGGATTTCTATTCAAAAGAACGGGGATCGCCTGGTTAGGCCACCATGCGTCGATAGCTGTGCCAGGTGGCATAGCCGAGCAGCGGGAAGAGGGCGATCATGCCGATGAACCCGGTCAGGATGCCGATTCCGCTCAGTGTGACGATGCTCGCCGCCCAGACCAGCATGCCTGGCCAGTTGATGGCGAAGGCGCGCAGGCTGGTGTTGATGGCGGTTACCGGGCCGACGTCCCGATCCAGGATCATGGGGATGGCGAGGGCGCTGGTGGCGAAGACGGTGATGGCGAGCAGGAGACCGATGCCGAGGAAGAATGCGGCGATCAAGGGATCGAAGTGGCCCGAAAACATGCCCAGATAGCTGTCGACGCTGGGCGATAGGGCGTCGAATTGGATCGCGAACAGCAGGGCGGAAAGTCTGACCCAGGCGGCGGCGATCAGCCCCAGAAAGAGCACGAAGAGACTCAGGTTGGTACGTCTGATCCACAGCAGACTCAGGCTGTCGCGAATGCTCACGGACTGCCCCGACTCCTGCTGGCGCGCGGCCACGTAGAGCCCGGCTGCCAGAAAGGGTCCGAGCAGCATGAGCCCGGTGAGGAAGGCGAGGGCGAACCAGGGCATGGACCGGGTGAGTCCGATCGAGCCCCAGCAGGCGAGGGCGAAGAGGGCGCCGTAGAGCATGCTGTGTCCAGGGGCGCGGGCGAAGGTGGCGACCCCCTGTTTGAGCCAGTCGAGCGGTTCGTCGATCTCGATGTGGTGCACGGAGGGGGCGCCGTCGAACAGTGGGCGTGACGAGCGGATTGTCTGTGATCGCATAGCCTCATCTCCAGTGGGTTAGCGGTGTCCTGGATCGGGGTGGAGCCGGTCCGAGAGCGCCCCGTCGGCGGCGTCGTGTATGTCGATGGGGCGTCTTGAAGTGCCGATACGACTGGCGATGCATATGACCCATGGGATGGGTCGGGCTCTCGGAAGTTCAATTGCGGAGGGGGGGCGACCGTCGTGGATTCTGCTCGATCCGCCCCAAGCTGATGGCCCGAACCCTTCGAGCAGCGATTATCCAGAACGGGCCAATTGGAACCGCAAATGTCTCGTCCTTTGCGGTTCGACTGCTCTTATCTTTGCATCATGCCAAGAGGACAGAACCATGAGTGACGAACAGACCTGTGTCGATTTTCCGGGCGAAGAGATCGATGTCCGCTGGGACGGTCGGCTCTGCATCCATGTCGGCGAGTGCGGCAAGGCGAAGGGCGACCTTTTCGTCGGCGGGCGCGAGCCCTGGTGCCTTCCGGACACTACGACCAAGGCGGAGGTGCGCGAGGTGATCGAGCGCTGTCCGAGCGGCGCGCTGACCTATCGCGACACGTCTGGCGAACCCGAATCCCCGCCAGCCGAGAACCGGCTGATGATCGCCAGCGATGGTCCCTACTATCTGACGGGCGATCTCCAGATCGAGGGCGCCCCCGATGATATGCCCGGTGTGCGCACGCGCGCGGCCATCTGTCGCTGCGGGGCCTCCAAGAACAAACCCTTCTGCGACGGCAGTCACGAGGGTGCCGGTTTCAAGGACAGCGGCGCGGTCGGCGACCGTGGACGCGGACTGCCGTCGACCGGAGGTCCGGTGGTGGTGCGTCCCATCAAGGACGGTCCGGTGCAGGTCGAGGGCAAGCTGACGATCCAGGCGGGCTCCGGGCGTGTCGCCTGGCAGGGCGAGAACGTCTTTCTGTGTCGCTGCGGGGCCTCCAAGAACAAGCCCTTCTGCGATGGAAGCCACGCCGCCGCCGGGTTCAAGGGCGACTGACCGCGAGCCTGGGCGTCCCGGCATGGCGGTCCGATGCGATCGGCGGGAGGCGCGCCCAGGCTGTACCATACGACTGCCTTTCCGCCCATTGCACCAGGAGGTCTCATGTATGTGACCGCTTTTCTCTTCGGCCTGGCGTTCTATCTCGTCTACAAGGTCTTCATCCGCGCCTTCTACACCGTCAAACCGGACGAGCGCGCCATCATCACCTCCTTCGGTCGCGCCCAGCGACTTGGCAAGGTCATGGTCCAGGACGATTCGCTGAACGCGGAGGAGCAGGAGCGCTACCGCTTTCCGCGTCTGCGCACCGTCAGTCCCGGCGGACCCTATTTCAAATGGCCCTGGCAGGAGGTCCATAAGGTCCGGGTCGTCACCCAGGCGATCGATCTGACCTGGGATCCGACCAAGACGCAGACGACCGTCGAGGCCGTGACCAAGGACAACCTGACCACAGGGGTGGGTGGCCAGATCCGCTTCCGGGTTTCGGAGAAAAACCTCTATGCCTATTTCTTTGGCGTGGACAGTCCGCTTGAGCACGTCATGGGCTATTTCATCTCGGTGCTGCGCGAGCGTATCGCCAACTTCGTCGACCCCAAGGGGGCGAGCCTGGTCGCCGATCAGGAGACCTCGGATGCGGGCAGCGCCCCCGAATTGTCCGAGGGTGTCTCCATCAACGATCTGCGCAAGAATCTGCCGCTGCTGAACGACTACATGGAGCAGCAATGCCGCTCGACCTGGGCGCGCTACGGGATCGAACTGGACGCGGCGCTCATCACCCAGATCGATCCGCCGCCCGAGGTGGATCGGGCGCTTTCGGCCATCAATACCACCCGCAATCAGGTCGCGGCCGACATCAGTACCGCGCGGGCCGATGCCGAACAGCAGATCACCATGAGCACGCGCGCGGTGGAGATCGCGCGCAACAACGCCCAGGCCGAGGTGGCGCCGCTCAAGGAGCTGGCCGAGACCCTGCTGCGGATCAAGACCAGCGGCGGGCCGGATGCCCTGAGAGCCTATGTGCGCAACCTGCGCGTGCCGTTGCTCGGCAAGGCCGCACGCATCGTTCAAACCACATCGGCGTTCCGCTGATCCCAGGCGCCCGGAGGTCATCATGTTTCTCGATCTGGACAGCTCGATCGGTGTGGTCATCGCCTTCGTGCTCGGCGTCATCTATATCCCTTTGCTGCTCGCCATCGCGCGCATCCTGGGTCTGTACGCGGTCGTCGTCGAGCGCGAGGCGCAGGTCTTCACCCTGTTCGGCAAGGTCATCGGTACCCTGGACGAGCCGGGGCTGCGTTTTCCGCTCGCCCATTTCGGAGTCAAGGCGCTGTTGGTGCCCTTCTTCGGCAAGCTGTATCGCGTTCCGACCACCCTGCGTCAGCATTATCTGCGCGACCAGATGGTCAACTCGGAGGAGGGCACGCCCATGGGCGTAGGCATCTGGTACGAGATGCAGGTGAGCGATCCGGTCTCCTATCTGTTCCGCAACGCCAATCCCGAGTCCTCGCTTCAGGCCAACGTGGCCAGCTCGACCATTTCGACCCTGAGCAACCTGGAGATGGACAAGATGCTGGAGGATCGCCATCAGCTCAGCCGCCGGGTGCGGGCGACGGTCTCGCCTCTGTCCGAGCAATGGGGTTACAAGCTCGGGTCGGTCTATATCCGCAAGGTCGCCTTCACCGATCGCCAGATGGTCGATAACATCACCGAAAAGGTGGTCAAGCGTTTGGTGCAGGTGACCAGCGCCATGAAGCAGGACGGCGAGAACCGGGTCGGCCTCATCAAGAGTCAGACCGCCTTCAAGGTCTCGCAGAAAATGGCCGAGGCCGCTGCGGCGCGGCCAGCGATCGTCGGCGATGCGCTGAACGCCATCGCTCAGAAGGATTCGGAGGTGCTGGATGCCGTGATGGAGGTGATGGAGACCGAGCAGCTCATCCAGTCCGGCGCGGCGGTCGAGGTGTTGCCGAGCGGTTCGGAAATCCTGGTCCAGGTCGGTCCATAGGATCGTTATGTCTCTTCGGTCGGGCGGGCGCTGTGTCCACCCGGCCCCTGTCTTAGAGTTTTGCCTTGCCTCAGATTTGTTTCGATTTCGATGGAACCCTGGTCTATAGCTTCGATGCCGCCTTCAATGCCCTGCAGTCGGTCGGCCCCGCCTTTGGCTGCGGCGACCTGACTCGGGAGCAGCTTCAGGAGATGCGCGGGATGCATGTCCGCGACGTGATCCGCATCCTCGGCGTGCCCCTGTATCGGGTTCCCCAACTCGCCAGACGCATGCGTGCCGCCATGCGCGCCGAGCTGATGGAGACGCCCCCGGTCGAGGGCATACCCGAACTTCTCCGCGAGCTTGATCGACGTGGCTACCGGCTCGGGTTGCTCTCTTCCAACGCCGAATCCAGCCTGCGCGACTATGTCGCCCGTTATGGTCTGAATCAGTTCGATTGCGTCATCGGCGGCACCGGACTCTTCAGCAAGGCGCGGGCCTTGCGTGGCCTGATCCGGCGCGAGGGAATCCAGCCCGCCGATCTGATCTATGTCGGCGATGAGCTGCGCGACCTGGATGCCGCGCGTGATATCGGCGCCGGATTCGTCGCCGTCTCATGGGGCTACACCGCGCCCGAGGGACTCGCCTCGGCAGGGCCTGATCGTTTGCTGGAGCGTCCGGACGACCTGCTCGAACACCTCCTGCGCGTTTGGCCAAGTCCTCACGATTAACAAGATTTAACGGAAATCCGCCGCCGAATCTGGAACTGTATTCCCAGCCGACGGCCGAAGGCGTCGAGTTCGAAATCGGCAATAGACGAGCAGTCATCGGCTTCCAGTCGTCAGCCTTCAGCGAGACTGGAAGGCCCTGCCGCCGCAAGGCTGGCGGCCGGTTGCTGGAGGCTGATAGCTCTTTTGGTACAACGGAGATCGACTTGACCTTGGACGAGACACAGACGACGCAGCCGAATCCCTCGCTGCGGAAACAGACCGGGGCGAGCGGGTTGGCTGAAACCTTTTCCGCGCTACGCGAGCAGATCGGGCGCAACATCCTCGGCCAGCGCGCGCTGGTTGATCGCCTGCTGATCGCGCTGCTGGCCGACGGGCACCTCCTGGTGGAAGGCGCGCCCGGTCTGGCCAAGACGACCGCCGTCAAGCAGTTGGCGCTGGGGTTGGAGGGCGATTTTCACCGCATCCAATTCACCCCGGATCTGCTGCCGGCCGACCTGACCGGGACCGAGATCTACCGTCCAAACGACGGCAGTTTCCGTTTCGATCGCGGCCCCATTTTCCACAACCTGCTGCTGGCGGACGAGGTCAACCGCGCGCCGGCCAAGGTGCAGTCTGCCTTGCTTGAGGCGATGGGCGAGCGTCAGGTCACCGTGGGGCGCGAGACCTATGCCTTGCCGCCGCTCTTCCTGGTGATGGCGACCCAGAACCCGATCGAACAGGAGGGGACCTATCCCTTGCCCGAGGCGCAGCTCGATCGGTTCTTGCTGCATGTGCGGGTCGACTATCCCGATCTCGCGACCGAGCGTGCCATCCTGCATCTGACCCGGGATGAGGCGCGTGGCGAGCCGCCCGAAACGCCCCGGATCGAGGTCTCGCAGTCCGACGTCTTCGCGGCGCGCCAGGCCATTCTGGGGCTCTATATGGCGCCGGAGGTCGAGGACTATCTGGTCCATCTGGTGATGGCGACCCGCAATCCGGGTGCCTATGCGCAGGATCTCGACGGTTGGCTGCGCTTCGGTGCCAGTCCGCGCGCCACCATTGCGCTCGATCGCTGCTCGCGGGCGTTGGCCTGGCTGAGCGGGCGCGACTATGTGTCGCCCGAGGACGTGCAGACGCTGGCGCCCGATGTGCTGCGTCACCGCGTATTGCTGTCCTACGAGGCGGAGGCGGCCGGTCACACCCCGGATGCCTTCATCACCGCGCTCCTGGCGCGGGTCCCGGCCCCTTGATCGATCGCGTCTGATGAGTCTCTTCAGCAGCAATCGTTCCGGTGGCGAGTTCGCGCCGCGCGGGATCCGTATCGGACTCCAAGAGCTGATCGCGCTGCGTGGTCAGGCCCGGCGTTTGGATCTGGCCCCACGTGGCCGGGTGCTCGCCACCCGTAGCGGCGGCCATCTCTCGCGCTTTCGCGGACGCGGGATGGAGTTCGACGAGTCGCGCCGCTATCAGCCCGGAGACGATCCGCGCAACATGGACTGGCGTGTGACGGCACGTGCCGGCGTCCCTCATGTGAAGCTTTTTCGCGAGGAGCGCGAGCGTCCCGTGTGGTTGCTGGTCGACCAGGGGCCGAGCATGCGTTTTGGCACCCGCGTCGCCTTCAAGTCGGTGATCGCCGCCCAGGTCGCCGCATTGCTCGGCTGGGCCGCGTCCGATCGCGGCGACCGGATCGGTGGTCTGGTGTTCGACGAATCGAGCCATCTGGAGCGCCGCCCGGCCGCACGTGGCACTGCGCTGCTGCCGCTGCTCGACCGCCTCGCCGCAACGCCCTGCGTCTCGACTGGTGTCGGGAGTGGTGGCGGCCATGCATCGATCGAATTGGCCGCCGGGCAACTGGTGCGACTGGTGCGTCCAGGCAGCCTGGTGGTCGTCGTCAGCGACTTCGCCGAGCTTTCGGCCGAGGGTGGCGGTTGGGCATCCCAGATCACCGCTGGCAGCGAGCTCATCCTGGTCCAGGTTCAGGATCCGATCGAGTCGAGCGTGCCGCCCCCCGGCCGCTATCCGGTGTGGACCGAGCATGAGCGCGGCATGTTGGATCTGACTGGCGCTGCCGCACGACGCGCCTACGAGGACTATTTCGCCCAGCAGCGCGATCGTTTGGAACGATTGGCACGACGTGAGCGGGTCCATCTCGTCTCGCTCACGACCGAGGATTCGGTCGGTCCGGCATTGGCGCTGGCGTTGGGGGCCGGTCGAGTGGCTGGATCCACAGGGGGGCGGAGATGAATGCCGATCCATTGGCCGGTCTGAGCGACTGGCATCTGCCCGATCCGGTGAGCTGGTGGCCGCCCGCGCCCGGTTGGTGGGCCTTGCTCGTTCTGCTGGTTGCGGTGCTTGCGGTCGTCTCGATCGGGTGGAGGCGCTGGCGGCGAGGTCGCGCCATGCCGCGCGCGGCCCTGGCGCAACTGGCCGAGCTGCGCGCGAACCTGGAGCGTGACGGCGACGAGCGTCGTTTCGTCGCCGAGCTATCGCGTCTGCTTCGGCGTGTGGCACTGGCGCGTTTCCCGCGTGAGCGGGTCGCCGGGCTCAGTGGGCGCGACTGGCTGGGTTTTCTCGACACCACGGGCGGTGAAGGCGGATTCGGCGATGGACCGGGGCGTGCCCTGGTCGAGGTCTCGTTTCGCGGCCGGGGCTTGGAGAAGACCGATTCGGATGCGCTGATTCAGGTCGCCGAGCGCTGGATTCGCGCCAACGCGGAGGCGGCGTCATGATTCAACTGGACTGGCCCTGGGTGCTTGCAGCACTGCCGCTGCCTCTGCTGGCGCGATTTCTGCCGCGCGCGACCGAGGAGGCGGGCGCCGCATTGCGTCTGCCCTTCTATCGTCGGCTCGCCCTGGAGACGGCGCACCGGCCTGGCCGGATGTCGCGCTGGCGGGTTGCTGTCGCCGCATTCGCCTGGGTCTTTCTGGTGCTGGCGGCGGCGCGGCCGCAGTGGGTCGGCGATCCGATCGGTCTGCCGATCGCCGGGCGCGACCTGATGTTGGCGGTCGACATCTCGGGCAGCATGGAGCAGGACGACTATGAGCTGAATGGGCACGCCGTTTCGCGACTGGCGGCGGTCCAGGCGGTGGCCTCGCGCTTCATCGAGCGTCGGGCCGAGGATCGGCTCGGGCTCATCCTCTTCGGTTCCCAGGCCTATCTGCAGACGCCCATGACCTTCGACGCCGAGACGGTCGCCACCATGCTGCGCGAGGCCGTGGTCGGATTGGCGGGTCGCGAGACGGCGATCGGGGATGCCATCGCGCTGGCGGTGAAGCGTCTGCGCGATCAGCCCGAGGGCAATCGCGTGCTGATTCTGCTCACTGACGGCGAGAACACGGCGGGTGCGCTCGACCCGATCGCGGCGGCGAAGCTGGCCGCCCAGGCTGGGGTACGCATCTACACCATCGGCATCGGCGGTGGCGATGTCGGCATCCGCACGCCCTTCGGTATGCGCCTGGTGCGCCAAGGATCGGACTTCGATCCGAGCACGCTCAAGGAGATCGCCAAGATTGGCGGAGGCCGCTTCTTTGCCGCGACCAATCGCGAGCAGTTGGAGTCCATCTATGCCGAACTCGACCGGCTCGAACCCAACCAGCGAGACGAGCGGACCTATCGGCCTCAGCGCGCGCTCTTCGTCTGGCCGGCGGCGCTTGCCCTCATGCTGGCGACCGGGCTGGCGCTGAACGCGGCCGTTCGTCGTGTCTGATTTCTAGGGAGGTCATCGATCCTGATGCCCGACATTCATCTATTGCGACCCGTCTGGCTCCTGGCCTTGGTGCCGATCCTGCTGATCGCCGTTGTGGCCTGGCGCCGCCGATCCGGCGACTCGGTCTGGAGAGGTCTGGTCGACGCCCATCTGTTGCCGCACCTCCTGGTCGGCGCGACGTCGGGTGCGGGACGGCGGCTGCCGCTGCTCTTGTTCATGCTCGCCAGCGCCCTGGTGGTGCTCGCGCTCGCCGGCCCGGTCTGGGAGCGACTGCCTCAGCCGGTCTTCACCACCTCCGCGCAGCGGATCATCTTGCTGGACCTGTCGACGACGATGAACGCGGCCGACCTTGCGCCCTCGCGTCTGGCTCGGGCGCGCTTTGAGATCCAGGATCTGCTCAAGGCGAGCAAGGAGGGGCAGGTGGGTCTGATCGCCTTCGGCCCCGAGCCCTTCGTGGTGTCCCCTCTGACGACGGATGCGCGGACCATCGCCGCTCAGGTGCCCCAGTTGACTACGGACCTGATTCCGGTGCCTGGACCGCGCCGGACCGATCTGGCCCTGAAGCTGGCGGGCGAGATGCTCGATCGCGCCAAGTCGAACGGCGGAACGCTCATCTTGGTGACGGATGACGTGGGGTCGATGGCCGGCGCGCTGGAGCAGGCGCGCGCTCAGGCGGCCAAGGGTCGTCATCTGTCCGTGCTTGCGGTCGGCACCGCCAAGGGCGCGCCGGTGCCGGATCCTCAGGGTGGTTTTCTCAAGGCGTCCGACGGGCGGATCCGCATGGCGAAGCTCGATGCTCAGCGGTTGAAGGAGCTGGCGCGTACCGGTGCCGGACGCTTCCTGGTTGCCAAGGTTGGTGAAGGGGATACGGCGGCACTCATCGACTCTACGCCCGCCTTGAACGCGACGGTGGAGAAGACCGATCTGCTTGCCGACCGTTGGCGCGAGGAGGGGCCTTGGCTGCTGCTGCTCGTCTTGCCGTTGGCGGCGCTGGCCTTCCGTCGCGGTTGGCTGTTGCCGGCGGTGATGCTCGTCTGTTTCCTGCCGCCACAGTCGAGCTACGCCTTCGGCTGGTCGGATCTCTGGTCGCGCCCGGATCAGCAGGCTGCGCACAGGCTCGATGCGGGTGACGCCGCTGGTGCGGCGGAGCGTTTCTCCGACCCGTCCTGGCGCGCGGCGGCGCACTATCGTGCTGGGCACTACGATCAGTCGCTGGAATCGCTGACCGGTCTGCAAGGTCCCGAGGCGGATTACAATCGGGGCAATGCGCTGGCGCGGCTCGGCCGGCTCGACGAGGCGATGAAGTCCTACGAGCGCGCGCTAAAACAGAACCCGGATCACGCCGACGCCAAGCATAATCTCGAACTGGTCAAGCAGCTCCTGAAACAGCGCCAAGATCAGGATTCGAGCCAGCAGGATTCTCAGCAGAAGCAAGACCAGCCGCAGAAGGATCAGTCGCAGAAGGGCGAGTCCAAACAGGATTCCGGCTCTTCTGGAGGCCAGGGGGGCGAAGACGCGCAAGACCAGTCGCAATCGAATCAGTCCGACTCGGGCGAGTCTGGATCGGACCAGAATGCTGGCCAGCATCAGGCTCGGGACGGGAGTGACGGACAGGCTGGGAGTCAGGCACAGACCCAGGAGCCGTCCAAGACTCCGGGGCAGGCTCCACAACCTCCGAATGCGGGCGAGCAGTCCGGTCCGTCGCAACAGGCCGAAGCGGGGCAATCTGGATCGGATGGCGAGAACGCGGCGGATGGCGCCCAGTCTCAGGGTTTCGATCGGCCTGCTGGATCCAAGCCTGGCGCCGAGGATTTCTCTCAGGGCGCGCTGGGTGCGTCGTCGGATGAGTCGGGCGATTCGGATCAAGCCTCGGACGCGAATTCAGCACTCCAGCGCCGATTGCATGCGGCGCAATCCGACCCGGAGTCCGAGCAGGACGCGGCCAAGTCAGGGTCTGGTCTGGATGATCTGACGCCCGCCGAGCGCGAGCGTCAGCAGGCGATGGAGGCTCAACTGCGCAGCGTTCCAGACGATCCGGCCGGATTGTTGCGCCAGCGTTTCTTGTTACAACATCTTCGTCGAGAGGGGCGTTTACCCTGATGCTGAACACACCGCTTTTGCGCGCGGCGTTAGGCGTGCTGCTGCTGTCGATCGGGCTGGCCGTTCAGGCCGCCGATCTGACGGCGCGGGTCGATCGCACGCGGATCAATGCCAACGAGACCCTCAGTCTGCAACTGGTGGCCGAGGGCGATGCCCAGGGCGAGCCGGATCTTTCGCCCCTGAGTGGCGATTTCGACATCCTGAGCCGTGGACAGAGCAAGACGACCAGTATCGTCAACGGCCGGATATCGAGCACGCGTGAGTGGACGATCGAGCTGGCGCCCAAGCATTCGGGCGTGCTGCGGATCCCGTCGCTCGCCCTGGGGCAACGCCAGAGTCAGCCGCTTACGGTCGAGGTGGTGTCGGGCTCGACGGCGACCGCGAGCGCGGGAGACAAACCGCTGTTCCTCAAGGAAGAGGTGAGCGAACGCACGCCCTATGTTCAGCAGATGGTCGATTATCGGATCAAGATCTATTTCCGTCAGCCACCGCAACGCGCCGCGCTGTCCGATCCGAGCGTCGAGGGTGCCACCATCCAACGGGTCGGCGACGACCGCAGCTACGACGAATACGTCGACGGCGTGCTCTATCGGGTGATCGAACGCCGCTACCGGGTTACGCCGCTACAGAGCGGAACCCTGACCATCGCCTCGCCGCGATTGGAGGCCATGGTGCCCGATACAAGTCGCAGTGCGCGGCGCGATCCGTTCGCCGATCTGGACGAGGCCTTCGGCGGAAGCATGTTTCAGGGCTTCCCCAATATCGCCGGGTTCGGTCAGCCGACCCGTCGGATCATCGAGCGGGCGGACGACGTGACGCTCCAGGTGCGCCCCCAGCCTGCGGAGTCGGGCTCCACCTGGTTGCCTGCGACCTCGGTGCAGATCGCCGACGAATGGACGCCGAATCCGCCGGTCTTCAAGGTCGGCGAGCCGGTGACGCGCACCCTGACCTTGACGGTCGAGGGCGCCACCTCGGCCCAGTTGCCCAATCTGGATACTGGAACCCTGGAGGGCGCTCAGGTCTATCCCGACCAGCCCAAGAGCGAGGATTTGGCAGGGACGGCGGCGCCGACCGCCGTCAAGACCTTCAAGACCGCCATCGTGCCGACCCGTGCTGGTACTCTGACCCTACCCGAGATCCGTCTGCCCTGGTGGGATACCAAGGCCGACCTGCCGCGCGTGGCCGTGGTTCCAGCGCGCACGGTCGAGGTCGCCGGCGGGCCGGCTCCCAGCCCGGCGCCAGATGTGCAACCGCCGTCGGCCAGCAGGTCTCAGACGTCCGAGCCGACCACCGCTCCGCCCGAGGCCCAGTCTCCAGCAGCGATGGTTCCGGTTCCGACGCAGCCGTCTGGCTCGGGGATGGGGGCTGGAATCTGGGCCTGGTTGGCCGGAGGTTTTGGTCTCGCCTGGCTCGTAACCCTGGTCTGGTGGCTGCGCGAACGGCGCACCAGGCGGGACTCCGTTCGGGATTCCGCCAAGTTGAGTCCGAGCATCGGTGGGCTGCGCGGTCTCGATCGCTCCGCCGCTCGGCGTCGGATCGAGAAGGCCTGTCTCGACAATGACCCGCGCGCGGCGCGTCAGGCGCTCATACTCTGGGGGCAGGCGATGTGGGGCGATGAGTCGCCGAACGGATTGAATGCGCTCGCGCTACGGCTCGACGACGAGGGCGCGCTCGATGTGCTGACCGAGATCGATCGCGCCATCTATGCGCCGCCCGGTTCGAGCTGGGATGGGAGCGCCGTTTGGAGTCGTCTTGGCCCGCTGCTCGATCGGGCTGGCGCGCTCATGGATGAAGAGGGCGAAGGTCCGCTTCCGGAGCTCTACCCCCGGTCCTGATCGATCCCAGTATCTGGCGATAGACGACCTCGTCGGTCAGCGCGCTCACCTTGCATCCCTGGACCGGGTGCAGGGTGTCCGGGGCGATCTCGATCAGTGGGATCAACATGAAGTCCCGTTGCGCAAGCCCAGGATGCGGAATGCGCAGATCGGCTTCCTCGATCACCCTATCGCCGAAGATCAGAATATCCAGATCGATGGTTCTCGGGCCATTCCTCAGATGACGCACGCGGCCGAGGTCGGACTCGATCCCTTGCGTCTCGTTCAGCAGGGCGCTGGGGCTCAGTTGCGTGCTCAATTCGACCACGAGGTTGACGAAATCCGGCTGCTCCTCGATACCCCAGGCCTTGGTTCGATACCATGAAGAACTGCGCTCGACCCGCGTGCCTGGGAGCGCATTCAGTCGCACGAGGCTCTGCTCGATATGGCGCTCCGGCTCGATGTTCGAGCCGATCGCGATGAAAGCTGTGGTTTGGGATTTCATGGCGCTTCTTATCGTCTGGGGCAACTTTAGATTGGATCGTTCGCTGGTGCGATCATCCTGGCCGCTGGCCGTGTCGAGGGTCACAAGCGTAGCAGTGTTTGCGACAATAGCAGGATGTTTCGATCTTCCTTGCGATAGGATGTGCTTCGCTTGCAGTTTCGCGTCCAGGGGCCAATGGAATGACAGATGTACAGACCGTTTTCATCGTGGATGACGATCAGGGCATGCGCGATTCGCTGACGCTCATTCTCGATCTTGCCGGGTATCGGACCAGGAGCTTCGCCTCCGCCGCCGCCTTCCTCGATGCCTTTTCTCCACAAGACCAAGGCTGTCTGCTGCTCGATCAGCGTATGCCCGAGATGACTGGGCTCGATCTGCAGGGAGCCTTGGTGGAACGCGGCAGCCTGCTGCCCATTATCTTTCTTTCCGCCTTCGGTGACGTGCCGACGACGGTGCGCGCCATCCAGGGTGGCGCCATCGATTTCCTCGAAAAGCCGGCCAGTACCGATATCCTCTTGAAGCGGGTCGAAGCGGCCTTTGCCGAGAATCGCAAGCGGCGCGAGACGGCCGCCTCCGAGGAGGGAATCCTGGAGCGCTTTCGCCAGTTGACCCCGCGTGAGCACGAGGTCCTGCTGCTCACCACCCAGGGGATGACGAACAAGGATATCGCGCGTCACCTGGGGATCAGTCCGCGCACGGTCGAGAATCATCGCGCGCGCATGATGGAGAAGATGCAGGCGTCCAATTTGGCCGAGCTCTGCCGCATGGCGGCGGTCTGTCCGGTTCGCTCACCCTAAAAATGATCTGGAGCCGTCCCAGGCTCCGGCTCCAGGCTCCTCATGGCGATCAGGGCGTCTGGATCCGTGCTTTCGGTATTGCCCCGGTGCCTCCCAATTTCTCTTCGATCTCTAGCGCGAACCGGAAACTGAGTGGTCCTACGGATATCTCGGTTGCCGTTCGTCGATTATTCTGCCTCGCAATTCGAAGGGGATTGCAGAAATGTGATCCCTGCAACTGACAGCTGCCAGGGCGTTGCCGTCAGGCACCTGGTGACCGTGGCGGACACGGCAAGAGATTAACGAGAAGAAGACGAGGAGGAGCATCGGACGATTCGTCGCCGAGCTATTTATTATAAACCGCACGCCGTAGTCGCGTGTCATGCCTCGGGGCCTTCGGGCTTGAGGGGCGCGAAGGTTGCGGATGGATTCAGGTCCAATACTTTAATAGAGTGCGGTAACACTTGAACTTCCCCTCCACTTCGTCATCGACTCCGACGAAGAGGGCGGGGATTTTTTTTGCCCAAAGATAAAGGCCCCCTGCACCTCTGTCGTCCACGTCCTTCGAGCCGCGGTCACGTAGGCTCGATCCCCGTGTCGTGCGAGACGGGTTTGGCTGCATGAGGTGCGCCTCAAAATCTTGTTTGGATTGATGCGCTTCAATTGACTCGGTCAGTCCTGATCGGTTAACTTTGCCGGCTTATGTCGGAATCCCTCCCCGAGCATCTCGACCCCTGGCGCGCGGCGAAAGGCGGCCTCTCGTTCGTTGGCCGTGTCGCCTTGAGCGATCTGCCGCGCGTTGCGGCGGCGGTCGTCGATTTCGAAGACGAGTCGGGTCCTTCGTTGGTCTCCTATCGTCTCGATTTCGGGCGGGATGAGGCGGGGCGGTTTCTGGTCTCTGGCCAGATTCGAGCCCAGCTCAGACTCGTTTGCCAGCGCTGTATGGGGAACCTGTTGGTCGATGTCGAGGTCGCGCCGCGCGTGATCCTGGCGCCTAACGACCATGTGGCGAACGCGCTGGGGGACGAGTTGGATGTATTGGTCGTCGAGGACGATTCGATGCGTCCTCTCGATTTCATCGAGGATGAGCTGCTGCTCTCCATTCCGATCGTTCCTCGGCACGCGCCGGGTTCCTGCCTCCCTCCGGGGCATCCCGTCGATGAGGGTGACGCCTCCGATGTCGGTGAGAAGGCATCTGAGGCGGAGGCGGGCGACGGACGGGATGAGCATCCCTTTGCCGTTCTCGCCGCGCTCAAGCGCGAGTCGGAGAAGCTGAACTGACTTCCTCCGGTCTTTGGGGTAATCCTAGAGTGCCGGCAGGTCGATTTGGATTTTGAATTGAAACCTAATGGGTGAAGCGGCTGAGTCCTGACTTCGCTCAGCCTGTGGAGAGTACGATGGCCGTCCAACAAAACCGCAAGACCCCCTCGAAGCGCGGCATGCGCCGCTCGCACGACGCACTGTCCAAGCCGACCCTCGCGGTCGATCCGACCAGTGGCGAGACGCACCTGCGTCATCATGTGACCCCCGATGGCTTCTATCGCGGCCGCAAGGTTGTGGACAAGTCGGAGTGACCGCGAGCGCTCGCTCCAGTCTCCAACATCCAGCCGGTTCGGGTCGTAAGACTAAGGTCATGAAGCAGAGATGTACCATTGCGCTAGACGCCATGGGTGGCGATCACGGCCCAGGCGTCGTGGTTCCCGCAGCAGTCAAGTTCGCGGCGGCGAATCCTCATGTCGACCTCATTCTGGTCGGCAATGAGGCACGTATCGAGGAGCTTCTGAAGCGAGCGCCGAGGGATCGGATTCGTATCCATCCCGCTTCGCAGGAAGTGGGCATGGACGAGTCGCCCTCCAAGGCGTTGCGGGGGAAGAAGGACTCCTCCATGCGTGTCGCCATCGATCTGGTCAAGGCGGGCGAGGCCCACGCGTGCGTGAGCGCGGGGAACACGGGCGCCCTGATGGCGACGGCGCGCTTCGTGCTGAAAACGCTGCCGAGCGTCGATCGCCCCGGCATCATCACCGCCGTTCCGTCCATGTTCGGCCACACCCACATGCTGGATCTGGGGGCGAACGTCGATTGCACGGCGGAGCATCTGTTCCAGTTCGCGGTCATGGGCAGCGAACTGGTGTCTGCCGTCGATGGGATCGAGAAGCCGCGTGTCGCGCTGCTCAATATCGGTCAGGAAGAGATCAAGGGCAACGAGCAGGTCAAGCAGGCCCATGAGCTTCTGGTGAACAGCGGCCTGAACTACATCGGTTACGTCGAGGGCGACGGCATCTATCTCGAAGATATCGATCTGGTCGTCACCGATGGGTTCATTGGCAACGTGGCACTCAAGTGCAGCGAGGGGGTGGCCAAGTTCATCGGGAACTCGCTGAGCGCCCAGTTCAAGCGCAGCTGGTTCACGAAGCTTTCCGGGTTGGCCGCATTGCCGATTCTCAAGGCATTCAAGCGAACCATGGACCCACGTCGCTACAACGGTGCCAGTCTGCTCGGACTCCGTGGTATCGTCATCAAGAGTCATGGCGGCGCGGATCAGATGGCGTTCGAGAATGCCATCTATATCGCGGAGAAGGAGATTATCGCGAACATCCCGCAGCGCATCGGCGAGCAGGTCGGGCGACATCTGGATCCCACTCAGTACAGGGCAACGGCCTGATGACATATTCCCGCATTCTCGGGACCGGCAGCTATCTGCCGGAGCGCGTGGTGACCAACGCGGATCTGGAGAAGATCGTCGACACGACGGCCGACTGGATCTTGGAGCGCACCGGTATCGAGAAGCGGCACCTCGCAGCGGATGGCGAGACCTGTTGCGATCTGGCCGAGGCCGCCGCCCGTCGGGCGCTGGACGCGGCCGGGATCCGGGCTGCCGATTTGGATCTCATCATCGTTGCGACCACCACGCCGGACCAGGCCTTCCCCAGTACGGCCTGTCTGCTCCAGCAGCGTCTCGACGTCCACGGCTGTCCGGCCTTCGATGTCCAGGCGGTCTGTGCCGGTTTCGTCTACGCGATGAGCGTCGCGGACAAGTTCATTCGCACCGGTTCGGCCAAGCGCGCCCTGGTGGTTGGCGCTGAGACCTTCTCGCGCCTCCTCGATTGGAACGATCGTGCCACTTGCGTGCTGTTCGGCGATGGTGCTGGCGCGGTCGTGCTGGAGGCATCGGACGAGCCCGGCATCATCTCGGCCCATATTCACGCGGACGGCGCCTACAAGGACCTGCTGCAGGTGCCTGCCGGTATCGGTAACGCGCAGACGGGTTCTCCCTATGTCGAAATGAAGGGCAACGAGGTCTTCCGCTTCGCCGTGACCACGCTCGGGCGGATCGTCGAGGAGACGCTTGAGGCCAACGGCATGAGCAAGTCGGATGTCGACTGGCTGATTCCGCATCAGGCGAACATCCGCATCATTCAGGCCACGGCCCGCAAGCTGGGTCTTCCGATGGAGCGGGTGGTGGTGACGGTCGGCGAGCACGGCAACACCTCCTCGGCCTCGATTCCGTTGGCATTCGATCAAGCCGTTCGGGATGGGCGCATTCAACGTGGCGAGCGGCTGCTGATGGAGGCGTTCGGGGGCGGCTTTACCTGGGGGTCCGTGCTGGTTCGTTACTGAGTTCCGAACCTCCGTCGATTCAGAAAACCTCAATAGATCGCAACGCATCCTTTCCAATGGCAAACACTCTCGCAGTCTTCTTTCCCGGTCAGGGCTCGCAGTCCGTCGGCATGCTCGATGCGCTTGCCGAATCCTATACCAGCGTTCGTCACACCTTCGAGGAGGCATCCGACGCGCTCGGCAAGGATCTCTGGCAACTCGTCAGCCAGGGTCCGAAAGAGGATCTCGACCTGACCGAGAACACCCAGCCGGCGATGCTGGCCGCCGGGGTCGCCGTGTGGCGCGCTTGGCTTCAGGCCGGCGGTAGACCCGCGACCCTGATGGCGGGCCACAGCCTCGGTGAATATGCCGCGCTGGTCGCAGCCGAGTCGCTTTCCTTCGCCGATGGCGTGCGTCTTGCCGCAGATCGTGCGCGCTTCATGCAGGAGGCCGTGCCCGCTGGGCAGGGTGCCATGGCGGCCGTACTCGGACTCGCTGACGAGCAGGTGCTCGCTGTCTGCGCGGAGCAGGCGCAGGGCGCGGTTCTGTCGGCGGTCAATTTCAACTCGCCTGGACAGGTCGTTATCGCTGGCGAGAGCGCTGCGGTCGCGCGCGCGATTACGGCCGCCAAGGCGGCTGGTGCCAAGCGCGCGCTTGCCTTGCCGGTTAGCGTGCCCTCTCATTGCGCCCTGATGCAGCCCGCCGCCGAGCGTCTCTCCGAGCGTCTCGCCGATATCGCCCTGTCGGTGCCGGTGGTTCCGGTGCTGCACAATGTCAGCGTGACCTCTGCAGATTCGGTCGAGTCATTGCGGGATCTCCTGGTGCGCCAGCTCTACAGCCCGGTACGCTGGGTCGAGACCGTGCAGACGGTGGCCAAGCAAGGCGTCGAGACCGCTCTGGAGTGCGGACCCGGTAAGGTGCTGGCCGGTCTGTGCAAACGAATCGATGACAACATGAAGACGCTGCCGGTCTTCGATCCCAAGACTCTAGAGGCGGCGCTGGAGGCCACAGCTCATGCTTAAAGGTGAAATCGCGCTCGTAACCGGCGCTTCCCGTGGAATCGGCCGTGCGATCGCCATGGCCCTGGCCGAACAGGGCGCGACCGTTGTCGGGACGGCTACGACCGAGTCGGGCGCGGCTGGAATCGGTCAGGCGCTGACCGAGGCCGGTCACCAAGGCATGGGCCTGGTGCTGAACGTCTCCGACCAGGCCTCCGTCGATGCGGCGCTGGCCCAGATGACCGAGACGTTCGGTGCGCCCAGTATTTTGGTCAACAATGCCGGCATCACGCGCGACAATCTGCTGATGCGGATGAAGGACGATGAGTGGGATGCGGTGATCGACACCAACCTGACCTCCCTGTATCGCCTCTCCAAGGCCTGTCTGCGGGCCATGACCAAGGCGCGCAAGGGGCGCATCATCAATATCGCCTCGGTGGTCGGTGCCATGGGCAATGCCGGTCAGACCAACTACGCGGCGGCCAAGGCCGGCATGATGGGCTTCACCAAGTCGCTGGCACGCGAGGTGGGTTCACGCGGCGTGACCGTCAATTGCGTGGCACCGGGCTTCATCGATACGGATATGACCCGCTCGCTTCCCGATGCGCATCGCGAAACCCTGCTCTCCGCCATCCCTCTCGCTCGACTTGGGCAGCCGGAGGAGATCGCGAGCGCGGTCGCCTTTCTGGCCTCGCCGGGCGGCGCGTACATCACGGGTGAAACCCTGCATGTCAATGGCGGCATGCACATGGCGTGATGCAGGCGGTATTAAATTAAATACTCCTTGTAAATCAGTTTCTTGAATGATGATCGCTATGGCCGATCTTGGCTTTCATCGATCATCGATTGTCACTAGAATACGCCCTGGTCCAGAAAGGGCCATTTCTTTTCATCCAGAGGAATTATTCCTATGAGCAGCGTTGAAGATCGAGTTCGTAAAATCGTTGTCGAGCAATTGGGCGTCAAAGAAGAAGAAGTCAACGCAGAGGCGTCTTTCGTCGACGATCTGGGTGCGGACTCCCTCGACACCGTGGAGTTGGTCATGGCCCTCGAAGAAGAGTTCGAGACCGAAATTCCGGACGAAGACGCAGAGAAGATCACGACGGTCCAGCAGGCCATCGATTACATCAACGCGCATCAGGCCTGAGGCCGGATTCGCGATCAATGCGTACCGCCACGCGCCGTAAATGGATCTGGGCGCGGATCGGGCTCGTCGAAAGTGGCGTTCTGAACGATAGAGGTAAGTAATGGCAGGAAGAAGGGTAGTCGTCACCGGTTTAGGCCTCGTGGCCCCCGTTGGTCTGGATGTCAAATCCTCGTGGGACAGCATTCTGGCTGGCAGAAGCGGGATCAAGCCCATCACCCATTTCGATATCGAACCGTTCAGTACCCGCTTCGGCGGTCCAATCTATGGTTTCGATCCGAGCCAGTACATCTCGGAAAAAGAAGCCAAAAAGATGGACAAGTTCATCCACTACGGCATGGCGGCCGGCTGCCAGGCTATCGCCGACTCCGGGTTGGAGATCGACGAGTCCAACTGCCGTCGGATCGGTGTCGCGATCGGCTCCGGCATCGGTGGAATCACCGGTATCGAGAACAACTACGAGGCGTATCGCGAGAAGGGGCCGCGGCGCATTTCGCCGTTCTTCGTGCCCGCTAACATCATCAACATGGTGGCTGGCAACCTGTCGATCAAATTCGGTCTCAAGGGTCCGAATTATTCGATCGTGTCCGCCTGTAGCACGGGTGCGCACAACATCGGCGAGGCCGCCATCATGATCCGTCACGGCTACGTCGACGTCATGGTCGCGGGCGGTGCCGAAATGGCGACCTCACCGGTCGGTCTGGGTGGATTCGCCGCAGCGCGCGCTCTCTCGACCCGTAACGACGCACCGGAGGCTGCGAGCCGTCCCTTCGACAAAGAACGCGACGGTTTCGTCCTCAGTGACGGTGCTGGCGTGGTGGTGCTCGAAGAGTATGAGCACGCCAAGGCGCGCGGTGCCACCATTTATGCCGAACTGGTGGGTGTTGGCATGAACTCGGATGCCTACCATATGACCGCCCCGTCGGAAGACGGCGAAGGTGCGGCGAACTGTATGCTCATCGCGCTCAATGATGCGGGTCTGAACCTGGAGCAGGTGGACTACATCAACGCCCATGGCACCTCGACCCCGGCGGGCGATGCGGCCGAGACGCGCGCCGTCAAGCGGGCGTTCGGCGATCATGCCTACAAGCTGTGCGTCAGCTCGACCAAGTCCATGACCGGTCACATGCTGGGTGCGGCCGGTGGTGCCGAGGCCATCTTCACCATTCTGGCGCTTCGCGATCAGGTGGCTCCGCCGACGATCAATTATCAGACCCCGGATCCGGCCTGCGATCTCGACTACGTGCCCAATACGGCACGCGAGATGCCCATCGAGGTCGCGCTGTCCAACTCCTTCGGCTTTGGCGGAACCAACGGAACGCTGATTTTCCGGCGCGCCTGATCGGGGTTTCAACGCACGCGTTGAAACTCGGGCATGACGGATGAAAGACTGAAACCACCGGGGACGCTTGATGCGTCCCCGGTGGTTTTTATCGATGGGCGTTCGGCCGACCTCATCGAGGTTCTCGATCGAGGTCTTCAGTATGGCGACGGTCTGTTCGAGACGGTTCTGATCCAGGACGCGCGTCCCTGTCAGTGGCGTCGTCATCTCGATCGCTTGTATGCCGGTGCCCAGCGTTTGGGTATCCCGCTTCCCGCTACGGACGATCTCGGTCGCGAGGTACTGGCTCTCGTTGCCGGACTCGATGCGGCGGTTCTCAAGATCCTCGTCACCCGTGGTCGCGGTGGCCGAGGCTATCGGCCTCCGGCCGAGCCTGAGCCGCATCGTCTGCTCTTGGTCTATCCTCTTGTTTCTGGAACCGATCGGTTCCGAGAAGAAGGGATTCGCGCGCGTTATTGTCGAACACCCGCCTCGATCAACCCCGCGTTGGCCGGGATGAAGCACCTCAATCGGTTGGACTCGGTGCTCGCGCGTCGGGAGTGGGACGACCTGACGGCCGAGCATGGGACGATCGAGGAAGGGCTGATGCTCGATCCGTTCGGGTTCCTGGTCGGCGGAACCATGACCAACGTCTTTCTCTGGGATGGGCGCGTGCTACGGACGCCTCCGGTCGACCGGGCCGGTATCGCCGGGACCTGTCGTGCCCTGCTCCTTGAGAGGGCCGAGGCCGCCGGCATTCCCTGTCGCGTCGAGCCGCTGGGGCCATCGGAGATCGAGCGCTCCCAGGGACTTTTTTTGACCAACGCGCTGGTTGGCGTCTGGCCCGTGCGTGAACTCGACGGATATTCCTATTCCCTGGATGGTCTGCCCTGGACCTTTCTGCGGGAGATCTGGGCGGCCGCTCGAAGGCCTGAATGAGGAGGGACCATCCATGATCTGGCGCATCAGTTTCGGTGTTCTGCTGCTCGCGACCCTGTCCTTGGTTGGCGGTCTCGCGCTTGAATACCAGCATTTTCTGAAGACCCCGCTGTCGGTCTCCGGACCCCGGGCGGTCGTCGAGATCCCGCGCGGGACCTCGCTCAATGCCTTGGCCCATGATCTGGTGCGGCGCGGGATTCTGGCTCGGCCCTACTATTTCGTCGCCCTGGCCTATCAGAAGGGGCAGCAATCGGCTATCAAGGCCGGCGAGTATGCCGTCACCCCGGATATGACTCCCGTGGCGTTCCTCGATCACATCGTCTCAGGGAAGGTGATCCAATACGACCTGACCTTCGTCGAAGGCCGGACCTTCCGTCAGGCGCTGGCTGTCTTGGATGCCCAGGATGCCTTGGATGGCGAGCCGCTCTCTCAACTGTCTGATGATGCCCTGATGGAGCGTCTGGGGCGGCCTGGCACCCATCCCGAGGGACTCTTCTTTCCGGATACCTATCGCTTTCCGCGTCATATGGCACGTCTCGACCTGCTGAGGCAGAGCATGCGCCGTATGGATCGGATCCTGGAGGAGGCGTGGCAGGCGCGCGAACCCAACCTACCGTTCTCGACGCCTTACGAGGCGCTCATCATGGCTTCGATCATCGAGAAGGAGACGGCCGTTGCGGCGGAGCGTCCTCAGATCGGCGGCGTCTTCGTGCGCAGGCTGCGCCTGGGCATGCGGCTACAGACCGATCCGACCGTGATCTACGGGCTCGGCGAACGGTTCGACGGCAACCTGCGTCGGGCCGATCTGCGCGCCGACAATCCGTACAACACCTATGTGATCGATGGGTTGCCGCCGACACCGATTGCTTTGCCCGGGCGCGGCGCAATCCTTGCCGCCGTGCAGCCGGCCGCTGGAGACAGCCTCTATTTCGTCGCCAAGGGTGATGGTACCCACGTCTTCTCCCGGACGCTCGAAGAGCACAATCGCGCGGTCCGGCGCTATATCCTGGGCAAGCCATGAGTTCACATTCTGTTATGCGCGGTCGCTTCATCACCCTGGAAGGGATCGAGGGGGCCGGAAAATCGACTCAGATCGCCAGCCTGGCCGAGTTGCTCCAGGGGCTGGGGTTCCGCGTGGTCACCACTCGCGAGCCAGGCGGCTCGCCGATCGCGGAACGGATGCGCGCGGTGCTGCTGGATTCGCAGAATCGAGGGATGAACGATACCGCCGAGCTGCTGCTGATGTTCGCTGCGCGTGCCGAGCATCTGGAGAAGACCATCCGACCGGCCCTGGAGGTCGGAACCTGGGTCATCTGCGACCGCTTCACCGATGCGACCTATGCCTATCAAGGCGGTGGGCGCGGGGTCGATCCGGGACGCATCGCGACGCTGGAGACCCTGGTCCAGGGCGATCTGCGTCCCGATCTGACGTTGGTGCTCGATCTGCCTCCCGAGATGGGGCTGGCCCGCGCCCGGGTGCGCAATGGCGGCGAGACCGATCGCTTCGAGGCCGAGGATCTGGCGTTCTTCGCGGCGGCGCGGGCGGTCTATCTGGCCCGTGCCGAGGCGTCGCCCGAGCGTTATCGGGTGGTCGACGCGGCGGCCCATCTGGATGAGGTCACCCGTCAGGTGCGATCGCTCGTCGAATCCTTCGTCGGGCAACGGGATGTCGAGGCTTGATGCGGTCCCATGAGCGCAATGACTGATCCCGGCTCGGTCCGACTGCCGCCTTGGCTGGACGGAACCTGGGCGCGCTTGCGGTCCGCGCGCGATTCCCAGAGGCTGGCGCATGCCATGGTCATTACCGGTCCACAGGGGGTCGGTAAGCGCGAACTCGCCGAGGCATTCGCCCGATCGCTGCTCTGTCGGGCGCGCGATGCCGAGGGATACGCCTGCGGACGCTGTCCGGATTGTCTGCTGCTCGCTGCGGGCAGTCATCCGGATCTGACGCGGGTGGGACCGGAACCCGGCGGCAAGTCGAGCGAGATTTCGGTCGGCACGATACGGACCTTTTCCGAGCATGAATCGCTGACTCCGAGTCGTGCGGACTGGAAGATCGCCCTGATCGACCCGGCCGATCGTCTCAATCCGTCCGCCGCCAATGCGCTGCTCAAGACCCTTGAGGAGCCTTCGGGTCAGACGCTTTTGTGTCTGATCGCGGAGCGGCCAGGGCTGCTACCGGCGACCATCCGCAGCCGCTGCCTGCAGATCAATGTGTCGATTCCGGATGAGTCCGTCGCCTTGGAGTGGCTGGGCGTGCGTCTGCCGCAATCGGATATGGATCCGATCATTCCCTTGCGTTTGGCCAACGGCGCGCCCTTACGCGCCTTGGCCGAGTTCGATCAGGACCTCTTCGCCCACAGGCGCCAACGACTCGAAGGCTTTATCGATCTCGCTTCGGGCCGACGCGACCCAGTCGTCGAGGCGGCCGCATGGAATACCCAAGGCCCGGCTCGGATGCTCGACTGGCTGAGCGGCTGGGTCTGCGACCTCTTGCGGTTGAAGGCGGTCCCCGAAGCCGTCAGACTCATCAATCCGGACCAGCGTGAGGCATTCAGTCGGCTGGCCGAGCGGATCGAGCCGGCGGCAGGCCATCGGTTTCTCAAGCGGATCATGGAGAGTCGGGCGCTCGCCGATAGCAACCTGAACCATTCCTTGATGCTGGAAGCGCTGGCAATCGACTGGTTCCGGCTCAACCAGCGCACCGAACCCCGGAGATACTGACTCATGAGCACGCCCTCCAATCCCCTCGGTGGACTCGGGGGACAGCAGCGGATCCTCAGCTTCGCCATCAAGGACAAGAGTGCGCTCTATGCGTCATTCATGCCCTTCATCAAGAACGGCGGACTCTTCATCCCGACCACCAAGAAATATCAGCTCGGCGACGAGATCTTTCTGCTGCTGCAACTGATGGACGAGACGGACCGCATCCCGGTGGCCGGCAAGGTCGTCTGGGTCACCCCGTCCGGGGCGGAGGGCAACCGCTCCATCGGTGTCGGGGTCCAGTTCAGCGATCAGGATAAGGGCATCGCCCGGCGTAAGATCGAGGATTATCTCGCCGGGGCGCTGACCTCGGACCGACCCAATCACACCATGTAAGGACCCTCGATGCTCGTCGATTCGCACTGTCATCTGGACCGCGTCGATCTCAAAACCCATGCCGGCGATTTCGACGTCATGATGCGCGCCTGCCGCGAGGCAGGTATCGGGCGCATGCTCTGTGTCGGCATCGATCTCGAAAGCTATTCCGAGATGCGCCGACTGATCGATCCCTATCCCGAGGTGGATGTATCGGTCGGCGTCCATCCCAATCATGAAGACGGGATCCAGGCGACCTTCGAGCGTCTGGTCGAGTTGGCCGAGGATGCGCGTAATGTAGCGATCGGCGAAACGGGGCTGGATTACTTTCGTAGCGAGGGCGACCTCGTCTGGCAGCATGAGCGTTTCCGCGTCCATATCGCCGCCGCGCGGGCCTGCGGCAAACCGCTCATTATTCATACGCGCGATGCCCGCGAGGATACGGTGCGTATCCTGCGTGAGGAGGGCGCCGACGCGGTCGGCGGCGTGCTGCATTGTTTCACCGAGTCTTGGGAGATGGCCAAGCAGGGGCTCGATCTGGGCTTCTACGTCTCCTTCTCGGGGATTCTCACCTTCCGCAATGCCGCCGATTTGCGTGAGGTGGCGCGCCAGGTGCCGCTGGACCGTCTGCTCATCGAGACCGATTCGCCCTATCTTGCCCCAGTGCCGCATCGCGGCCGACCGAACGAGCCGCGCTATGTTCAGCATGTCGCCGACTGCATCGCCGAGATTCGCGGCATGGATCGGGATGAAGTCGCAGCCCTGACCGCAGAGAATTATCTGAGACTCTTTCGGCCTTCCGTTTGAAGACGGACGTTGAATCGCGCAGGCCCGAAGTCCGCCACGCAAGATCTGCGCGCCCTTCGTGCCTGTGCGGTTCCTTCGCCTCAGTTGACGCGCCCGGCCCAATCCTTGGCGAACTGCCAGGCGGTGCGTCCGCTGCGCGATCCTCGGCGTAGCGCCCATTGCAGGGCGGAACGCTCGATCGCTTCCCAATGCTCCGGCGTTTCGGGTTCGGCGCCCAGGCGTTCGAGCCAGTGGCGCACGACCCCCAAATACTGGGTCTGGTTGAAGGGGTGGAAGGAGACCCAGAGACCGAAACGGTCGGATAGCGAGATCTTTTCCTCGACCGATTCGCCGTGATGCAGCTCGCCGTCTTGGATGCGCGCCTCGCGGTTCTCCGAATGGAACTCGGGCAGCAGATGGCGTCTGTTCGAGGTGGCATAGATGAGCACATTGTCTGGCGTCGCGGCGATGGAGCCGTCGAGCGCCGCCTTGAGCGCCTTGTAGCTCGATTCGTTGGCCTCGAAGGAGAGGTCGTCGCAGAAGAGGATGAAGCGTTCTGGCCGGTCGTGGATGAGGTCCAGGATGTCGGGCAATTGGATGAGATCGTCCTTGTCGACCTCGATGAGACGCAGCCCCTGGTCGCGGTAACGGTTGAAGACCGCCTTGACCAGCGAAGACTTGCCGGTGCCGCGCGAGCCCCACAAGAGGACGTTGTTGGCGCCGCGTCCGGCAATGAATTGGGCGGTGTTGCGGTCGATCTCTTCCTTTTGTCGCTCCAGTCCCAGCAGGTCGGCGAGTTCGAGTCGGTGCGGCGTATGCACCGCTTGCAGCCAACCGCCTCCGGCTTTGGTGCGCCAGCGGAAGGCGTGCGCGCTCCAATCGGGCGTTGCTGTGCCGGAGGGGAGCAGCTGTTCCAGTCGGTCGACGAGCGCGTCGAGTCGGGTCAGGAGTCGATCGGTTTGAGTCATGGTGGAAGCCAATTCAGGTGGTCAACTGCCAGCCATCCGCTTCCAGCTACACGGCTGTGCGCTGGTCGCTGAAAGCTGGCGGCTGACGGTCGGATCTTAGGCAGAGAGCCGGCGGTACTTGATGCGGTGCGGCTGGTCGGCCTCGGTGCCGAGGCGGCGGTGACGGTCGGCCTCGTAGTCGGCATAGTTGCCCTCGAACCAGACCACCTCGGAATCGCCTTCGAACGCCAGGATGTGGGTGGCGATGCGGTCGAGGAACCAGCGGTCGTGGCTGATGACCACGGCGCAGCCCGGGAACACCAGCAGCGCCTCTTCGAGCGCGCGCAGCGTCTCGACGTCCAGGTCGTTGGTGGGCTCGTCGAGCAGCAGCAGGTTGCCGCCGCTCTTCAGCACCTTGGCCAGGTGGACGCGGTTGCGCTCACCGCCCGAGAGGTCGCCGATGCGCTTCTGCTGATCGGTACCCTTGAAGTTGAAACGCCCGCAATAGGCGCGCGACGGCATCTCGTAGCGGCCGACGGTGATGATGTCGGACCCGCCGGAGATCTCTTCCCAGATGGTCTTGCTGTCGTCGAGCGCGTCGCGGCTCTGGTCGACATAGGCGACCTGCACCGTCTCGCCGACCCGCAGGGTTCCTGCGTCGGGTTGTTCCTGGCCGGTGATGATGCGGAAGAGGGTGGTCTTGCCCGCACCGTTGGGGCCGATGACGCCCACGATGCCGCCCGCCGGCAGGTTGAAGGAGAGGTTCTCGTACAGCAGGTTGTCGCCGTAGGCCTTCTTCAGCCCCTCGGCCTCGATCACCAGATCGCCGAGACGCGGACCCGGTGGGATGTAGATCTCGTTGGTCTCGTTGCGGGCCTGGAAATCCTGGGACTGCAACTCGTCGAAGCGAGCGAGACGCGCCTTGCTCTTGGCATGTCGGCCCTTGGGGTTGGAGCGCACCCACTCCAGCTCCTGCTTCATGGCCTTGATACGGGCCTGTTCCTGCTTCTGCTCCAGCTCCAGACGCTTCTCCTTCTGATCGAGCCAGGAGGAATAGTTGCCTTCCCAGGGGATGCCGTGGCCGCGGTCGAGCTCCAGGATCCAGCCGGCGACATTGTCGAGGAAGTAGCGGTCGTGGGTGACGGCCACGACGGTGCCCGGATACTCATGGAGAAAGCGTTCGAGCCAGGCGATGGATTCGGCGTCCAGGTGGTTGGTCGGCTCGTCGAGCAGCAGCATGTCGGGCTTGGACAGCAGCAGACGGCAGAGCGCGACGCGGCGGCGCTCGCCGCCGGAGAGTTTGGTGACGTCGGCATCCCAGGGCGGCAGACGCAACGCATCGGCGGCCACTTCGAGGGTGCGATCGAGGTTGTGTCCGTCGGTCGCCTCGATCAGGTTCTCGAGCTCGGCCTGTTCCTGGGCGAGCGCGTCGAAATCGGCGTCGGGGTCGGCATAGGCGGCATAGACGGCATCAAGACGTGCGAGCGCCTCCTTGATGTGTCCGAGCGCCTCCTCGACGTTGCCGCGTACATCCTTGTCCGGATCCAGCTGTGGCTCCTGGGACAGATAGCCGATCTTGATGCCGGGCTGGGGGCGTGCTTCGCCCTCGATCTCGGTGTCGACACCGGCCATGATGCGCAGAAGCGAAGACTTGCCCGAGCCGTTGAGGCCCAACACGCCGATCTTGGCGCCGGGGTAGAAGGAGAGTGAGATGTCGCGCAGGATGATGCGCTTGGGCGGCACGATCTTGCCGACCCGATTCATCGTGTAAATGTATTGAGCCATTGGGTGCGTGTGCTGAGTCTAATCGTTATGAATGCTTGGGAGCGGTCCGCTCGGCGGACCTGCGGCATATGCCGCAAGGAAGGTATTGCGCCTCCGTGGGGTATGCATTCTGCGCTGTCGTCGCGAGAATGTCCAAAGTCCCCCGTCGGATGGGATGTCCTGGTCGATAGAGACTGGACGGGCTTTCGGCGTTTGGGTCAGTCTATGAGGTGTAGTGGCGAACACTTGGGATGAAGCGCATGAATCACTCGCTTTCGGCATCGACGCTTGACGACCTGGCCCCTGTTCATCAGCTGGCTAAGGAGGATCGCGCACGGCTCGCCCACTCCGGGCAGATCGCCACTGTGGCTGCGGGGCGGAAGATGACGGCGATTCAAGAGTATCCCTGGCTGGGATATCTGCTGTCGGGCAAGGTGTGTCTCTTTAAAGGGGACGACAAAGAGATCCTGGAGGCGGGGACCATGCGGGCCTGTCAGCCGATCTTCTCCGAGAATCGTCTGCGCGACCATGCCGTCTTTCTGACCGACTGCGAGCTCTTGCGGCTCGATCGTCAGTTGTTCCTGGCGCTCGATCCAGATCCGCCGAAACCGGACGAGACGCTTCGGCGGATGCAGCTCAGCGAAACGGAAACCGGTCTGCTCGCCAGTCTGCATCAGGCTTGTCAGGACGGCCGTTTGTCGCTGCCCACGCTGCCTAAGATCGCGCGGGCGATCCAGGATGCGATGAACGATCCGAATATCACATCCTCCCGTCTCGCGCGCATCGTGCAGATGGATCTGGCCGTCACCGGGGGGCTGATCCGCTTGTCCAACAGCCCCATGTACCGGGGCGCCAAGCCGATCGCCGATGTGCGCAACGCCATCATTCGTTTGGGCATGGAGATGACCCGATCGGTGGTCATGAGTCTCTCGATGCAGCAGGTGTTCAAGACCAAATCTCCGCTCATGAAGCATCATATGAAGGCTGCCTGGAACCGCTGCGTGCATATCTCGGCGCTCAGCTTCGTGATCGCGCGACAGTGCGAAGGATTTCATCCCGAACAGGCACTGTTGGCCGGATTGCTTCATGACGTCGGCGTGGTACCCATCATCGATTTCGTCAGCCGCAATTATCGCGAGATCGCGGACGACGAGCTGGAAGCAGCGATGTTGCGGCTCAAGGGCATGGTCGGCGAACTGGTGGTCAACGATTGGGGGCTGGGATCAGAACTGGTGCGGGTGGTCCGTGAGTCCGACCATTGGTACCGGGATCACGACGATGCCCCCGATTATTGCGACATCGTCCTTCTGGCGCGTCTCTATCGCCTGCATCAGTCCGAGCCGCGTGGACCGCTACCGCGTTATTATGACGTTCCAGCCTATTACAAGCTGGATCTAGGGCAGCCGGGGCAGACCGAGGAGGTCGATGTGATCGCGGAGGCGAGCGAGCAGATCTCGGATGTCATGGCCATGCTTCGGGGCGAGAAGGGCTGAGTGCGGACGATGGACGATCGCGAGCAATTCGGTTCCAACTCGGAGAAGAGGATGCCCCCCGTCTTTGGTTTCGTGGCACCCAGCGGCAGCGGCAAGACGACGCTCTTGCGGCGGGTGGTCGCTGCGCTCACCGCCAAGGGGCTGCGGATCGGCTATCTGAAGCATGCCCATCATCGATTCGACCTCGATGTTCCGGGGAAGGATAGCTTTGAGATTCGCGCTGCGGGCGCGGCTCAGACCCTCCTGGCATCGCGGGCCCGCTGGGCGCTCCAGGTCGAGGAGCGCGCGCGCGAGGAGGATCCGAATTTGGACGACATGCTGGCGCGCTTCGAGCGCGAGCGTCTCGATCTGATTCTGGTGGAGGGCTTCAAGCACGCGACCTATCCCAAGATCGAGGTCTATCGCGCGATTCTCGGTCAGCCCCCGCTCTATCCGTCCGACCCCGAGATCATCGCCGTTGCGACACAGGATCCTCTGCCAACCGCTACGCATCCCCAAATCATTCCGCTCGACGATCCGGAGCGTATCGCCGATTTCATCTTGGGTCTGAGCGAGGACGGTGCTCCGATTGAGCTTGGTCGCTGAGGGGCGCTGGATCCGATGTCGCGGTCCGTCTCGCAGGATCGTGCACTCTGGCCCTTCGGGATCGCCTAGGTGCGTCTGAAAAGTGCCTCGATCGATTCCGCCGGAACGGGGCGACTGAAGAGGTATCCCTGATAGCTATCGCAGCCCGAGTCTTGAAGGAATGCGCGCTGCTCCGGCGTCTCGACTCCCTCGGCCAAGACACTGAGTTTCAGGTTGTGCGCCATCGCGATGATGGTGGTGGCGATCTCGGCATCGTTGCGGTCGGTCGGGATGCCATCGACGAAGCTCTTGTCGATCTTGAGCTTGTCGATCGGCAGGCGTTTCAGATAAGCGAGAGAGGAATAGCCGGTTCCGAAATCGTCGATCGCGAGTCCGACCCCCAACTCCTGGAGTTCGTTGAGGATATCGATGCCGTGCGCATCGTTTTGCATGAGCATGCTCTCGGTCAGCTCCAGTTCGAGACAGCTGGAGGGCAGGTCGAACGTCTCGAGGATATCGGCGACCTGAACCGCCAGATCGCGTTGGGCAAACTGTTGGATCGATAGATTGACCGCGAGCGTCATGGGTGGCAGACCGGCGTCGCGCCAGATGCGCATCTGGCGGCAGGATTGTCTCAGCACCCAGGCGCCGAGCGGGACGATGAGCCTGGTTTCCTCGGCGAGAGGGATGAATCGGCCTGGTTGAACGAGTCCTTCCTGCGGATCCTGCCATCGGACCAGCGCCTCGACGCCGAGGATACGTTCGTCCGACATGGAGACCTGCGGCTGGAAATAGACGATGAACTCCTCGTTGTCCAGTGCGTGGCGGAGCTTGGATTCGAGCGTCAGCCGCGCATTGGCCGCTCGCGTGAGCGACTCCATGTAATAGCGATAGGTATTGCGCCCCTGAGCTTTGGCCTGGGACATGGCGGTATCGGCATTGCGCAGCAGGTCGGTGGCATGCTCGCCGTTATCCGGGTAGATGCTGATCCCGATGCTGGCACCGACGTAGATCTCGCGCGCGCCGGTCAGGCGGAAGGGGGGCTGCATGAGACTGATGATCATCTGAGCCACCAGTCCGCACTCGCCGGGTTTGGCGATGGATTCCAGCAGCACGACGAATTCGTCTCCGCCGAGGCGAGCGAGCGTGTCTTCGCTGCGAATGCGGCCGGACAATCTCCGCGCGACCGCCTGCAGCAGTTCGTCCCCGACCGGATGGCCGAGGCTGTCGTTGACGTGCTTGAACCTGTCCAGATCCATGAAGAGCACGGCGACCTTGGTGTTCTTGCGCCGCGCGCGCTGGATTGCGTGCTCCAGACGAGAATTGAGCAGCAGGCGGTTGGGCAGGTTGGTCAAGGGGTCATAGTGGGCCAGGTGCTCCAGCTGGGCCTCGGATTGCTTGATCGTGCTGATGTCCGAGAAGATGGCCACGTAGTTGGTGATCTCGCCCGACGCGTCGCGTACGGTGCTGATGGTCAGCCAGGCCGGAAAGAGTTCGCCGTTCTTGCGGCGATTCCAGATCTCGCCCTGCCAGTGTCCCGAGCGTTTGATCGAGGCCCACATGGCCTGGTAGAAGGCCGGTTCGTGTCGCCCCGATCGCAGCAGTTGGGTGGTGCCCTGGAGCGCCTCGGTTTGCGTGTAGCCCGTGATCTCGGTAAAGGCCGGATTGATGGCGATCACCTTGTCGCCTTGGGCATCCGAGATCATGAGGCCTTCGCGGATGTTCTTGAGAACGGTTGCGGCGAGCCGTAGCTCTTCATGGCTCCGTACGCTCGCGGTGATGTCTTGGCCGACGCCGGCGACGCCGATAATGGTGTCCGCCGCGTTTCGAACGGGAACGCCGTTGTAGCGATAGGTACGGAGTCCATTGACCGTTAGTGCCTGGCACTCGACCTCGCCATAGCCTGTATTCCAGGCATTCTCGAATGCGTCGAGCATCTTTTGGGTGTCATCCTCGACGAAAAAATCCGAGAAGGGACGGTCGCGCAACGACTCGGCCGAGCAGCCGGTCTCTTCCTCGACACGCTTGTTCCACCAGATGAGCCGTCCGCGCCGGTCTACCATGTAGAGGATGTCGTGTACGGCCTCGGTGATGGCGCGGGTCTCGCCGTAGGCCTGCTGCAGCTCTATCTGGGCCTGTTTGGTGTCGCTGATGTCGCGGATCGATTCGATGGCCCCGGCGAGCTCCCGGTCGGTGTTGAACAGTGGCGCAGCGACGATCCACAGGTGGGCGCCTTTTCCGTCGTTGAGCGTGGGACTGTAGATCTCGGCGACGATCTGGTCGCCGTTGCGCTTGATGTAGGCGTAGTCTGCGCTGAAATCGACTTCGGGATTCAGGACCGCGTCCAGCAGCACCGGGTGAGGGGTGTCGTAAAAGGCGGAGTATTGCGTGTGGATGTGTTGCCCGAGCACACGCGCCTTGTTGCGTCCGGTCATGCGCTCCATTGCATGGTTCCAGGCGATGAGATGGCCCTCGCGATCGACCGCCAAGGTCGCATCCGGCAGGAAATCGATGATGTCGATCAGGCGGCGTTCGGACTCCTGCAGCGCTCGCTGTGCCTGCGCGCGTTCGCTGATGTTTCTCCATTCGCGCAGCATCCGCTCGACCAGTCGCGGCATCTGGGCGAAGGTTTCGGGCGACTTGACCGCATAGTCCAGTGCGCCGGCCTTCAATGCCTGCACGGCCATCTGCTCGTCGCCTTGGCTGGTCATGACGAGCAGCGGGAAGTCAGGCTTGGGTTGGTCTTTGATCAGATCATAGGACTTGCCATCGCATAGATTGAGGTCGGCGATGACGGCGTCGGGGAGCGATTCGACGATGCATCGGCGTGCCTCGGCCAGCGAGGCGGCGACACGAATACAGGCGAACCGCCCCTCGGATTCGAGCGAGCGTCGAACGGCTTCGGCGTGGGCTGGATCGTCCTCAATGATGAGAATCTGATGTGTGTCCGGATCCATTAGGGTATCAGTGCGGGTAACCGTTCCCTGTCGATTAGTCACGGCTGAAGGCATCGCGCTAGATGGTGAATGCTTCGACGTCGCGTGGTTTGACGCGATCACTGCTCGTTTTCTCGTATTTTGTGCAGTACCTCCAGTCCCGCGATCTTCGGTAAATGTCGTTCGAGGCGATTTATCTCAACGTCCATACTGCCTTGCAGGCGACCCTCGATCCGGTGTCATCTGGTATGCGCTCGTCCGGTAGTCGCCTTACGCGCCGCCCCCAAATGTGCGAGTGGGGCTGGAGACGCTTAGGGGAGGGCTTGATAAAGTGTACACGTTAGGTCTGTCTGGAACCGACCTTGAAATGGCCGACCATGGTCTGAAGGTCCGCGCTCAGTTGGGAGAGCTCGCGACTGGCTGCGACCGTATGTGCAGAGTGCTGTGCCGAGTCCTCCGATAGCTCCGAGATGCTGACGACGCTACGGTCGATCTCCTGGGCCACGGTCGCCTGCTCCTCGGCGGCGCTGGCGATTTGGGTGTTCATATCGCGGATGTTGCCGATGGATTCCAGAATCTGATCCAGTGCCTCCTGTGCATGAGTCGCCCGTGCCAGGGTATCCGTCGTGATGGACTCGCCCCGTTCGATACGTTCTACCGCCTCTTTGGCCACCGTGCGCAGTGTCTCGATCATGCTATGGATCTCGCTGGTGGACTGTTGGGTTCGGCTGGCCAGCGTGCGCACCTCGTCGGCGACGACGGCGAATCCGCGTCCCTGCTCGCCGGCCCGCGCTGCCTCGATCGCCGCGTTCAGGGCGAGCAGATTGGTCTGCTCGGCGATTTCGCGGATGACGTCGAGCACGCTGCCGATGGACTGGCTCTGCGCGCTGAAGCGATGAATGCTTCCAGCGACCTGCTCGACCTCGGCGGCGAGGTGCCGGTTGGCTTCCAGAACACCCTTGACCGTCTCGCCACCTTCGCGTGCGCTGCTGTCGGCCGCGAAGGCCGAGGCGGCGGCGGCCTCGGCGTTTTGGGCGATGTCCTGAATGGTGGCCGACATCTGGGTGATGGCGGTGGCGACCTGTTGAACCTCGCCGCGCTGGCGCTCCATGCCCTCGCTGCTGGTCTCGGTCACGGCCGTAAGCTCTTCGGCCGCTGCGGCGATCCTGATGGTCGCCTGAGCGACTTGCACAACCATGCCCTCGGTCTTGCATGCGAAGGCGTTGAAACCAGCGGCCAGCTCGGCGACTTCGTCGCGTCCCTCGGTTGCGAGACGCTTGGTGAGGTCGCCCTCGCCGCGTGCGATATCGATCATGGCGTGAGTCGCCTCGCGAACGGGCGTCACGATCGAGCGCCCGGTGAATGCGGTAAGGGTGAGAACGATCAGCAGGACCGTGCCGCCGACGCCCGCGAGAATGACCGCGTTGCTCCGGAAGGAGGCATCGACATCGTCGATATAGATCCCGGTGGCGACGACCCAGCCCCAGGGCTCGAACGTTTGGAAATAGGCGAGCTTTGGCCCGGGTTGCGTCTCGCCGGGCTTTGGCCACGCATAGGACACGGTGCCTCGGCCCTCTGCGTTCGCCTTCTTCCAGATCTCTTCCCAGAAACGCTTGCCGTTGGCGTCGGTCAGGGCGCGGGTGTCGGTTCCGTCGAGTTCCGGTTTGAGCGGGTGCATGACGGCCTGGCCGGAGAGGTCCGTCACCCAAAAATAATTTCCACCCTCGTATCTGAGTGTGGAAAGTTCTTTGAGTGCCGCCTGTTTGGCCTCTGTTTCATCCATGGCGCCTTGGCTCATCGCGCGATGCCGCGCGCTGATGGTGCTGGTTGCCGTCTCCACCAATTTGGCGAGTTGCGTGCTCTTCTCGTCCAGCAGCATGCCTCGTAGCTCCCAGAGGGCCAAACCGAAACCGATGCCGATTCCCAGGGCGACGATCCCCATCAGGATCCATAGACGGCTGTTTACGGTGATTCGACGCATTGGGTTCATTTTTCGGGGGATACCTTATCTTTGCGTGGGTTGTTTATGGACGCGAGGCTGTTCGGGAAGATCACTGGATCTTAGTTGCACGATCTTATCTGATCTCCAGTGTCGATGCGGCACGGCTCTGCTCGGCCTCTTTCGAAAGGTTCCGAGTAGATGGGTGTTGATTCGCTCCGTGCGGAGTCGCCGTGCTCAGCGCTGCCAGAAGGTCGGGCTCAGCAGTACGAGCAGTGTGAATATTTCCAGGCGGCCGAGTAGCATGGCGAAACAGAGGATCCATTTCGCGGGGTCATAGAGGTCGGCGTAATGGGCGCCGACCTGGGACAGACCTGGCCCCAGGTTGTTGATGCAGGCCGCAACGGCGGAGAAGGCCGTGAGCAGGTCCAGTCCGGTTGCCGCCAGCATCAGATACATGAGGATGAAGCAGGCCACGTAGAGGGAGAAAAATCCCCAGACGGCATCCACGACGCGATGGTCGATGCTCTTACCGCCGATCCGCACCGGCAGCTGGGCGTTGGGGTGGATGAGCCGGTCGATTTCGCGCATCCCCTGTTTGATGAGGAGCAGGAAGCGGATCACCTTGATCCCGCCGCCGGTCGATCCGGCACAGCCGCCGATGAAGCTGGCGAACAGCAGCAGGATTTCCAGGAAGGGGGGCCAGAAATAGAACTCGGCGGTCGTGAAACCGGTGGTGGTGCCGATCGACACGGCCTGGAAGAGCCCCTTGGTCAGTGCATCGTCCCAGGTGACATAGGTATCCGTGTAATAGAGTGCCAGTGTCACGACCAGGGTGACAGTCCCCATGATCAGCAGATAGAAGCGAAACTCGCTGTCCTGGAAATAGAGACCGAGATCCTGGCGCCGCACCACCGCGAAGTGGAGCGTGAAGTTCATGCCCGCGAGCAGCATGAAGAAGACCGCGATCATCTCGATCAGGGGGCTGTTGAAATACCCCATGCTCAAGTCGTGGGTCGAGAAGCCGCCGATGGCGACGGTTGAGAAGGCATGCCCGATGGCGTCGAACAGCGTCATCCCTGCGCCCCAGTAGGCGAGGGCGCACGCGACCGTCATCCAGAGATAGATGTACCAAAGCGCCTTCGCCGTCTCCGTGATGCGCGGGGTGAGCTTGGAGTCCTTCATGGGGCCAGGCATCTCGGCCCGATAGAGCTGCATGCCGCCGATACCGAGCATGGGCAGGACGGCGACGGCCAGCACGATGATGCCCATGCCGCCCAGCCACTGAAGTTGCTGGCGGTAGAAGAGGATCGACTTGGGTAGATCGTCGAGTCCGAGAATCACGGTCGCCCCGGTCGTCGTGAGTCCGGACAGCGACTCGAAGACGGCATCGGTCGCCGAGATCGCAGGGTGCGGCGCGAGCAGGAAGGGCAGCGCCCCGGCCAGACCCAGGCTGGTCCAGAAGAGCACCACTACCAGAAAGCCGTCGCGCAATCGCAGCACATGCCGCGATCGGCGAACTGGGAAGAAGATCGCGAGCCCGGCGCAGAGAATGATGGCGAAGGCGATCAGAAAGGGCACGGGAGAGCCCTCCTGGTAGATGAACGCGACCACGACGGGCGGGAGCATTGTGAAACTGAAGACCGTCAGCAACAGCCCCAGGACCTTCCGAACGACGGTGAACTTCATGGATCCGGATCGCGAATATCGGTGGGTCGGGTCAGAGGAAGGTCACGCCGACCTGGAATAGGCGCTCGACCTCGGAGATGCGTTTTTTGTCCTGAAGGAAGAGGATGACATGATCCTCTGACTCGATGATGGTGTCCTTGTGCGCGATGAGCACCGCATCCCCGCGCACCAGCGCCCCGATGGAGGCCCCTTTGGGAAGCTTTAGGTCGCCGACGGCGCGTCCGACCACCTTGCTCGACATCTTGTCGCCGTGGGCGATGGCCTCGATCGCCTCGGCCGCGCCGCGCCGCAGCGAATGGACCATGACCACGTCGCCGCGCCGCACGTGCTTGAGCAGGCTGCCGATGGTCGCCTGCTGGGGCGAGATGGCGATGTCGATGGTGCCAGACTGAACCAGGTCGACGTAGGAGGCGCGATTGATCAGCGCCATCACCTTGCGTGCGCCGAGCCGCTTGGCCAGCATGGCTGAGAGGATGTTGGCCTCGTCGTCGTTGGTGACGGCGCAGAAGACGTCGGTGCTCTCGATGTTTTCCTCCAGGAGCAGGTCCTGATCGGCCGCGTCGCCATGCAGCACGATGGTCTTCTCCAGCGTCTCGGCGATGCGTTTGCAGTGCCCCAGCTTGCGCTCGATGATCTTGACCCGGAAGCTCTGTTCCAGTGCCTTGGCCAGCCGGGTGCCGATGTTGCCGCCTCCAGCGATGATGAGTCGCTTGTAGGATTCGTCGAGTCGTCGAAGCTCCCCCATGACGGCGCGGATATGCACCGGCGCGGCGAGGAAGAAGACCTCGTCGTCCACCTCGATGACGGTATCGCCCTCGGGCTGGATGGCGCGGTCCTGGCGGTAGATGGCGGCCACCCGCGCTTCGACCTGTGGCATGCGTTCCTGCAGCGTGCGCAACTCCTGACCGACCAAGGGGCCACCGTAATAGGCCTTGACCGCCACCAGTCGGATGCGTCCGCCGGCGAAGTCCAGTACCTGAAGCGTTCCGGGATTCTCGATCAGTCGGATGATGTAATCGGTGACCAGCGCCTCCGGGCTGATGGCGACATCGATCGGCAGTGCGTCGGAGCTGAACAGCTTGGGTTGTTCCAAAAAGCTCGGCGCGCGTACCCGGGCGATCTTGGTCGGCGTGTGGAAGAGCGTGTAGGCGACCTGGCAGGCCACCATGTTGGTCTCATCGCTGTTGGTCACGGCGATGATCATGTCCGCGTCCTCTGCCCCCGCGCGCAGCAATACGTCCGGATGGGCGCCGTGGCCCATCACGGTGCGCAGGTCGAATCGATCCTGCAGCTCGCGCAACAGATCGGGGTTGTGGTCGACGACCGTGATGTCGTTGGCCTCGCTGACCAGATTGGCGGCCACCGAGGTGCCGACCTGGCCGGCTCCGAGAATGATGATTTTCATGCGGGCCTCCAGCTTCCAGCTTCCAGCTTCCAGCTAGAAGAGGGGCGCCCAAGGCGCTCCAGGGGCGATGGCCATGGAGCTTGCATAAGGCGATGGTCGGCTGCCGAGCGTGCCGATTGCTCCGCTGGAAGCTGGCTGCTGGAAGCTGGAAGCTGATCCCTCATCGTCGTTCTTTGATCTCGATGCCGAGCGAGCGCAGCTTGCGGTAGAGATGGGTGCGCTCCATCCCCGCCTCCTTGGCCATCTTGCTGACGTTGCCGGCGTGCTTTTCGAGCTGATAGTCGAGATAGGCCTTCTCGAACTGTTCGCGCGCCTGGCGCAGCGGCTGGTCGAAGGAGACGAGCCCCTCCAGTGCCTGAGCCTGGACCGGTGGTGGCGCGCCCAGGGCGCTCTCGACCTCTTTCTGGCTGATCTCGTCGCCGGCACCCAGGATGAGGACGCGCTGGACCAGGTTCTTCAGCTCGCGGACGTTGCCTGGCCAGGGGTAGTTGCGCAGGAAATTCTGGGCGCCGACGCTGAAGCGGCGATAGGGCAGCTTCTCGTGGGTGGCAAAATAGTCGAGATAGAAATTCAGCAGATCGGGAACGTCCTCGGCATGCTCCTGAAGCGACGGGATGTTCAGCGGGACCACGTTGAGGTGGTAGAAGAGATCCTCGCGAAAGCGTCCGGCCCGGACCTCGTCCTCTAGATTGCGTTGGGTCACCGCGACGATGCGCACGTCGATGCGGACCGGCTCGTTGCCGCTCACCCGGAGGAAGGATCCGCTGTCGAGCGCGCCCAGGAGCTTGGATTGCGCCTCCCACTCCATGTCGGCGACTTCGTCGAGCAGCAGCGTGCCGCCCGCCGCCTTTTCGAGACTGCCGTAATGGGTGTGTTCGCCGTCCTCGGTGCCGAAGAGCTCGCGGGAGGCATTGCCGCCGGCCAGCGAGGAGACGCTGAGATCGACGAAGGGCCGCTCGCGCCGGGCGCTCTGCGAGTGCAGATAACGGGCGAAGGTTTCGCGACCGCTGCCCGATTCGCCGGTGATCAGCACCCAGGTGTCGTGCTGGGCGATGCGCTTGACCTGCTCGCGCAGGCGCTGCATGACGGCGCTGCGCCCGACCGGTTCGTGAACCTGCGGGGCGCGGCGCTTGAGTCCGATGTTCTCCTGCTGGAGCTTGTCCGCTTCGAGCGCGCGCTCGACGGTCAGCAGGAGCTTGGCCATCGAAAGGGGCTTTTCGAGGAAGTCGTAGGCGCCCAGGCGGGTCGCCTCCACGGCCGTCTCGACCGTGCCATGGCCGGACATCATGATGACGGGACAGGGGAGATCGTCCTCTTCCGACCATTCCTTGAGCAGTGTGATGCCATCGATGTCGGGCATCCAGATATCCAGCAGGATCAGATCTGGACGTCGGTCGCGCAGGGCGTGACGCGCGGCCTCGCCGTTCTCGGCGATGGCGACGGTGTAGCCTTCGTCTTCGAGGATGTCTTTGACCAGGCCGCGAATGTCGGGTTCGTCGTCGACGACCAGTATATGGGTTGCGCTCATGAGTCTGTGTGTTGCTCCTGACCTTGGGTCGCCGGCGAGGCGGCTTGCCAGACCGGCAGCTTAACCCTGATGAGGGCGCCTTCACCGGTGTTTTCGACCGTGATCATACCGCCGTGCTCCTCAATAATCTTCTTGACGATCGCCAGACCGAGCCCGGTGCCCTTGGCCTTGGTGGTCACATAGGGCTCGAATAGACGATCCATGAGCTGAAAATCGAACCCCGGTCCATTGTCGGCGACCACGAATTGGATGAAGGGTCCTTCCTCCCGTTCTAGGCGTTGCGTGGAGACCTGGATGCGTGCGGCCTCATGCCCGTCCAACGCCTCCTGGGCGTTCTTGATCAGGTTGTGGATGACTTGACGTAGGCGCAACGGATCGCCCCGCACCAAGAGCCCCGGTGTGCCGAGTTGGATATCGAGCGAGGTCGTGCCGGCGCTGCGATAGAGATCCAAAACCTCCTGCGCCAGCGTGTCGAAGACGAGCGGTGTCTGCTGAATCTGCGGCGTCCTGGCATAGTCGGAGAAGTCGTTCACCATGGCCTTCATGGCCTCGACCTGCTGGATGATGGTGCGCGTGGAGCGGTCGATGAAGTCGGCGCTCGCCTCCTCTGCCTTGGGTAGCAGTTTATGGCGCAGGCGTTCGGCCGAGAGCTGGATCGGGGTGAGCGGATTCTTGATCTCGTGCGCCAGACGTCGCGCGACCTCGCCCCAGGCGGCGTTGCGCTGGGCGGTGATGAGCGAGGTGATGTCGTCGAAGACCACCACGTGACCGCGATGCTTGGAGTCCGAGAGCGGCAAGGGACTGCCTCGACACATGAGGGTTTGATTGCCCTCGGCGCGTTGCAGCGTCACCTCGGCCCGCCAGGCCTGGCCGGCAGCGAGGTGCTTGCGCACCGTCTCGGTCCAGGGTGTTATCCAGGGTTGGCCGCGCTCGATCCGCTCCAGCGTGGGGCCGGCGTCCTCGGCGAACTCCAGTGCCAGGATGCTGCGCGCGGCCGGGTTGGCGGTGCGCATGCGCTGGTTGTCGTCGAAGGCGACCACGCCGGAGGACAGTCGCCCGAGGACGGTCTCCAGATAGTTGCGCTGGGTCTCGACCGCCTGTTTGCTGCGCGCGGCGGCGTCGCGTGCCTGGCTGATGCGGCGAGACATGGCGTTGAAGGAGGCGACCAGGAAGGTGAGCTCGTCGTCGTGGCTCGGCAGCGGGATTTGCTGCTCGTATTCGCCTTCGGCGATCGAGCGCGTGCCTCGGGCGATATCGGCGATGGGCGCGACCAGCCTGCGCGCGGTGTGGAAGGCCGCGATCAGTGCCGCCATGAGTCCGAACAGAAGCACCAGCGAGAGGGTCAGCGAGAAGCTGAACTTGAGCGACTGGCGCAGATAGGCGAGTTCGGTGTAGCGGTTGTAGGCGTCTTCGAGTCGGGTCGAGAGTTCGCTGATGCGCGCCGAGGTCGGGAAGATCGCCTGCATCTGCATCGGGCGTCCGCGCGGGTCCTGCACCAGGACGCGCACCACCAGGTCGTCGCCGGAGCCGCTTTCGAGACCAACGTAGTTGGTCCCTGCGCGCACGCTCTGCTGGATCTCGCGCTCGGCATGATTGGGGACCAATTGGGTGGGATCCTCGTTGGAGGTTCCCAGTACCATCCCGCCCTGGCCGTAGACGGTCAGCTCGATTGCGCCGGCCTGACGGCGCAGATTGTTGAGGCTGAGCGCGATCGCGGTCGAGGAGCGATCCTCGATGCTGTCCAGGAGCTGCTCGGTGTACTTGGTCAGGACCCGTTGATTGAGATCCAGCGACGCCTGATTGAGCACCAGGGCGTCCTGCATCGCCCGGCCGATGGCGACGTCGAACCAGCTGTCGATCCCGCGCAGCAGGAAACCGAGCGAAAAGTAGTAGACCACGCCCACCGGCAGCAGCGAGATGAGCGCGAAGAGCACGACGATACGCGCGGTCAGACGCGATCCGGCCGCCTGGCGTCGGTAGCGCCGAACCAGCTTCACCACGTTGACGATCACCAGCACCACGAGCACGGCCAGTCCGACAAGGACCAGCGCGAGCAGTGGGACGAAGGCGCGGCTCAGGGTCTCGGAGTTCTGTACGGCGTCCCGCATCAGGACCAGGACGACGAACAGACCCACGATCAGGAGGGCGACCGGCAGGGTGCCGAGTCCGCGCCTCCAGTTCAGTGTGTTATCGGCCATTTGGTCCACCCGCTGGCGAGTTTCCAGGATGGCATCAGATAGGCGAGGGGGCGCAGGGGCAGGGGCAGCTGTTCGATGTCGAGGAAGACCTTGATCTGGACCTCGTAGTCCTCGTTCGGGTCGAGAGCCTTCTGGTCGACGAGTTGCAGATCGGTCAACTCGCCGAGCGCCCGAATCGCCGCCTCGCGGGTGACGAAGCTGCGGCCGGTCGAGCCGGGAAGGCGGTACACCTCGTAGTTCTCCGAGAGCGGTTTGTAGCGGATGGCGTTGCGGATCTGCAGGTCGAGCAGGCTATCCTCCCACATCCATGCCTCGGTGCGGCGGACCTGGATATGGGTCACGATGGTCAGCGGCACACCGTTGTCGAGCGCCTCCAAGGCATTGTCGCTGAGGTCGAAATCGACTTGGGCGCTCAGGCGATAGAGACCATCGACGAGCCGGATCTGCGCCTGCCGCACCTCGAAGTCGTCCTTGGCGAAGATCGGCGAGGCGAGCGCGACCGCGAGGCAGAGCGCGATTCCGAGCTGGAGAGAGGTTCTGAGTCCGATCGGATGCGGAGACCTCATGCGGCGTCCTTCTCGATCAGTGCGTAATAGAAACCGTCGTTTCCGCCCATTGTCGGCAGAAGCTGACGGCCATGTTGCAGCGCACGTCCGCTCGGCGTTTCCAGTGCGATTTCGCGCGCCTCGGGTCGGCGCGACAGAAAGGCGGCGACCTGAGACTGATTTTCCTCCGGCAGCAGCGAGCAGGTGGCGTAGAGCAGGCGTCCTCCCGGCGCGAGGAGCGGCCAGATGGCGTCGAGAATGCGTCGCTGGGTCTCGCGGAGCGTTTCGATGTCGCTCTCGCGTCTGAGCCATTTGATGTCGGGGTGGCGGCGGATGACGCCGGTGGCAGAGCAGGGGACGTCGAGCAGGATGCGGTCGTAACGGCGCTCGGTCCAGTCTCCGGACGGAGCGCTGGCGTCGCCGACCGCGACCTCGGCGCTCAATCCCAATCGGCTCAAGAGGGTTTGGACCGAGGCGAGACGCGCCGGATCCTGATCGATCGCGGTCAGCTCCACCTGGTTGTCCACGCGTTCGAGGATCGCGGCGGTCTTGCCGCCTGGTGCGGCGCAGGCATCCAACACCCGGTGTCCGGGCTGGGCGTCGAGCAGCTGGGCGGCGAGTTGTGCACCGGCGTCCTGGACCGAGACCCAGCCACGGTCGAACTCGGGTAGCTCGCGCGTCGGTCGCGGTCGGTTCAGCATCAGACCGGCCTCGCAGCCCGGTATGGGCGACGAGCCGATGTCTGACGCAGCCAGGCGTTCGGCGTATTGCTGCGGGTCGAGGTGCATGCGATTGACGCGCAGGCTCATGGGGGCCCGGTCGTTGCTGGCCTCGACGATCCGCTGCCAATCGTCCGGCCAGGCCGTGCGCAGACGATTGAGCAGCCAGGCTGGGAAGAGCCATCGCAGATCCGGATCGCGGTCGACGGATGCCTCCAATGCCTCGCGTTCGCGTTGGAAGCGTCGCAGCAGTGCGTTGACCAGCGGTGCCTTGTTGGCCTTTCCGAGCAATCTGGCGGCATCGACCGTGGCCGACACGGCCGCGTGCGGCGGTGTGCTCATGGCGCTCAGCTGATAGAGCCCGACCAGAATGAGCGCGTCGAGATCGCGGTCGCCGTGCTTGAGTGCGCGGTTCAGCAGACGCGCAGAGATGGCCTCCAGACGCGGCAGCAGACGCAGCGTGCCATAGCTCATCTCCTGTATCAGGGCATGATCCGCGCTCGATTCGGTCGAGTGGGCGTTTGGGATGACCCGAGTCAGCGATTCGCCACGGTCGCGGACCCGATAGACGGCGCGTGCCGCTGTGGCGCGTGCCTGCGCACCCGCCGGAGTGGCCTTGGTTCTAGCGGATTCAACCAAAGCGAGCGCCATCCAGATTGCGTGCATTCAGATAGTCCGCCGCGCGCATAGGTTTTTTTCCCGATGGCTGGAGGCGGGTGATGCGCAGGTGTCCCGCGCCGGTTGCAACCCGGATGCCGGTCTTGCCGGTTTCCAGCACGGTGCCGGGCGGTGCGCTGTTGGTGTCGGTTTCCGCCTCGGCGTCCCAGATGCGCAGCGTTTCGCCATCGAGCTGGGTCTGTGCGACCGGCCAGGGGTCGAAGGCACGGATCTGGCGCTCGATGGCCGTCGCGCTCAAGGACCAGTCGATCGCGGCCTCTTCCTTGCTCAGCTTGTGGGCGTAGGTGGCGGCCGTGTCGTCCTGCGGTTCGGGTTCGGTCGAGCCGTCGGCGATCCCGGGCAAGGCCGCGACCAGCGCCTCCGCGCCCAGAGTCGAGAGGCGATCATGCAGCGATCCGCCGGTCTCGCGCGGTGCGATCGGCGTTTCGACCCGATGGTAGACCGGACCCGTGTCGAGTCCGGCCTCCATGCGCATGATGCAGACGCCGGTGGTGGCGTCGCCGTCCAGGACCGCGCGTTGGATGGGTGCGGCGCCGCGCCAGCGCGGCAGGAGCGAGGCATGGACGTTGACGCAGCCGAGCCGGGGTGCGTCCAGCACATCCGTGGGCAGCAGCAGCCCATAGGCCACGACCACCATAAGATCGGCGCCGAGCGCTTGCAGCTGGGCGACCGCGTCCGGATCGCGCTTCAGGCTCAGTGGTTGGAACACCGGAATGGAGGCGCTGAGCGCCAACTCCTTGACCGGGCTCATCTGTAGTTTTCTGCCACGTCCGGCCGGGCGGTCCGGCTGGGTATAGACCGCGACCACATCTAGATCGGCGGCGATCAACGCGGCGAGGCTCGGGACCGCGAATTCTGGCGTTCCCGCGAAGATGACCTTCAGCCGGTTCATGGGCGATCCTTGCGTTGCAGTCGGTGGGACGGGCTCTGATCGAACGATGATCTGGCGCTTGGTGTCGTGGGGCGACGGGAGACGAGGATGCGATGCACTAGATGGCACCCCGGCGCGGCTCTGCGGCCTGCGTTTGGCGCTGATCCTTTTCGAGTTTGCGGCGAATACGCTGACGCTTGAGCATGGAGATGTGATCGACGAACAGCTTGCCGTCCAGGTGGTCGAGTTCGTGCTGGATGCAGACGGCCAGCAGTCCGTCTGCATCCAGGGTGAAGGGGTCGCCGTTGCGGTCGAGCGCGCTGACCGTGACCGTCTCGGCGCGCGTGACCGGCTCGAAGAAGCCGGGCACCGAGAGGCAGCCCTCGTCCATCTGCGTCTTGCCCTCTTTCGAGAGAATTTCGGGGTTGATCAGGCAGATCGGCGTATCGTGATTCTCGGAGGTGTCGATCACCACGAGCCGGAGCTGCACGTCGACCTGGTTTGCGGCCAAGCCGATGCCGGGCGCGGCGTACATGGTCTCGAGCATGTCGTCGACCAGCTCGCGGACCGAGTCGTCGACCTGAGTCACGGGCAGCGCCTTCAAGCGCAGTCTGGGGTCGGGAAAGGTGAGGATATCGAGCTTGGCCATCTTTAGATGTCGGAATGCAATATGTTTCGGGGAGTCTCCACCTCGTGCGCGACGAGCCGGAACCCTAAGGCCCGGACAGGATGTCTCTCAGGAGATCGAACGGGTGGAAGTCATGAAGTCGTGTGCGCTACTATCGCTAAGATACTACACCCCTTAGTAGGGGCGGGTGAATCCCGTTTCGACCATCGTGGAGGGTCCATGCGCGTCGCCATTCGCCATTTCATTCGAACGTCGCTCCTCTTGGGGTCAATGATTCTGCTGGTTCCGATCGCCTCCGGGGCCGAGCTTGCGCCGGATGCTCCTCAAACCTATGTAGTTCGCTCGGGTGACACGCTCTGGGATATCGCTGGACGATTCCTGAGAGATCCTTGGCTCTGGCCGGAGGTCTGGCAGGCTAATCCTGGCGTCGGGGATCCCGATCTCATCTACCCGGGCGACGTGCTGGAGCTGACCATGGTTGGCGGCGAGCCGCGTATTCGGGCCAGACGCGGTGCCGGGCCGCGCGTGGTGCGTCTGACTCCGCATGTGCGCTCCTCGCCGCTTTCGGAGGCGGTGCCGACGATTCGGATCTCAAGTATCGGACCCTTTCTGACCCGGCCCTACGTCGCCGATGCGCAGGACATCAAGCGCGCGCCCTATGTCGTCGGTTTCCCGGACGAGCATCTGATCGCCGGGGTCGGCGATTCGATCTATGTCCGTCGCATCACCACCAATACCCAGACGGCATTCCAGATCCTGCGTCCTGGCGACGAGCTGAGGGATCCGGATAGCAACGAGTTGCTCGGTTACGAGGCTGTGTTCGTCGCCGACGCGCAGTTGGAGCGGATCGGTGATCCGGCCAAGCTGAAGGTCGTGAGCATGGAGCGCCAGGTCTCGATCGGGGATCGCGTCATCCCGGGCGATGCGGAGCGTCGGTTGGAGAACTTCTTCCCGCACCCGGCGCCCGAGGGGCTGCGCGGACGCATCATCTCCGTGCTCAACGGGGTGTCCCAGATCGGACCCTACGATGTCGTCGTGATCAATCGAGGCACGCGTGACGGAATCGAGCCGGGACATGTCTTCGAGACCTACATCGGTGGCACCAAGGAGCGGGATATGGTCAAGAGCGGCGCCCACGATCCGAACTGGCGCGGTCCGGGCCCTCTCTCCAGCGAGTTCTGGTTCGGCAGCGATTACGAGAAAAAAGGCTGGCGGGCGGATGAGCCGGACTCCAATGCCCCCTTCCCGTTGCACATGGACTTTCGCCGTAACAACCAGAAGTATTTCAAACCGTTCGAGCAGTCAGGCGTCCTGATGGTCTTTCGATCCTTTGAACGAGTCAGCTTCGGCGTGATTCTGAAGGCGAGCCATTTCATCAACGTCGGCGATTGGATTGCCTCCCCCCCATCCTGATTCCTCGTCGGGTGGATCGTTGCGCGATGTTCGACGATCCACCCGCGACTGGCTCATTCTACTCTCGGCGCCCGGGATCGGTCCGCGCACCGCCGTGCGTCTCTGCGAGCATTTCGGCGATCCGGCCGGCGTGCTCGCCGCGTCCCGATCGGCGCTGTCCGAGCTGGGGCTCAAACCGGCCTGCGTGGACGCGCTCAAACAGCCGGATACCGAATCCGTCGAGGCTATCCTGAACTGGGGCGAGCGCCCCGATGCGCACCTGATCACCATTGACGGTCCGTCCTATCCGCCGCAGTTGATGGAGATCGCGGATCCGCCTCCGCTGCTCTATGTCCGGGGCAATCCCGCACTGCTTCGCGAGCCTCAGATCGCCGTCGTCGGCAGTCGCAACCCGACCCCGGGCGGGCGCGAGATCACCGCCGAGCTGGTCCGCGAGTTGGCGGGCTTCGGGCTGGTCGTCACCAGTGGGCTTGCGGTCGGAATCGACGGTGCGGCCCATGCCGCCGCGCTCGAATCCGGTCAAACCATCGCCGTGATGGGGACGGGGCCGGATCTGGTCTACCCGGCCTCCCATCTGGATTTGGCCTGCCGCATCGCCGAGAACGGTGCCCTGGTCAGTGAGTTTCCGCCGGGATGTGGGCCGCTGGCGCGCAACTTCCCGCGCCGCAACCGACTCATCAGTGGATTGAGTCTCGGGGTGCTGGTCACGGAGGCGGCGCTCAAGAGCGGTTCGCTCATTACGGCGCGTTGTGCCCTGGAGCAGGGACGGGAGGTCTTCGCCGTTCCCGGCTCGATCCGCAATCCCTTGGCGCGAGGGTGTCATGGTCTCATCCGCGACGGTGCCAGGCTGGTCGAGAGCGCCGCCGATATCCTGGCCGAATTGGCGCCGCTGTTGAACGCAGCTTTGGCGTCCGCCAGCCAGTCGCCAGCCTCGTCGGGAGATGATGCGATGCCCGTCGAGGCTCTGCGAGGGGATGAGCGGCGCCTTCTGGATGCATTGGCGTTCGATCCGATGGCCCCGGACGAATTGATCGCGCGCACGGGTCTGCCGGCGGATCAGGTGATGTCCATGTTGTTGCTCCTGGAATTGAATGGTCATGTATCATCGGTTCCGGGTGGACGCTACTGCCGTTCTTCCGGCTAGCGAAGTCCCGTTTTGGCGCCGATCGGCGCGCGTTTGCTTCGATCTTCGGATCGAAGATGCCATCGAGGTTGGCTGATGTACGAAAATATGGTCGATGTCCTGATCTATCTTTACGAGAACTACATGGATGGCGATGGTCAGCCGCCCGTCGAGCAAAGCGAGCTTGAGGACGAGCTGGCTCAGGCCGGCTTCAGTCAGACCGAGATCGATAAGGCGTTGCGCTGGCTCGACGAACTCGCTGTTGGCGTCGAGGCAACCGAGGGACATCTCCATCCGGTCGGCTCCATCCGTGTCTACAGCGATCTCGAATGCAGCAAGCTGGATCCCGAGGTGCGGGGGCTGCTGATGTCGTTGGAGCATGGTGGGATCCTGGACCCGGTCAGTCGCGAACTCGTGATCGATCGTCTGCTGGCGATCGATCATCCTCAGGTCCTGGCGGACGAGGTCAAGTGGGTGGCGCTGCTGGTCCTGATGAATCGTCCGGGGCAAGAGGATGCCTTCACCCAGATGGAAGACATGCTCTACAACGAAGATCCCGTCTATCTGCACTGATCTCGAACTCGGTTCGGCACCTTCCGTTCAGCGAGTGCTGATGCTCTGGTGTCGAATCGCCCCGCGTCTTGCATCCGCAAGAGACGCATTGCATAGGCATTCGACTGCATCTACGCATCGGCGATTCCTCCAAAGGTTCTTGACGTCGAGCTTCGTCCTGGGTTTAACCTAAAAGAAACGACGCAAAATCCAATAGAATCCCGCATGAACCTCGTCATCGTCGAATCGCCGGCCAAGGCCAAGACCATCAAGAAGTACCTCGGAGCCGACTTCGAGGTGATCGCCTCCTATGGACACGTCCGCGACCTGGTTCCTAAGGAGGGCGCGGTCGATCCGGATCATGGCTTCGCCATGAAGTACCAGATCATCGATCGCAACGAGAAGCACGTCCAGGCGATCGCGAAGAAGCTCAAGGAAGCCGACACCCTCTATCTCGCGACCGACCCGGACCGCGAAGGCGAGGCCATTTCCTGGCACCTCTACGAGCTGCTCAAGAGCCGCAAGCAGCTTGGCAAGCGTCCCGTGTACCGCGTGGTCTTCAACGAGATCACCAAGCGGGCCGTGCAGGATGCGATCGCCAATCCGCGCGAGCTTTCCTACGATCTAGTCAATGCCCAGCAGGCGCGCCGTGCGCTCGACTATCTGGTCGGCTTCAATCTGTCGCCCCTGCTGTGGAAGAAGATCCGTCGCGGATTGTCCGCCGGACGGGTCCAGAGTCCGGCGCTGCGTCTGATCTGCGAGCGCGAGAACGAGGTCGAGGCCTTCGTCCGCCAGGAGTACTGGACCATCGAGGCGGATGCGAGCAAGGACGCGAAGTCCTTCGGCGCCAAGCTGACGACCTTCGGCGGCGAGAAGGTCGAGCAGTTCAGCATCACTGACGAGGGGCGCGCGGCCGAGGTCAAGGCGACGCTCGAACAGGCTGCCGATGGCACGCTCAAGGTCGAAAAGGTCGAGCGCAAACAGCGCAAGCGCTTCCCCGCGCCGCCCTTCATCACCTCGACCCTGCAGCAGGAAGCGGCCCGCAAGTTGGGGTTCACGGCCCAGCGCACCATGCGCGTGGCCCAGCAGCTCTATGAGGGTGTCGACGTCGGTGGCGGCGCCGTGGGTCTCATCACCTACATGCGTACCGATTCGGTCAATCTGGCCGAGGAGGCGCTGACCGAGATCCGCTCCCATATCGCCGAGCGTTACGGGGCGGGCGATCTTCCCGATCAGGCCCGGCACTACAAGACCAAGTCTAAGAACGCCCAGGAGGCTCACGAGGCCATTCGTCCGACCTCCATTCTGCGTGAGCCGTCGGTCATCAAGGCCCATCTGACGGTGGAGCAGGCCAAGCTCTACGAGCTCATCTGGAAGCGTACCCTGGCCTGCCAGATGAACCATGCGCTCATCAATCAGGTGGCGATCGATCTGAGCGCCGGGGAGGGCAATTTGCTGCGCGCGACCGGGTCGGTGGTCGCCGAGCCCGGCTTCATGCGGGTCTACCTGGAAGGCCGTGACGACGCCAAGAGCGCCGATGACGACGAGGAGCGCATGCTGCCCGATCTGAAGGAGGGCGATCTGGTCGATCTGCTTCAGATCCGCGCCGAGCAGCATTTCACCGAGCCCCCGCCTCGGTATTCCGAGGCGTCGCTGGTCAAGGCGTTGGAGGAGTTCGGTATCGGCCGTCCCTCGACCTATGCCTCCATCATCTCGACGCTACAGGACCGCGAATACGTGGTGCTCGACAAGAAGCGCTTCTCGCCGACCGATGTCGGGCGGGTGGTCAACAAGTTCCTGACCGAGTACTTCACCTCGTATGTCGACTACGATTTCACCGCACGGCTCGAAGACGATCTGGATGCCGTTTCGCGCGGCGAGGGGGAATGGATTCCGCTCCTGGAGCGGTTCTGGCGACCCTTCAAAGATCAGGTCGATCACACCCAGGAGCACGTCAAACGCAGCGATGTGACCCAAGAGCGTATCGACGAGACCTGCCCCAAATGCGGTGGCCAGCTCTCGATCCGGCTCGGTCGCAACGGGCGCTTTATCGGTTGCACCAACTATCCGGATTGCGACTACACGCGCGACCTGAACGCCGACAAGGCGGAGCAGGAGGCCCCGGAAATCATCGAGGGACGATCCTGTCCGCTGTGCGGTTCGGTGCTGGAGGTCAAGCGCGGGCGTTACGGCAAGTTCATCGGTTGCAGCGCCTATCCCGACTGCAAGCACATCGAGCCGTTGGAAAAGCCCGAGGACACGGGCGTTGCCTGCCCCAAATGCGGTGGCAAGGGGACGCTGCAGAAGAAGAAGTCGCGGCGCGGCAAGATCTTCTATTCCTGCTCGACCTATCCGACTTGCGATTATGCCGTTTGGGATGCGCCGATCGCCGAGCCTTGCCCCAAATGCAGTTGGCCCATCCTGACCCTCAAGGTCACCAAGACCAAGGGTGCGGCCAAGGTGTGTCCTCAAAAGGAATGCGGCTATCGCGAGGCCATCGAGCCATCGGAGGAGCAGCCGCTCGAATCCGAGTGAGAGTGACGATGCGGCGTTCTGGCTGCGCGATCAGCGCAGTGCCTCTCTGACACGCTTCCAGGGGAAATTTCCGCGCGATCCCGGGTACTCGCCGCCGGGATCGATCTTGAGTTTGTAGCGTTTCCCGCCGCAGACGAAGTCGCGCCGATCCACCTCGCTGTGACCCAGTATCCGATCCGGGGTCAGGTCGTATCGATGCAGCAGACGCGCGAGCAGATCGATCAGCGCATTGATCTGAGCGGGAGGGAAGGGATCCTTGCCGTTGCCGTCGTTGACCAGCTCGATGCCGATCGAGGCGGTGTTGTGTCCCCGTGCATGAAAGGCGACCTGCGCCTCTGGGGTGCCGGCGACCGTTTCGCCGTCGCGGCCGATGAGATAGTGATAGCCGATATTGGGGTGGGCGGCGAAATGTCGCAGGTTGGATTCGAGGGTTCCGCCCGGCGCGTGCCATAGCCGTCCGTTCTTGCATCCAGGTCCGCCGGTGGCGTGGATGACGATGGAATCGATCGGGCGTGCGCTCGGTCCGGGTGCTGGAATGAGCACGAGCATACAGGCCAGTGCCAGGGATAGAGACGGCTTTCGTTCCGCTCCTCGCACGATATCACCCCCTTTGACGCGATCGGATCTGGGTCAGCCCCATGTTGGCCTGATGCGCGAAATGCTTGAAATCTTGGAAGCTCGTCGGATCGAGCGTCCGTTTGCTCGGACTCCGATCCGCGTAGAGCACTCCGATGCATTGATTGCTGACGATGATAGGCGCCAGCATGAAGGTTGCCGAGTTGGCAAGATGTTCGAGACTCTCCGGTACGGCGGCGCCGCTCTCCTGATCGCGGGCATTCACCAGTCGTGGCAGCTTGCGGTCCAGAGTCTCGAACAGAATGTTGGTCTGACCGGGGGCGCGCACGAACTGGAATTCCTGCATCAGGCGCTCGTTGTCCACTCCCAGGGCATACTTGGCCTTGACGATGCGTTTGTCGGGGGTGGTCAGTGCGAATAGGACCCGGTCCATTCCAATGCCGCGATAGATGCCTTCCAGCACCAGTTCCATGATGACATTGAGGTCGCAGCGTTCCTCGGCCAGCAGGGTCGCGAGTTCGCGCAGGATCTTCATCTGTGTCAGATGGTCCGAAGGCAGTCCTCCAGCCGGTGGCGGAGCGGGCTTGCTTGCGAGAACGGACGTATCGACCCCAGCCGACCCCTGGTTGCGGTCGCGCGAAGACGCAGGTTGCGGGATGTATGGGGCGGCGAACTCGGCTCCGTAATCGGCCGCCATGATGCATGCCTGTTTGGCCTCTTCGTGCAGCATGCTGCGCGCGTCGTTCTTCGAGAGTGCGGCGAGGATTGCGGATTTGTTCACCAACTTCTCCATGTCTGCCGATTGCCAACCCTTTTCCTCGGCGCAGCGCGCGATCTGATGGCCGAGCGCGAGTGTCAGAACGCGGTCGTTTCTCTTGGTTGGATGATCGACGGTATCCTGGAGAAGTTCGGTCAGGTGCCACTCGTGGATGAGTTGGCGGCTGAGCTGGCTCAGGCGGAAGCCGAGGAGGCGTTCTTGCGCCTGCTCGGGAGAGAGGCCCGGAGTGTTGCTCAGTCGTTCGAGCTGTTCCCCGAGTTCGCCACCGAAGCACCAGAAGGCCAGTTCGCCGATGCGTGTCAGAAGGGTGGCGATGAAGACCTCTTCCGGCGATTTGTCGCCGCGCACCATGGCGAGTCTGCGCGCCTGTACGGCTGCGTGCATGGCCCGCCCGAGTTCGCGGGCGAAGCGCTGCTTTGCGGCGCCCTCGATCGTGGCTTCGACTAGCGAAAGGGTCAGTGAGATGTTGCAGACGGCGTTGATTCCGAGCACGATCACGGCCCTGGTGATGGTGCTGATGGCCGTGCTCGAAGGGTTGTAATGGATGGAGTTGGCGAGCTTGAGCACGCGCGCCGTGAAGGCCGGGTCGTGCAGGATGATACCGGCCAGGTCCGACAGGGGGGCCTTGTCGTCGCGTGAGAGTCTGAATATCTTCTGCACCGTCGCGTCGAAGACGGGCATCTTCTGCTGGCGGATGAGGTCCATCCAGGTGTCGAGCTTGGTCTTCGGTTTTGGGGGCTGTGGTTTATTCACGTTGACAACCGTGGACGGCGCAGCCCGAAACTATAGGTGAGAGCTCTGCGTATTTCCATCTCTTAAGGTCGGCTTTGCGTGTGCGTCTTGGCGGCGTGCGAGCGTTGCTCCAGGTCCTGACTCTTGGGTTTGCCTTGCTCTGTAAGCCGATTCTGTTTGCTGGTTGCGTCCGCCTCTATTGCTTTTGTGTTCGCCTGTTCGCTCCGTTGTAACGGTGGTCTGTCCGCAGACAGTGTCCGGTTGATCGCCTTGATGAGTATCCGCCATGTCAGTCATTTCGTCGCATCGTCTCCGTCTCGCTGTTCAGTTCCTCCGCTCGGGCGGGGTGATCGCCTATCCGACCGAGGCGGTTTTCGGTCTGGGCTGCGATCCCTGGGACGGCGAGGCGGTGGAACGCCTGCTGACGCTTAAGCAGCGAGCGGTTTCCAAGGGGCTGATCCTCATCGCCTCGCATCAGGATCAGCTGCAGCCCTTCGTGGCCCCGCTGCCCGAAGAGCGTCTACGGGAGATCTGGTCTTCTTGGCCTGGGCCCAATACCTGGCTCTTTCCCGCCAGCGCTCAGACGCCAGCCTGGCTCACGGGGCGCTTCGATACGCTGGCGGTTCGGGTGACGGCGCACCCGATCGCGGCCGCGATCTGTCGCGCCTATGGTGGTCCTATCGTCTCGACCAGCGCGAATCGGGCTCGGCGTCGACCGGCGCGAACCGCACTCCAGGTACGCATGGGCTTGGGGAATGGACCGGACTATGTGCTGGCCGGGGCCTGTTCGGGAGCGGATCGCCCCTCGCGGATCCGCGATGGTTTGAGCGGACGGCTACTGCGGGTTTGATCTAGCGCGGTGTCGGTCGTGCCGGAAACGCCAGGGCGTTTGATGCAGTCCGGGCGTGCTCCAGATCCCTCGTTCTGCCTCTCGCGCCTTGCGCTCGGCCTGCTGGAATTTAGGGTTGCTGCAATAGCGCCGATAAACGGCGGCATTGCCGCTGACGACCTGTTCCAGATTGATGAATTGCGGCTTGGGGGTGTCGCTGTAGAGGTCGGCGACGAGACGACCGAAACGGTCGCGTTCGATGGGGATCATCTCGACTCGATCCGGCAGGATGCGGCGCAGATGGTTCCTTGAGCGATCCGCCCAAGGGCGCTGGTCCTTCTCCGGTGCGTCGATGCAATGCAGCCGGACCTCGATCCGTTTCCGCGAGCAACTCAGTACGACTGAATCGCCGTCCAAGACCTTCAGCACTCGGCAATGCCGAGTCTTGGTATCCGGCGAGCCAGCGCCGGTCGCCACACAGCCCCAGGTTAGGAGCAGCGTGATGGCCAGCGCTGCGAGGGAAGGGTGTCTTCCCTCGCGTGGGCGGTCGGTCGCCGTCAATTGATCCAGAGGTGGACCGCGATGCTCGCCAGATAGCCCAGGGCGATCGCCGGGGTCCAGCTGAGATGGGCGAAGAAGGTGTAGGTTCCTCGCGCCTGGCCCATGAGTGCCACGCCGGCTGCCGAGCCGATGGAGAGCAAGGAGCCGCCGACACCCGCAGTGAGGGTGACCAGGAGCCATTGGGTCTCGTTCATGTCTGGATTCATGGTCAGGACCGCGAACATGACCGGGATGTTGTCGACGATGGCCGAGAGCACGCCGACGGTGACGTTTGCGAGGGTCGGCCCCCATTGCTCGTACATGACCTCGGAGGCCATGGAGAGATAGCCGAGCTGGCCGAGACCGCCGACGCAGAGCACCACGCCGTAGAAGAACAGCAAGGTATCCCATTCGGCGCGGGCGACCTTGTTGAAGACGTCGAAGGGGGTCATATCGCCGACCAGGGTCGCCTTGTCCTGGTTGCGCAGATGCCAGCTGTCGTGGGTTTCGCGCAGGTAGTAGCCGAAGAACTGCAGGTATCCCAGGCCGGTCAGCATACCGATGACGGGCGGCAGGTGCAGGAAGTTGTGGAAGCACACTGCGGTGGTGATGGTCGCCAGGAACAGCAGGATGATGCGGCGCGCGCCACGGCGCATGTGCACGTCTTCGTCGGCTGCGTCCGGCTTGAGGTTGGGGACCGCCAGAAACATGATGGTTGCGGGGACGACGAAGTTGACGATCGAGGGGACCAGCAGCTTGAAGAAGCCGAAGAAGTCGACGATGCCCTTCTGCCAGACCATCAGCGTGGTGATGTCGCCAAAGGGACTGAAAGCGCCGCCGGCGTTGGCTGCGACCACGATGTTGATGCAGGCGAGGGTGACGAAGCGCTTATTGTCGCCGCCGACGGCCATGACCACGGCGCACATGAGCAGAGCGGTGGTGAGATTGTCGGCGATCGGCGAGATGCAGAAGGCGAGGATACCGGTCATCCAGAACAGCGAGCGGAACCCGAACCCCTTGCGGATGAGCCAGGCGCGCAGCGCATCGAAGACGAGACGCTCCTCCAGGGCGTTGATGTAGGTCATGGCGACCAGTAGGAAGAGCATCAGCTCGGCATATTCGAGCAGATTGTGCCGGACCGCCTCGCCGGCCAGATGCGGCTCGCCATGCAGCGCATAGACGTAGGCGATGAGGCACCAGATGACGCCCGCCGCGATGATGACCGGTTTGGACTTGCGCAGATGCAGGAATTCCTCGGCCATGACCAGCGCATAGGCCAGGCCGAAGATGATGAGTGCGGTGTAGCCGACCCAATGGGCCGTCAGATTGAGGTCGAGATGCTCGGTCGTTCCGGATGCGAAGACCCCAAAAGGGGCGAGCAACGCCAGTAGTCCGATGAAAAGGGTTCGTGCGGAGGGCATGTGGTTTCCTCTAGATAGGATCTCGATCCGGACCCGAAATGCAAGGGGTGCCGCAAATACATCATGGCCAGTCGAGCCTCGTCGTTGCCGGGTGGCCCGCGCCAAAGGCGATTAGTGGTCGGTCGTCAACGAATCGGGTTCTGCGCTGGCGAGAAATGACATTTGCAACAAGACCTCTTCTGCTGGGAAAGTCTCGAATCCGTGTCTGATGATAAGGCAGCGGAGGAAGATACCTGCTGAGCGCAGTGTCGCCAAGTCGTGAAGATCGAATCCTCGTCGAGGTTCACGTCATTTCATGAGAAATTGCATCCAAATTGCACCCAATGCGATATGGTCCGGTTCCTTGGTGACGATTGATTCATTTGTTTCTTGGTTCGGGGAGTGATGAGAAGGGTACACGTTAAGTTTTTGCGGCGCCCGATGATCTGGTCCCATTTCCAGCGCCGGCTGGTCCACCGCACTTGCGGTGATGGCTCGCGAATGGCAGATTGACTGGCTTCATCCGAGAATCTCGTTGGCTCGGATTTCCGTTGCCCGATCCCGTTGCAGGGGGGGCGTTTCTATTCGCGTTGGAGATCTTCCTCTGATCGATCTGGCACCACCCGAGCATGGCGGGCGTTTGCGCCAAGCCGTCGAGCGTTATTGCATTCCAGTCGCCGATTGGCTCGACCTCTCCACCGGCATCAATCCCGTGCCTTGGCCTGTGCCGCCGCTTGCGGCGGCCTGCTGGGGACGCCTTCCCGAGGACGAGGACGATTTGGAGTCGGCCGCAGCCGACTACTATGGCGCCTCGAACCCCTTGCCGCTGGCCGGCTCGCAGGCGGCCATTCAGGCCCTGCCCATGCTGCGCGATCCGGGGCGGGCCGGGATCCCGCGTATCGGCTATCGCGAGCATGCCCATGCCTGGCGCCGTGCCGGGCACACAGTGGTCGAGCTCGACGATGCCGAGATCGAAGAGCGTTTGATCGATGGGGCCGGGGAGCTGGATGTGCTGGTCGTCATCAATCCCAACAACCCGAGCGGTCGGCGCTGGCCGGTCGAGCGATTGCTCGATTGGCATGCGCGTCTCGCCGAGCGCGGTGGCTGGCTGGTGGTCGACGAGGCATTTATGGACACGACTCCCGAGTCGAGCCTGCTGCCTTATGCCGGCCGAGAGGGACTGGTGGTGCTGCGCTCGCTTGGCAAATTCTTTGGGTTGGCCGGTGCGCGGGTCGGCTTTCTCTTCGCCGACCTCGGTTTGCGCGAGCGTGTGAGACGGCTGCTCGGGCCCTGGACCCTGGCGGGTCCGGCGCGCGAGGTCGCGCGTCTGGCCTTGTCGGATCGAGCCTGGCAGGAGACGGAGCGCCGGTCTCTGCATCGGCGCGCAGCGCGTCTCGTCGATCTGCTCGATGGACATGGCCTGCCGCCCGCCGGTGGTACGGCGCTCTTTCAGTGGGTCAGAACCCATGAGGCCGAGCGGATTCAGGACGTCTTGGCGCGACAGGCCATTTTGGTGCGTCGTTTCGATGCCCCGAACAGTCTGCGTTTCGGTCTGCCGGGCGATGAATCGGGCTGGGCGCGTCTGGACGCCGCTTTGACGCGTGCGTGTCGATGACTGCTGTCAGTGCGCGCGTCGAGTCATTGCATGAGGCATCACTTCTCTGGCGAAGCGCTGTGCGGGAATCCGATGTGCGGAGGCCCGACTGGTTGAGCGTTCCGGCTGCGCCGAGGTGCGTCGGGCCGTTTGGCGATTCGCCGGCTCCACTGCGGTTTGTGGTGTTCGCCGATGGACAGGATCCGAGGGTCGTCCAGGATCGTATCGATAGGGTCTGGAGTCCGAGGCTGCGTGTCTTCGCGGGATCCATGCGTCAAGCGATCGAGTGCCCCGAGACCGAGGTGTGCGATCTGGGGGCGGCGGAGGGATTCGGAGCCGGATCCTTCGGCGATGTCTCGGGCGGCCGGGCATCGATCGAACCGGGTCCGCTGAGCAAGCATGTCCTCGATGTCGCATTGAGTCGAGGTCGCCATGCCGTGGAGCGTGCCAAATTGGCGGGCTGTGGGTTGTTCGTCGGGGTGGCGTGCGAGTGGGAAGCGGGGGGCATGAGGGCGCGTTCCCATATGGGCGACAGCGACCCTTATCGGCGTCTCGCCCGCTGCGGCTGCCGCGAATTCGCCGCGCTTGTTGGGGCGGCCATCGCCGCCGGTCAGATTGGGATTCCCATGCTGTGTCTCGGGCGGGGCGGGGATGCGGCCTTCTCTCTGATCCGGCGGCTTCACCCTGGCGTTTTGACGTGGCTTGCGCCGAGCCACTTGGCCGATATGCCCCGCCCTGAGGCGCGCGGGCGGCAGGGGGCTGATTCGTCTGTTCGAACTCAGCTGAGCCCCGCCTCGGAAGGCTCGTGCTTGATCGGCGCGAGATCCTGTTCGATCTGATCGTCGCTTGCTTGTCGTTCGTGTTTCAATCGGTGGCGGAGTAGATTGAATTCCCACATCCGTTCGGCGAGGGTGCGGCGAAGATCGGCACGCTCAAGTTCGGTACTCAGGAGTTTGCGCCCGAGCCATTCGATCCGAATCCCGACGACGTCGAGTTTGGTTCGGGTGACGCTGATCGCTTCTTCCAACCGCCGTAACCGGTGATCGTCCAAGCTCACGATTCGGCAGCGATTGTGGTGTGTTTCCATGTTTCAGAGACTCCTTTTCATCCGGTTTGGTCGAGAAGGAGCGAGCCGAATTGGCCTTCGGACCGCGCTTCGGATCGTTCCTCCGTCAGCAGGTCGATCGCGTTCGGTGAATGTGCCCGATTACGTTTTTCATTTTCGTATGTCTTTATTTCTCAAGCGCCTTTCAGAAAAGGTTGCCCGATTCGACGTGGAGTCGCAACCGTAATCTTGCTGGTTATGCTAATCCGCTTGTCGGTTGGATGAATCCGGGATAACACTTAATCGCAGGGGTCGGAGCCGACATCGGCGACGAACGGGCCTTCGAGGATCTTGCGCTTGCCTTCGAGGATGAATCCGATGGCGCGCTCGAAATCAGCGAGTGTCACGATTCTGGATTCGCAGGGACGCATCGAGGCATAGGATGCGGCGAGCAGGACGGCGTTCAGGATGTCGCCGCCCGCTGCGCCCTTCGAGTAGCGAGCGAGAGTCTCGAAGTCCACGTCCTTGGCGAGCGGGAGTTCGGCCGGGATGTGGCTGCGCCAGATGCGTGCGCGCTGCTCGGTCGCGGGGAGCTTGAATTCGACATGGGCGAGCATCCGGCGCAGGAATGCGGTGTCGTAGTTGCTCACCAGATTGGAGGCAAAGATGACCGCGCCCTCGAAGTTGTCGAGTTCGATCAAGGTGGTGCTGCGGGCGACGTTGATGCTGTTGTCGGCCGACTGGGAGACGTCGACGAGACGCTTTCCGAGTATGGAGTCGGCCTCGTCGAAAAAGAGCAGGGCATCCGTCTCGCGCGCCTTGGCGAAGGCCGCCTTGATGTTCTTGGGGGTCTCGCCGACGTATTTGGACTCCAATTCGGCATAGCTGATCTTGAGGATCCGCTTGTCCAGCAGGTCGGCGACGGCGTCGGCAGCCAGGGTCTTGCCCGTGCCGGGCGGTCCGTAGAAGTTGAGTGCGACCCGGCGCCCGGTTCGGGCGACCGAGGCGAGGTTCCAGGTCTCGTAGAGCAGATCGCGCGAGAGCAGCACGTTGGTGGCCTCGCGGATTTGCTGCAGGGTTTCCGGGTCGAGGATCAGCTGGTCGAGCCTGTGGCGCGGTGCTACCGGGTCGATTCCTGTCAGACGTTGCGGGTCTTGCTCCGGGGCGGCGGGTGCGGCGGGCGGCGCGGCGACATCTTCCTGGATCGCGTCCTCGAAGGGGCGCTTGAAACCGCCTCCGGGGACCAGGTCGATGATGGTCTTGGTCGGGTTGAAGTCGACCCGGATCTTGGGCTTGGAAAGCAGCCCCGGGAATGTGCTCTTGTCCAGCAGCCGGACCAGCTGCTTCAGAAAGGCCATGGAGGCTGCGGGTTCGACCTCGACCGAGGTGTGCTGGCCAGTCTCCAGACACTGCGGGCAATAGAGCAGCGGGGTGTTCACCACCTCGATCAGATAATGATAGGGATTCGGCTTGGTGCCATGGTTGGACAGGACCAGCTCGCAGCCATGGGTGGGGCAGGTCGGTTGTTTGCGTAGCAGTGGGATGATGGATGTCGGCATGGGGTCGAGTCAGTTCGTGCTGAAGTCCAAGTTTGGCATCAGTCGGGAAATGATGAGGGGCAGCATGCTTACGATGCCGCCCGCGCACATGAAACCGGACAGGCTTGGACGGTATGCGGAAGGCGTGGAGCCGGTGTGTTCCTGTGTTGGTGGGGCTTATCCTTTACGGGGTACCTGTCGCAGGATGGTGGCGGTCGCGCCGGAATTCGGTGCCGAATGTGCCAATTGTCCATAATGCGTAAAGGCATTTCGACTGTTCTTGCCCTTTTTCGTCCTATCGTATGCGGTGGCGCGAAGGTGGTTGTGCGGGGCTTTCGACCCATGGCCACGTTTCCTCGAAATCCGCTTTCATATCCGTTTTCGGAGTCTGGACACGATGAAATCCATGGTCCACTGGTATTGGGTGACGTCCCTCCTGCTGTTCGGGGGGATGGTCTATGCGCAGGGTGCTCCGTCCCGCTCGGGACAGGTCGAGGTGGCGGTCGAACTCGAGCATTTGATGTCCGAGCACGGGTTCAAGGTGCGCGGAATCGAGCAGACTCAGGGCGCACTCGGTCATATCGCTGGGGACGAACTGCGGGCGCGGCTCGATACGCTTCTGGAGGCGTTCGATCACATCATTGTCCAGGCGCCGGGCGGCGGTGTCGAGCGGGTGATCATCTTGGGCGAAAAGTCGGCCTACGTTCCGCCCCCTATGGTCACCAGCGTGGATGGGGCCTCGGAGACGGATGACGGCGGTGCGTCCAAGGGCGACGAGATCGTGCTTGGAACCACGCGCAAGGGGTCATCCCATGCAGTGACTCTGACGCTCGAAGGGGTTGGCGGCCAGAAGGCCGAGGAGTCGTTGCTGATCGACACCGGAGCGGACCAGGTGGTGCTGCCGGTCTCGCTGATGTCGACGCTCGGTATGAGCCCGAGTTCCACGCGGAGCCAGTCGGTCCAGACCGCGAACGGTTCGGTCGAGGCGTACGTCGGCAAGCTTTCGGCCATCTGGTTGGGCGAGACACGTATCTCGGATGTCGAGGTCGCCTTCATCGACGACCAGCGTCTTGGCGGCAATTCGCTGCTCGGTATGAGCGTGCTCGGGCGCTTTCGCATGACCATCGACGACGAGAAGAATCAACTCACGCTGGCGTCCAAGTGAAACCGAAACCGCCGGATCGCGTCTTCATCGCCCCTGTTTGAGCTGGTGTATCTGCTCACGCAGCTCACGCAGCTCGCTCTGGATCTGTTCCATGCTGCTGGCGTGCAGCTCCTCGTGCTTGGCCTGATTGAGGGCGATCTGACGGTTGAATTTGCGTTGCTCGTTCAGATCGCTTTCGACACGGCCCAGGCTGGTGGTGATCTGTTCCAGATGCGCGTTACCCGACTCCAGACGTTCGTCGAGCCCCAGGCGCAGTTTGTTGAGGTTCTCGCGAAGCTCCCTCAGTAGAACCAGTACGAAGCCGTTGGCCATGGTGTGCTCCAGGGGAGTGGGCGGATCAGAGGGACATGGACGTCGAGGTCTGACATGGTCGTTGCGATCGGGTCCGGTTAGATACCAACTGCCGTTCGTGCTGCTGCGCACCGCGCCAGCCCAAGTTCGTCTGAAGGGCGGAACGGATTGATAATTATATCAAGAGTGCTGCTCTTATTGCCGCCTGTGCCGAGCGGCGACGAGTGTAGCGCGCTGCTCCAATGCGCCGGGTCGGTCGCTATGGTGTCATGAAATTTCGACCCGACGCCAGGCATCGAGAGGATCCAGGGAGTGGTGGAGACGGATCTATCGCCGTGTGCTGCGGGGGCTCCGGTCAGGTAATCGTTGCGCCTATCATCCCTGACCTCTGGTGCGCGTCTTGCCGAGTGCCGCGTTTTTTTCGATCAGGTCGATCATGAGGCCAGCAACATCCTTGCTGGTCGTCGACTCGATACCCTCCAGGCCTGGTGATGAGTTGACTTCCATGACGACCGGTCCGTGGTTTGAACGCAGGATGTCGACACCCGCCACGTTGAGTCCCATGATTTTGGCCGCGCGGGTCGCGGTGGAGCGCTCTTCCGGTGTGATGCGAATCAGCGAGGCGCTTCCGCCCCGATGCAGGTTGGAGCGGAATTCCCCTTCCTTGGCCTGGCGCTTCATGGCGGCCACTACCTTGTCACCGATCACCAGGCAGCGGATGTCCGCGCCCTGGGCCTCGCGGATGTATTCCTGGACCAGGATGTTGACCTTGAGGCCCATGAATGCCTCGATCACGCTTTCGGCCGCCTGTTGCGTCTCCGCCAAGACCACGCCGATGCCCTGAGTGCCTTCCAGCAGCTTGATGACCAGGGGGGCGCCGCCGACCATTTTGATCAGGTCCTGGACGTCATCCGGGGCATGCGCGAAACCGGTGATGGGCAGACCGATGCCCTTGCGTGCCAGCAGTTGCAGCGAGCGCAGCTTATCCCGCGCGCGGGTAATGGCGACCGATTCGTTGAGCGGATAGACCCCCATCATCTCGAACTGTCTCAGCACGGCTGTGCCGTAGAAGGTTACGGAGGCGCCGATTCGCGGGATGACGGCATCGAAGTCCTTGAGATCCTCGCCCTTGTAGTGGATCGAGGGCGCGTGCGAGGTGATATTCATGTAACAGCGCAGGACGTCGAGGACCTTGGTCTCGTGTCCGCGGGCCTGTGCTGCCTCGACCAGACGACGGGTCGAATAGAGCGACGGATTGCGCGAAAGGATGGCGATCTTCATACATGCCTCTGCCGCCGAGCCGGCGCCCGGCCCGCGCGATCGGTCGCGTCGATGACCTCTGGGGCGTCAGGGTGCGGTTGTGTGGAAAGTGCTTCGGAAAAGGTGATGAAAAGAAAAGGCGAGGCGGCGATCGGGCCGAGTCCTTTCTGATCTCGACGGCGCCGGCCTTTGTTGGAGGCGCATCATACCCAAATCCTAGACCGCCTTGTGGTTTGGTCGAGTCTTTTCCAGTCGTGGTTCGGGCCGGTCGAGGCGAACTATGGTGTCGCGTCGCGGGACGCGCGGCCCTGGCGCAGATCTTCGACCAGGAAGATCCAGAAGAGCGCGGCGACCCCGAGCGTGATGGCGCTGTCGGCGACATTGAAGGCCGGCCAGGGATTGAAGATGGCGAGCGGGATGACCGGGATGTAGACCTGGATGAAGTCGATGACATGTCCGAGCAGAACGCGGTCGATCAGATTGCCGAGCGCACCGCCGATCAAGAGTGCCAGCCCCGCCGCCTGGACCTTCTCATGCGGCTTGAGCCGCAGCAGCCAGCCCACCAGAACCAGGCTCACCACCAGCGCCAGCCCCGAGAACAGCCAGCGCTGCCAGCCGCCGGCTGTCGAGAGAAAACTGAACGCCGCACCCTCGTTGAACATCAGGGTGAGATTGATGTGCGGTAGCACCTCGACCGGTTCGAACGGCTTCATCAGGGCCAGTATCGACCACTTGGTCGCCTGATCGAGGGCCAGTACGAAGAGCGAAAGCCAAAGCCAGTGTTTCAAGAGTCGGGTTCCTCTTTTGAACCCTCGATCAGGCGTCGAGGATGCGCGACTGGAAGACGGGGGAATGAGGGCAGACAGCGTTTGCCCGGTTGCTCGGCAGTATACCTAAAGTGCCAAGTTTGCCGAGAGATCCCGGCGGCTTGGACATTGGTGGGGCGGTGTGACCTTCTCGCTGGCCGGTTGGCGCCGCCCCGGATTCGCTATCGCTCCATCCGGTTGCAGACCCGCCGTGTGCGTGAATCCGAATCGACGCCCGGCACGGGATGTGCCGGGCGTTCTGAGGTCTAGCGGTCATGCTCCCGTTGGGAGCGGCAGAGTCTAAGCGAAACGTCTGACCTCGCCGTCTCCGGCGACGTTCTCGGCGCAGCGTCCGCAGAGCTCGGGATGCTCGGGGTTGGTGCCGACGTTGGCGCGGTGGTGCCAGCAGCGCACGCATTTGACGTGGGCCGAGGGCGTGACCAGGACGGCGAGTCCGTCGAGATCCGTGTCGGACGCCGTTTCTGGGCGTTCGGCAATCGGATGGACTCTCACCTCAGAGGCGATCAGGGCAAAGCGCAGCTCGTCGTCGAGCCCCTCCAGTTGTCTTAAGCGGTCGTCCGAGGCGTAGATATCCAGCTCGGCATCCAGCGAGGAGCCGATCTGTCCGGCCTTGCGGGCGCCTTCCAGAGCTGGGCCGATGGCGACGCGTGCGGCGATGATGGCGTCCCAGAAATTGCGGTCCATCGGGGTGCCTTCGTCCAAGGTGAAGAGCCCGTCGTACCAGGTCTCGGTGAAGACGGTCTCGGCGCGCTCACCCGGAATGGCCTGCCAGATCTCGTCTGAGGTGAAGCTGAGGATGGGCGCCAGCCAGCGGCTCATGGCCTCGATGATGTGGTACATGGCGGTCTGACAGGAACGTCGCGCCAGGCTGTCCGCTGGGGTGGTGTACTGGCGGTCCTTGATGACATCGAGATAGAAGCCGCCCATGTCGACCACGCAGAACTGCTGCACCTTCTGATAGATGAGATGGAACTGATAGTCCTGGTAGGCGGCGATCACCTCCTGTTGCAGGCGCCAGGCGCGGTCGACCGCCCAGCGGTCGAGCGCGACCATCTCGGCGGGCGGCACCAGATTGCTGGCCGGATCGAAGCCGTTGAGGTTGGCGAGCAGGAAGCGCGCGGTGTTGCGGATGCGGCGGTAGGCGTCGGCGGTGCGCTTGAGGATCTCGTCGCTGACGCTGATCTCGCCACGATAGTCGGTGGCGGCGACCCAGAGTCGGATGATGTCGGCGCCGAGCGTCTTCATCACGTCCTGCGGGCTGACGGTGTTGCCCTTGGACTTGGACATCTTTTCGCCCTTCGCGTCCACGGTGAAACCGTGGGTCAGCGCCTGGCGATAGGGCGCATGGCCGTGCATGGCGACCGAGGTCATGAGCGAGGACTGGAACCAGCCGCGATGCTGGTCGGATCCTTCCAGATAGAGATCGGCCGGCGCGCTCAGATCCTCTCGATGCTCCAGCACGCAGGCATGGGTGACGCCCGAGTCGAACCAGACGTCGAGCGTGTCGTGTACCTTGTCGTAATGCGCGCCCTCGTCGCCGAGCAGATCCGCCGGTTCCAGCGAGAACCAGGCCTCGATGCCGTGCGTCTCGATCCGCTTGGCGACCTCTTCGATCAGCTCTTGGGTGCGGGGATGGAGCTCGGCGGTTTCCTTGTGGACGAACAGGGTGATGGGCACCCCCCAGGTGCGCTGGCGCGAGATGCACCAGTCGGGACGTCCCTGCACCATGGATTCGATGCGATTGCGGCCCCACTCGGGCATCCAGTCGACCTTTTCGATCTCGCGTAGTGCACCCTCCCGCAGCCCCTGCTTGTCCATACTGATGAACCACTGGGGCGTGGCGCGGAAGATGATGGGGGTCTTATGGCGCCAGCAGTGCGGATAGCTGTGGGTGAAGCGGGTCTCCAGCATCAGCGCGCCCTTGGACTTGAGGATCTCGACCACGTGCTCGTTGGCTTGGAAGACGTTCTCGCCCTCGAAGAGCGGCGTTCCGGGAAGGAAGCGGCCGTTGCCGCCGACCGGGTTGTCGACCGGCAGGCCGTAGCGCTGACCGACGATGTAGTCCTCCAGGCCGTGCCCGGGCGCGGTGTGCACGGCACCGGTGCCGGCATCGAGCGTGACGTGCTCGCCGACGATGACCGGTACCTCGCGGTCGTAGAAGGGATGTCTGAGTTTGATTCCCTCGAAATCGATGCCGCGACCGTAGCCGACCACCCGATAGTGCTCGATGCCCCACCGATCCATGGTGTCCTTGAGCAGGCCCTCGGCGACGATGAGCCGCTCCTTGCCCGTCTCGGAGTCGGCCTCGACGATGACGTAGTCCAGTTCGGCGTTGAGCGCGACCGCCTGGTTGGCGGGCAGGGTCCAAGGTGTGGTGGTCCAGATGACGACCGAGACCGGACCTTCGCCGCAGCCGTTCGGGGTTCCGTGACAGCGTTCGGCGAGCAGGGTGGGGTCGATCACGGGGAAGCGCACGTCGATGGCGAGCGACTGCTTGTCGGCGTATTCGACCTCGGCTTCGGCCAGCGCCGACCCGCAGTCGATGCACCAGTGCACCGGCTTCTCGCCCTTCTGGAGATGGCCGTTGGCGATGATACGCCCCAGCGAACGGACGATGTCGGCCTCGAAGCCGAAGTCCATGGTCAGGTAGGGGCGCTCCCAGTCGGCGAAGACGCCGAGTCGCTTGAAGTCCGCGCGTTGGCCGTCGACCTGTTTGGCCGCATACTCGCGGCAGGCGACCCGGAATTCGGCTGCCGAGATTTTCTGGCCGGGCTTCCCCTTTTTCTTCTCGACCTGCAGCTCGATCGGCAGACCGTGACAATCCCAGCCGGGGACATAGGGCGCGTTCATCCCGTCGAGGGTGCGCGCCTTGACGATGATGTCCTTGAGCACCTTGTTGACCGCGTGACCGATATGGATATTGCCGTTGGCGTAGGGAGGGCCGTCGTGCAGGATGAAGGTGGGCGCGCCGGCGCGGGCCTCGCGGATACGTCCGTAGAGGTCCAGGGATTCCCAGTGCTTGAGCATTTCGGGCTCGCGCTGGGCCAGATTGGCCTTCATCGCGAAGCTGGTATTGGGTAGATTCAGGGTGTTCTTATAATCGGTCACTTCTTTCGGTCTCGGGTGCGTCGATAAGGCTAGAAAATTCCTAATGATGCAAGCTACAAGCCGTTCGGTTGAGAATCAAGCGCACCAATCCCGGGCACGTCTGTGCTGGGCGCCTTTTCAGGTGGCTCGGAGAACGGCTCCATTTGCTGGATTTCGATTCTATACCCTATGCTTGCGGTTCTCTGCCGAGGATCGGCGGTGCCGCTCAGGGTCCGGAAGGTCGCGTTTGGTGTGGTCCATGATGTGAGCAATACAACTGTCGAAACGAGTCAGCTGAGGATCGGTCTCTTCGTGCATCTCGATTTGCCGTGGATGAACCACCCGTTCTTGACCGGCAGCTTCAAGATCCGCACCCAGAAACAGCTCGACGCCCTGCGTCAGCTCGGTATCGCCTCGATCCGCATCGACCCCAACCGCAGCGACCCACCGCCCGAGGGCGGGGAGGCGCCCGTGGTGGAGGAGGAGCCCCTGACCGATGAGGTGAAGGAGCATCTCTCGCAGGCGTTGTGGGAGGAGAAGCGGCGGCGCATCGATGTTCTCAAACAGCGCCGATCCCGTCTCAACCAGTGCTCGAAGCGTTATAGTCAGTCGGTCAGCTCGGCCAAGACCCTGATGAATCATCTCCGATCCTCGCCGATGCAGGCGGTCGAGGAGGCCCAGGAACTCGTGGTCCAGATGGTCGACGATCTTACCGCCGATTCCGAGGCCACGGTGCAACTGGTCAATCTCAAGCACCAGGACGAGAACAGCTATTTCCACGCGGTCAACGTGGCTGCGCTGGCCCTGGTGATCGGCCAGCAGCTCACCCTGGAAAAGTCCCAGTTGCGCCTGCTCGGCATGGGGGCGCTCTTTCACGATCTGGGCCATCAGAAGATTCCGCCGAAGATCCTGCTCAAGAAGGAGGCCTTTAACAAGGCCGAGCGCCAGTTCTATGAGCAGCATCCGCGTTATGGCGCCGAGATTGCACGCGCGATCTCGGGTCTGCCCAAGGCGGTGATCGAGGTCATCTCCAGACACCATGAACATCTGGATGGCAGCGGCTTTCCCGAGGGTCTGTCCGGGGGCGATATCGGGATGCTGACACGTATCATCGCGGTCGTGAATCGATACGACAATCTCTGCAACGGATTCGGTGCCGAGCGCGGGCTTTCGCCCCACCAGGCGGTTTCGCGCATGTATTCGCAAGAGCGCAAATGGTACGACGCCAAGGTGCTGACCACCTTCATCACCAATCTGGGCGTTTATCCACCCGGGACGGTGGTCAAGCTCGCCGACGACCGCGTCGCTCTGGTGGTCACCATCAATCCGGCCGATCTGCTCAAGCCCAACGTGCTGCTCTACTCGCCCGAGATCCCTCAGGATGAGGCGCTGATCTTGGATCTGGCGGAGGAGGAGGTCGACATCAGTAAGAGTCTGCACCGATCCGACCTGACCGAGGATCAAATCGAATATCTCAATCTTTCCGACAAACTGAGCTACTACTTCAAGCCGCCATCGGGTCGTCGGTCTGGCTGAGGGGGCGGCTGGACGTCTTATCGATGTCCTCCTGGTCGACAGGCTCAGGCGACTTGGCGGATCGGAACAGGAGTGGAGGTCGAGTATGTCGGCGTTTTGGACCATCGGTTTGGCGCTTATGCTTCTGGCGTCTGCGGGCGTGGGCGCTGGCGAAGCCTTGTATCGCTGGACGGACGATCAGGGGCAGGTGCATTTCAGCGATCGCGTTCCCGACAGGGAGGCGCGTTCGGTCCAGACGCTGCCGATGCCGGAGACCGGGACCTTCGTCGCGCCCGGCGACGATCGCTATTCGGTGATGAACCAGAGCCGGCGGATGCGGGCGGAGCGTCAGGCGCGTGAAACGGCGAGACGCCGGGCCTATTTGGCCGAGTTGGAAGAGCGTCAGCGCCTTGCCGAGATCGCTGCCGCCGAGGCGCGGGCCAGGCAGCTCGACGCGGAGGCCCAGCGGGCACGCGACCCGGTCTATGTCCTTCCATGGGGGTGGTCCGGGCGCCATCCACATCATCGCAGACCGCCACCGCCTGTGCCGCAGCTGAGCCCGCAATCGCCTCCCAGTCAGATGTCGCTGCGGCGACCTGGCCGCTCGCTCAAGCCGGTCGCGCCTGCGGAGGAACGCCGTTGACGGGGTGTGGCGCTGACGGGTATAGAATGCCGCCCGACATTGCCATCCGCGACCTGCCTGGATTCTCACCTTGAACCCGATCAAACGTCTCGCCTCTCAGACGGCCATCTATGGCGTCAGCAGCGTCTTCGGGCGCTTCCTCAACTATCTGCTGGTTCCCTTCCTCACGTACAGTTTCGCGCCGGTCGAGTACGGCGTGGTCGCCGAGTTCTACGCCTACATGGGGTTCTTTGCCGTCGTTCTGGCCTTCGGGCTGGAGACGGGCTATTTCCGCTTCCGCTCGACGGGGGATTGGTCGCCGGAGGCTGTCTACGGGACCGTGCTGCGATTCCTGGTGCTGTCCAATGGGGTATTTTTCGTCACGCTGCTGATGCTGAGTCAGCCGATCGCCGATCTGCTGCGCTATCCGGAGCACCCGGAATACATCTGGTGGTGCGCGGCGATCCTGGCCCTGGATTCGGTCGGTGCGGTCGCCTTCGCGCGGTTGAGGGCCGAAAACCAGGCGCGTCGTTTTGCCATCATCAAGCTGCTGGAGATCGGGGCCAACGTGGGCCTGACGCTCTTTTTCATCTATTCATGCCGACACGCCTACGAGGCCGATCCGGCGTCGCTGCTCGGCCGGCTCTGGGATCCGGAACTCGGGGTGGGCTATGTCTTCATCGCCAACCTGGCCGCAAGCCTCATCAAGCTGGTCTTGCTCACCCCTCAGTTCAGGGGGGGGCTGCGGGTCTTCGATGGCGTGCTCTTCGGACGTCTCATCCGCTATTCGCTGCCGATGGTGGTCATCGGCTTCGCCGGCATCATCAACGAGATGCTGGACCGCGCCGCGCTCAAGTATCTGCTGCCCTACGACACCGAGACCAACCTCGCCCAGCTCGGTATCTACAGCGCCTGCTACAAGCTCTCGATCCTCATGTCGCTCTTCATCCAGGCCTTCCGCTACGCCGGCGAGCCCTTCTTCTTCAGCTATGCCAAACAGAGCGATGCCCGCCAGACCTACGCGTTGGTGCTCAACTGGTTCGTGATCTGCTGCGTCTTCCTCTTCCTGCTGGTCGTGCTCTACATGGACGTCTTCAAATACTTCGTCGGCGATGCCTACCGCGAGGGGCTGGACGTGGTGCCCGTGCTGTTGCTGGCGCAGCTCTGTCTCGGTGTCTACGTCAACCTGTCCATCTGGTACAAGCTGACCGACCGCACCCTGTTGGGGGCGGGTGTGTCGATCGTCGGGTCGCTCATCACCGTCGTCCTGCTGTTCTGGTGGGTGCCCATCTACGGCTATCAGGGCGCGGCCTGGGCGCATCTGGCTTGCTACAGCTCGATGGTGCTCATGTCCTATCTGCTCGGACGGCTGTACTACCCGGTGCCCTACGAGATCGGGCGCGTGCTCGGCTATATCGCACTGGGGCTGGGGCTCTATGCCGCCGCTGGCTGGGTCGAGTCGGTCACCGCCTGGCACTCGCTGGTTACCGGAAGCCTCGCCATGGCCGTCTTCCTGCTGGTCGTTCTGGTTGCGGACGTGCGCCGGCTTCTGGTTCGACGGTCACCGGCGATTTAGCCGCCGGCTTGAGGGGCAGGGGCCTTGGGCGCTCTCTGTCGCCCAAGGCCCGAGGGGGCACCGCAGGGCGCGGTCAGGGCAGGATCTGGATCGGCGTGCCGTCCGGGACCAGACGCCAGATCTCGTCGATCTCGTGGTTCTGGACCGCGATGCAGCCGTGCGTCCAGTCACGACCCCCGTACTGCTTGCGCAGATCCTCCGAGCGCACGTAGTTCGGCAGGCCATGAATCATGATCATGCCGCCCGGGTTGTATCCGAGCTGGCGGCTGACCATGCGGTCGCGATCGTTGGGGTAGGAGATGTGGATCGCCTTGTAGAAGTTGCTGTTGGCGTTACGCCAGTTGAGGACGTAGTCGCCGACCGGGGTGCGCTGATCGCCTTCGCGGTATTTGTGTCCCACGGGCGATCCGCCGAGCGAAACGCGATACTGGCGTACCACCTTGCCGTTCATGACGAGTTCAAGCTGACGCGCCGATTTCTTCACCACAACCTTGTCGATAGGCCCCGTAATTGGGGGCGGGGTGTCTTTCTGCATGGCGCATCCGCCCAATCCGATGAGTCCAGCCAGCGCGAATGCGCCGAACAGGCCCGAGGGAAGCGAGGCGATCCGCGATCTCCAGGTTTTACGATGATGACTTGGCTCGATGTGCTGCATGGGGTTTGGCGTGACTTTCATGGTTGGATCTTGAGTCGATACCGGACGGGAAGGCTCCTATGAGGCATGAGAAAGTCTATGTAGGCGCATGGAAAAAAGCTACCAGCTACCAGCTACCAGCTACCAGCTACCAGCGAGATGATATCGCTGGCGGCTGGCGGCTGGCGGCTGGCGGCTGGCGGCTGGCGGCTGGCGGCTGGCGGCTGAATCAGAATGCCGGCAGGGCGCGCAGGAACAGCGTCTTGAGATAGGCGGTTTCTTGGATCGCCGGATGCACCGGATGATCCGGGCCTTGCTGTCCGGCTTCGAGCAGTTGCAGGCTGCGTCCGGCGCGTCGGCCCGCTTGCTGGACGGTACGCAGGAAGGTGTCGCGTCCCATGTGGAACGAGCAGGAGGAGGTGACCAGCAGTCCGCCCGGTTCGAGCATCTCGATGCCGAGTCGGTTGAGACGCTGATACGCCTGCGTGCCGTCCTTCTCGTCCTTGCGGCGCTTGATGAAGGCGGGCGGATCTAGGAGCACGGTATCGAAGCGCTGTCCCTGATCGCGCAGCTCGCGCAGAACCTCGAAGGCGTCGCCCTGAATGCGGGCGACGCGGTCGGCCAGACCGTTGCGCTCGGCGTTCTCGGCGACCCGTTGGAGCGCCGATTCCGAGCTGTCCACGCAGGTGACCTGCTCGGCTCCCAGCGCCGCCGCACGCACGCCCCAGGCGCCGATATAGCTGCAGACGTCCAGAACCCGTTTGCCGACGCCGTAGCGAGCGAGGCGGGCGCGGTTCTCGGACTGATCGAAGAACCAGCCGGTTTTCTGTCCGCTCAAGGGCGAGATGACGAACTCCTGTTCGTGCTCGATCAGCGTGACCGTGTCCTCGGGGGATCCCAGGACGACCTCGACCTTCTGCTCCAGACCCTCCAGGGTGCGCACCGAGGTGTCGTTGCGCAGCACGATCGCCTTGGGACGAACCACCTGTTCGAGTGCCGCCAGGATCTCGCCGCGTGCCCGCTCCATGCCGGCGGTGGTGATCTGGACGCAGAGCAGATCGCCGTAACGGTCGACGATGAGTCCGGGCAGGCCGTCGCTCTCGCCGAAGACGAGCCGGTAGTAGGGGTGTGGATAGAGCCGCTCGCGCAGGGTGAGCGCATCGTGGATGCGCTGTAGCCAGAGCGCGGGGCTCAGCGGATGGTTCGGGTCGCGGCTGACGATGCGGGCACTGATGAGCGAATGCGGATTGACATAACCATGACCGATCCAGCGCTGGTGGCTGCTCAGGATCTCGACCGGCTGTCCGGGCTCCAGTGACTTGAGGGGGGTCGCTTGGGTGTCGACCTCATTGCTGTAGGTCCAGCAATGGCCGGCGAGCAGGCGGCGTTCCTGGTCCTTGCGCAGGATGAGAGGCTGAATCTTCATGGTGCATGTCCGATCGGTGTGAGGCGAGTCTTCGCTGAGCCGACAAAGACTACCAGAAGGCGCCGCCATGCGGCATGGTCAGCCCAGATCCTCTGGACGGATCAGACCAGGCGATGCCGATCCTTCATGTACAGATAGACCAGGTTCGAGACCTCGCGGATGGCATCGCTGCGCTTGGAGATCCAGCTGCCATAGTGGCGAGCCCGGGTCTGTCGCTCGATGATGCCGATCATGGTGTAGGCGTGAGTGCGACCGTATCGGTCGCGCGATTCGATGATACCCATGTCGCCGCAGAGCTTGGCCGTGGATCCGGTCTTGTCGCAGGCATGTACCGAAGAGGGCATGCTCGCGACCCCCGTGGTGATGCGGTCGTGGTTCGGCAGACGCATCAATCGATGCATCTCCTTGCTGTAGGGCAGTTTGCCGTGGTGCAGCGCGTAGAGGAAACGGCTGTAGTCCCAGGCGGACGCGCGATTGGCGTAGGTTGCACCGCTGGTGGGGATCTTCTCGACCACCCGAACCTGCTTGAAGATGCCCGGCGCGTTCGCTTTGAGCACGGCCTCCACCTCGTGCGGGCCGCGCCCGGCGCCGTGGCGGCTGACCAGATCGAAGAGTCTGTTGGTCGCCCTGTTGTCGCTGTGTTGAATCATCCGCTCCATGGTACGACGCACCGAATCGGTGTAACGGGCGCCTTTTTTACCCTGGGATACCTGATAGAAATAGGCCTGTGCGACGAAGGGTTTGATCATGCTCGCCGCCTGGCGGGGGACGGCCTCGTTGATGGAAACGAGCTTGGTGCGGGTCGTGAAGTCGTAGACGGACCAGGAGGTGCGTTCGCTCGGCAGGATCAGACCTCGCCGACGCATCTTTTTGACCAGGCGAGTCACCTGGTTCTCAAGCGATGAATCGGCGGATTTCGCTGCGGCGAGATCGGGCCAGCCGACCAGCGCGCCAACCGAGCCGACCGCCAGCGTTTCGAGAAACCAGCGTCGTTCGGGGCAGTGAGTGCACGCCACTGCATCCTCGGCGGCATGCTCGGTCGATGTGAAGAACGGCATACCGACCCTCAGGCTTGAAGCAAGAAATAGACTCCGGCGGCGGCCCCGATGCCGGCCAGCGCAGCGAGCGCGACCAGGGTGTAGAGGCGCCCCATGGCGCTGCGCAGCGATTGCTCGACCGCTTGGAGGGATTGCTGGGAGGTCGCGAGCGCCGATTCGATGGCCTCCTGGGTCTCGCGGCGTGCCGCCGCAGCCGCCTTGGTGGCGCTTTCGGGCGCATCCTGTCCTTGACCGGCACCCCCGCGAGGACGCTGATCGCGCATGTGTTTCTCGAAGGATTCCAGCAGGGAGGCACGCTCGGCCTCGATGCCGCGCTTGACCAGGTCGGGCAGGGTTTCGGTCGCCAGGCGCGTGGAAATGGCCTGCAGATCGGCCATGGTGGGCTTCGGGGGCGCTGTTCGCTGGGCGGCCTGATCGGTGGCGAGGCGCTCGTCGAGGATGCGGTTCGTCTCGTTCCGCAGTCCTTCGGTCAGATCCCGGCGCACTTCCTCCACAAATGCGGGCAAAACCCGGGATAGCCGGGCTTCCAGTCTGGACTCGATGAGCTTGAGCACGGCCTCCTCGGACAGACCGGCCGGCGCTGCATGCGGGGTGGCTCCGCGCTCTTGGACCGGGGCCGGGGGGGCGACGCCGTCGAGTTCGGCGTTCAGCCGTTCTAGGATTTCGGGCAGCAGATCGGGCGCCGCCGATTTTGGAAGGATGCCGAAGACGCCTTTCTTCTTAGCTGTGGCGACGAATTCCGGTTCCTCGTGCGAGGTGCACATGACGACGGGAATCGCGGCGGTGCGTGGATCCTCGCGGATGACCTCGAGCGCCTCGAAGCCGTTGAGCCCGGGCATCATGTGGTCCATGAAAATGGCGTCCGGGAGGCTCTTTCGCAGAACCTCGAAGGCGGATTCTGCCGAGTCCGCCGTTTCGACCTCAATGCTGTGGCGCTGGAGCTGGAGTCGCAGCGCGTAGCGCGCGGATTTTGAATCGTCGACCAGAAGTATCTTCATCGGGGCATCGCTTCCAATGATTGGTGTGGTGAACGGCTAAGCTGATCCGCCGGACTCCATGTTGTTGAATTTCCAGTCCGAGCCCAGGGTTTGAGCGCATCCGTGGCGAGGCGCTTCTTGGTTCGGGTCGGGGCCGATCGGTCTGGGAGACGCCGTAGCGGCGGTGCGTCGAGCAACGGTCACGACTGTCGGTAGGCGGTCGGAATGGGTCGGCTTTCGAAGCCATGGCCAAACGACCTGTCGCCTTTTCCCTATGTGTATCGGTGGGATCGCCTCGCCACCTAATCTAGCCGCAGATCGAATCCTGGACTGGGATCCGTTGCACATCTTTCCTCCGCTCGGCGTTGCGGCGGGTGTCGGCGGCTGCATCGGTCGGTCTGTGCGTTCCCTGTAGTCGTGGCGCCATAAGCCGTCATTCTGATACCGGCGCGCGGTGCGGGCAAGCGAATCGGCCCAGGGTTTTGGATACGGGGGCGTCGGTTGCTCGTGGCGTGAGTTGGCGATCGATCGGTGCGGAGAGGGGGCGATGGACGACGCCCCTGGCATTGGGGCGCCGTCAGAGACGGAGAGAGGTCAGATGCGTGGGGCGTCCGTCAGCTGATCTTGATCCGCAGCTGCTCGCCGGATTCCGGGTCCGTGAGATGCACCGCGCAGGCGATGCAGGGGTCGAATGAGTGGATGGTGCGCAGGATCTCGATCGGCTGTTTGACGTCCGCAAGCTGATGGTTGTCCTCCAGCGCGGCCTCGTAGGCCCCGGCCTGATCCGAGCCGTCGCGGGGTCCTGCGTTCCAGGTCGAGGGCACGACGGCCTGGTAGTTGGCGATCTTGCCGTCCCGGATGACAATCCAGTGTCCCAGCGCGCCGCGCGGCGCCTCCATGTAGCCCGCGCCACGGCACTCGGAGGGCCAGGAGGACGGGGCCCAGAGGCTGTCGTCGAAGGTCCGGGTGTCGCCGGCCTTGACGTTGGCGATCAGCGCCTCGTACCAACCGTGCATGGCATCGACCATGACCTTGGTCTCCAGCGTTCGCGCGGCGGTTCGGCCCAGGGTGGAGAAGAGCGCCTCGACCGGCAGGTCGAGCTTCGAGAGGGTCATCTCGACCAATTCCTTGGTCTGAGCATGACCGGTGGCATAGAGCATGAGGACGCGCGCCAGCGGGCCGACCTCCATCGCCTGTCCCTTCCAACGCGGCGCTTTCATCCAGGAATAGCCCTGGTCGACATCGAGCTGGGTGTAGGGCGGTTTGACGCCACCGCGCCCGTCGTATTCCAGATTGGTCTCGCCGTCGTAGGGGTGCAGACCCTGGTCGTTGCCGGCGTCGTAGTCGTACCAGGAGTGGGCGACGAACTCCTGGATCTGGCTCGCGTCGTGGATGTCGATCTCGTGGAGGGTCGAGAGGTCCCGATTCAGGATGACGCCGCGCGGGAACAGGAAGGTTGCGGGGTCCATGGTGCCGGTGTCCGGCAGGTCGCCGTAGCACATGAAGTTGCCCAGTCCCTCGCCGCGCCCGGCCCAGTCCTTGTAGAAGCCGGCGATGGCGAGGGTGTCCGGGACATAGACCTGATCGACGAAGGTCTGCATCGATTGGATGATGTCCAGCACCTCGGCGAAGCGCTTGGCGTTGATGGCCGAGTCCGAGTTCAGATCGATGGGGCAGGCGACGCCACCGACGACGAAGTTCGGATGCGGGTTCTTGCCGCCGAAGATGGCGTGCAGCCGGGCTGCGTCACGCTGCCAGGCGAGCGCTTCCAGATAGTGGGCCACCGCCATCAGGTTGGCCTCGGGCGGCAGCTTGTAGGCCGGATGGCCCCAGTAGCCGTTGGCGAAGATCCCGAGCTGGCCCGATTCGACGAAGGTCTTGAGGCGCTTCTGGGTGTCGGCGAAATAGCCGGGCGAGGACTTGGGCCAGGCGCTGATCGACTGTGCCAGATCCGAGGTCGCCTTGGGATCGGCACCGAGCGCGCTGACCACATCGACCCAATCGAGCGCGTGCAGGTGATAGAAGTGCATCACATGATCGTGTACGTACTGGGCGCCGATCATGAGATTGCGGATGAGTTGGGCGTTGGCGGGCAGCTCGATCTGGAGCGCGTCCTCCACCGAGCGCACCGAGGCCATGCCGTGCACCAGGGTGCAGACGCCGCAGATGCGCTGGGCGAAGGCCCAGGCATCACGCGGATCGCGGCCCTTGAGGATGGTCTCGATGCCGCGCACCGAGGTGCCGGAACTGTAGGCCTGGGCGATGCTGCTGCCGTCCATCTGCGCCTCGATGCGCAGATGGCCCTCGATGCGGGTGATGGGGTCGACGACGAGTCGTTCACTCATGTTGGCGGATCTCCTGCGCGGGGCCGGCGGACCGGCCCCGCAATTGTCGGGTGCTGGCCAGCGGATCAGGCCTCGGCGTCATCCTTGGCGGCGCGCGGTTTCTCGACCAGATGCTCGGCGATCATCTCGGTCAGACCGATGACCGGAATGTCCATGTTGAAGGTCTCCAGTCCTTCTTCGAGCTGGGTCCGGCAGGTCGCGCACATGGTGACCATCCGCTCGGGGGACACCTCCTCGATCTGCGCCTTCTTGCGCTTGAAGGCCGCCATCTTGAGCTCTTCGGCACGCTCGTTGGAGCTGACGCCGCCGCCGGCGCCGCAGCACCATTGGAACTTGCCGTGCTCCTTGAGATCGACGAAATCCTCGGCCACCAAGTCGATGAGGTTGCGCTGCTGCTGGATCACGCCGCTCTTGCGGGCCAGGTTGCAGGGATCGTGCATCGAGAGTCGATCACTCTCCTTGCCCTCGGTCTGGATGCGTCCCGCCGCGCGCAATTCCTCCAGCACCTCGATGATGTGGAAGACCCGGAAGGGGTAGGGGCGTCCGATCAGGTTCGGACCTTCCCAGCGGATGGCGGTGAAGGCGTGGCCGCACTCGGGGCTGATGACCTTGGGCACCTTGAGGGTTTCGGCCGCCGCGACCACCCGCTCGACCAGCTGAGCGGCGATGTCCTTGTTGCCGATCTGGATGCCGGCGTTGGTGGCCTCGAAGCATTCTGTGGAAAGGGTCCAGGTCACTCCGGCGTGATCGAAGATCTTGGTGATGGCTTCCAGGTACTCGGGGAAGTTGATGATCTCCATCGAGGACATGAGCACCATGTATTCGGCGCCTTGCTTGTCGACCGGAATCTCCAGTCCGGTGCTGGCCTCGACGTGCTTGATCTGCACCGCCAGGGTCTTCCACTGCAGGCCCATGGGGCTGCCGGTGGTGATGGCGCGGATCGAGGCGTTGATCAACCCCTCGGGCGCGTGGCCGGCCTGGACCATGCCCTCGCGCGACTTGCGGATCATATAGGCCAGGTCGTTGCCGACCGGGCAGACCATGGAGCAGCGTCCGCACATGGAGCAGGAGTCGTAGAGCAGCTCTTCCCATTCTGCCAGCATGGCGTCGGTGACCTTCTGCTGCAGACCCAGCAGTCCCTTGATCTTGCCCCAGAGGGTGAATTCGGCCTCCCAGACCAGACGCAGCGGTTCGAGCTTGAGGATGGGCGTGTATTTGGGATCGCCGGTTTCCAGATAGAAGGGACAGGACTGGGCGCAGATACCGCAATGCACGCAACTGGAGAAGAAGGCGGCGGTCGGCGCGTCGACCTCGGCGCGAAAGGCCGCGAGTCCGCGTTCGAGTGTGAGCTCGGTCATGACTGAACCCCCTTGCGGCCGAAGGCGGCGCCGTTGTACCAGCGGGCGATGAAGGCCGTGAAGATGTGCGTCAGCTTGGTGAATGGCAGCAGGACGAGCAGCAGCTCGGCCGAGAGGATGTGCATCCCCAGTGCGAGCGGGTAGGGCTCGACCAGGCGGTGATAGGCCAGGTAGCCGGTCAACACCACCATGAAGACCACCGTCCACAGCAGATAGTCCTCGGTCGTGCTGATGCGTTTCTTGACCGGATGGGTCAGCCGATGCACCAGGGTTGCGATCAGTGCGATCAGGGTCACGCCCGTGGCCAGGTCGACGATCGGGTTGGGCAGTCCGGGCCAGTATAGGCCGAGCACGCCCTTGAACAGCTCGATGTGCGGGATGAACAGCAGCAGCGCGATCAGAAAGCCGATGTGCCAGAGCCAGCCGACCACCACGTTGAAGGGCGCTCGCTTGAAGGTGCCGGGATCGGCGACGGTGCGCGTGATCATGGTTCGCAGTCCCGGCAGCCATTCGCCGGCACGGGCCTCGGCATAGTTGGGTGCGCGTCCGAGCAGGAAGATTTCCAGGAGGCGCGCGAACAGACCGATGGCGAAGATCACCATGGCGATGGTGAATAGGGGGCCTTTGACCCACAGCAGAAATTCCATCGAGCCGTTCATAGTTTCTGCTCCAGTTCTTCGATCGTGACGGGCTGGCGCGTTTTCACGGCGTCCTTCTTGCCCTTGCGAGCGACGGTGGCGATTCCGGCACCGGCGACCGCGCCGACCGCCGCTGCTTCGAGGAGCGTCGTCGTGCTGGTCCCGATGGGCACCGAGACCGGCTCGTAGAAACCGCCGCCATCCCAGAAGCCGGGTTCGGAGCAACCGAGACAGGGATGACCGGACTCGATCGGCCAACTGGTGCCCGCGTTCCAGCGCATGGTGGCGCAGGCGTTGAAGGTGGTCGGACCCTTGCAACCGAGCCGGTAGAGGCACCAGCCGAGCTTGGCTCCCTCGTCGTCGAAGCTGTCCGCGAACAACCCCTTGTCGTAGAAGGGCCGGCGATAGCAACGGTCGTGGATCGACTGGCCGTAGAAGGCCATGGGACGGCGGTAGGCATCCAGCTCCGGCAGTCGTCCGAAGGTCAGGTAGTGCGCCAGCACGCCGGTGATGACCATGGGGATGGGCGGGCAGCCGGAGACGTTGATCACCGGCTTGTCCTTCACCAGATCCATCACCGACATGGCACCGGTCGGATTGGGCTTGGCCTGTGGCAGCCCTCCGAAGGCGGCACAGGTTCCGACCGCGATCACGGCGGCGGCATGCTCGACCGTTTCCATCAGGATGTCGTAATTGCTGTGTCCGGCGACCGTCGAGAATCCGGGGTTGGCGTCCGGGCCGGGGATGGAGCCGTCGACGATCACCAGATACTCGCCGCGATTGGTCTCCATCGCCTGCAGCCGGGCCGCCTCGGCGGCTTCGCCAGCGGCGGCCTGCAGGGTGTGGTGGTAGTCGAGCGAGATGAAATCGAAGATGAGTTCCTCGACGCTCGGGCTATGGCTGCGTGTCAGGGATTCGGTGCAGCCGGTGCACTCCTGGAAGGACAGCCAGATGACCGACGGGCGCCTCGCCTGTTCGAGCGCGGCGGCGATCGCCGCCGCCATGCTCGGTGGGAGGGCCATCATGGACGCGGTCGCGGCGCAGAACTTCAGGAATCCACGACGCGACAGCCCGATGTCTCGCAGGCTCTCGCCGAGGGTTTTGTCGGGGGTTTTGCGGGCAGCCATGGTCCCTCCTCAGTATGGTGTCAGGACGATAGTGGCGGGGTGTTCGGTGCCGGGGTGCCGTCCAGGCGGGCATCGAGCCGATCGATCGCGAGCGCGAGATCCTGAGGCTGCGGGCGCAGGATCTGCGGAACGCTGGCGATCTCGATGTGCAGTGTGAGGCGTTGGTTCTCGGCGTTCAGATAGTCCACCAACCAAACGCTTGGAATCGCGGTCTCCTGAATGCGGGTGGGTCCGAGCGCCTCGACCGATGCCTGGACCTCGCCCGTGCCCAAGCAGTCCGTCAGGCGCTCAAGGTCGCCAGGCCCGAAGGGCATGGCGCTGAGGTCGATGCGGGTTTCCTCGCCGCTGGCGATCAAGCGCTCCAAGGCGTGACGGATCTGGCCGAGGACGGCGCGAGCATTCCCGTAGTCGCGAGGCTTGCCCGAGCAGGGCGCGTTCGATTCGATGGAAACGGGAATCTGATCCAAACCTGACATGACCGACCCTCGGCGTCGCGATATTGAGAAAAATTCTAGGCCGATTCGGCGTTCCCGGATTTGATGCAGCGCATCTTTGTTAGAAGTTCAGCATGAACGAATATTAATTCGCATTGAAATTCATAATATTCTTGGATTGGTGATATCGGGTGTCTCCGGTCTACTCGCTATCCCAGCGGGCGAGCAGGTCGTGAATGCGTTGGATCGCGATGGGAACGGCTGCCTCGACCGCTGGCGTCAGGCTCTCGCCCCAACCGATGAACTCGGGCTCGATGCCGATCAGAGCGCGCCGACCGGGCAGGCTGTCGGTTAGACGCGCCATGTCCATGAGGTCGGAGAGGCTGACTTCGTGAACGCTCTTGGCGTTGGAACGTAGCTGGCGATCCATCTCGGCATCCTCGAAGACGCGCACGCCGCCCGGCGTTTCGCCGAGCTTGGCGGCATCGACAACGATCAAACGCTGGCAATCGCCGATCGGAGCGGCGAGCGTGAAGCTCAAGGTGCCGCCGTCGATGCAGGTGATCGATGGGTCTAGTGTCGGATCGGAGGCGAGACGGCGAATCACCTCGGCGCCGACCGCTTCGTCGGTCATGAGAACGTTTCCGAGTCCGAGAACGAGTGTGCGTGGTTTCATGATGCGGGCTTACCGGTCTTGATGGACGACGCCGACAAGCATAGCCTCATCCCCATCCACACCGGGTCGATTCGGAGGTCTGAGGATGTGTTTCGCGATTCCCATGCAGGTCCGCTCCATCGATGGCTTCCTGGCCCACTGCGAGGCTAAGGGTGTCGAGCGCGAAGTGAACCTCTTTCTGATGCAGCACGAGTCGATCGAGGTCGGCGACTATCTCGTCGTCCATCTGGGGCAGGCGATCGAAAAGATCGACGCCGAGCGGGCGATGGAAGCCTGGGAGATCTACGATGCCATGCTGGCGTCGAACGGCTCCCCGAGCGGCTGATCCCCTGGATGCTTTCGCGACCTATTGTCAGAAGGTCGGGCCAGTCTCTATGATGGCGCCGCCAGGCAAGTAGCGTTGGACTCGAAGCTCCGCGATGTGGCCTGCAGTCTCGACCCCACCCCTCCTCGTGCCGTGCTTCTCTGGCGTTTCCGCCATCCTTGGAGAGCCGGTAACGGAAGTGCTCAAGGTTTCAACCGCAACACATTGACGCGCCGATCAGGGCTCGGTTGACCGCGATCCGTCTTTGGAGCCGCTCTCCATCGCGTATTGGCGGGACCTGTCGGATCCGATCGGCGTCGCAGTCTCCCGACCACGCGATTGAGCTGGTGGACGCCGTGTGGAATCGCGGTCCCACGGGTGCGGTTGCGCCCGTGCGTCTTGCGTTTCGAGCGACCGCCAAGTCGGTCTCATGGCGATGAATAGGTCCGACCCCCGCGTGTTAGGACGCCAGAACGATGCTTTCCATCAAGCTCGGAAATATCGATTTCGTTGCCAGGCGTAAGCTGGCCTATGTTTTATCGGCTGTCGCCATCCTCGTTTCATCCCTTTCGCTTGCGATCAAGGGACTGGATCTCGGGTTGGATTTCACCGGCGGGACCCAGGTCGAGATGGGTTTCCCCGAACCGGTCGAGATCGAGTCGATCTCGCGCGTCATGGAGAGGGCGGGGCTTCGCAGCCAGACCATTCAGTATTTCGGGACCAACCGGGATCTGTTGCTGCGTTTTCCGCCTTCCGCCCACATCGACCAGCTTCAGCTCAAGGATCAGTTGGCGCAGGCTTTCCAGGGAAGCGGACAGCCGTCGCCCGAGGTTCGGCGGGTCGAGTTCATCGGTTCTCAGGTCGGCAGCGAGCTGATCGAGGATGGCGGTTTGGCGATGCTGATCGCGCTGGGCGGGATCGCCATCTACATCTGGCTGCGTTTCGAGCGCCGCTTCGCGGTCGGGGCCCTCATTGCGACCTTGCACGATCCCATCATCACGCTGGGCTATTTCTCTCTGACCGGGACCAGTTTCGACCTCACGGTGCTTGCCGCGCTGCTTGCCGTCGTTGGCTACTCGGTGAACGATACGATCGTGGTGTTCGATCGTATTCGCGAGAATTTCCGCAAGATGCGCCAGGCCTCGCCCGCCGATGTGGTCAACACCGCAGTCAATCAAACCATGTCGCGTTCGCTCATTACCTCCGGCACCACGCTCATGGTCGTGGTGGCCATGTTCTTCGTCGGCGGGCCACTGCTCGAAGGATTCTCGCTCGCGCTCATCATCGGCATTCTGGTCGGGACCTATTCGTCCATTTTTGTGGCCAGCACGGTCGCCCTGGATCTGGGCGCGAGTCGGGCCGATCTGATGCCGGTCGATAAGGAGACCGGAAAGCCGATCGAGGGGCCTTGAGCCCGGAGGAAACGCAGACGCCCGACGGGCCAAGGGCCGTCGGGCGTCCATGGGGCGTGCAGGTCGGGGTCAGTTCAGGAATTCGCTGGCGATCCTGTGCTGCTGCTCGGCCTCTTCATACTCGGAAACGCTTTCGTCCTCCATCATGGCGCAGTTGACCGCCATGCGCGCCTGAACCGCCGCCTTCCATGCGCGGTTCTGTTTTTCGGTCATGAATTCTTCCGGAGTCAGCGCGGCCGTGATGGAGGCGGCAACGAAGTGATCCGCCTGCGCCATCCAGTCGGTGTCCTTGCCGCAGTCGGTATAGGTGGTGACGGCATAGGATTTGGCCGACTTGAAGGCGTCTTCCAGCTCTCCGGGGCTCGCGTCGGCGCGCAGTCCGGTGGCGATCGCGCGGTCGATGCGCTCGTCCCGGCTCAGATGCATGACGCGCTCGGCGAAGCGGGAGCCGAGTAGACGCTGCTGCTCGGCATTCAGCCGATTGAGCGCAGCCCGGAGGTCTTGGTCGTTGTCGATGGTGGCCATTGGGTGGTCCTCAGCCAAGTGAAGAAGGTCCCGGCGGGCGGCTCCCCCGTCATCCCGCGCCGGATATCTCGCATATCAACAAATTCCAATATAGAACACATTGACATGGGTCACACCGCCCGGTTGTGATGCACGATCGTTACGGCGCGCCTCGCCGTCGATTCCAATCATTCAGTTGCAGAGAACTCATGAACCGCACCGTCTTCTTCGTCTCCGAAAGCACCGGCATCACCGCCGAGACGCTCGGTCACAGCCTGCTGTCGCAGTTCGATACCGTGAATTTCGAGCAGGTGTACATGCCCTATATCAACACCGAGCTGCGCGCCAAGGCGCTGACCCAGCGGATGGCCGAGGCCGCCGATCGCGATGGGGCGCGGCCGATCGTCTTTGCGACCATGCTCAATCACGAGATTCGCGACATCCTCAAGGGCGGCAACTGTTTCTACGTGGAACTCTTCGAGGTTTTCGTCGAGCCGCTGTCGGCCGAACTCGGTGTGCCGCCGAGTCTGAAATCCGGCCAGAGCCACGCCATCACCAAGCCCAGCTACTACACCAAGCGCATCGAGGCCATCAATTTCGCGATGGCCAACGACGACGGTATCCGACCGGACAATTTCCATCGTGCCGACGTGGTCCTGACCGGCGTGTCGCGTTCCGGCAAGACGCCGACCTGTCTCTATCTGGCTATGCACTACGGTCTGCGCTCGGCGAACTATCCCATCACCGAGGAAGACTTCGAGCGCGGCGACTTGCCCCAGCTCCTCTACGACTGCAGGCACAAGCTGTTCGCCCTGACGATCGAGCCGCAACGGCTGCAGCTCATCCGCGAGGAGCGTCGCCCCGGAAGCGGCTATGCCTCGCTGGAACGCTGCCAGGAGGACATCAAACAGGCCCAGAAGATGTACAAGCGTCTGCAGGTTCCCGTGCTCAACACCACCACCCAGTCGATCGAGGAGATTTCCTCGCAGATCATCAAGATGCTCAAGGACAATCTCGAAGGCGGGGCCGCTTCCGGGGGGAAAACCGCCGTGATCTGATGCCTGCTGGCATTCAGTCAGCGCGTGCGTCGAAAGCGCGGTGTTCGACGCGCTTCATGTTCGAGCACGCGCGTGCTCGAACATGTCGGGCCATCCTTGGCCCTGACAGGAGCGGCGATCAATCAGCGTTCTATCGGCCGATTGCCCATGCATCACTGCGGCATCAGGGCGAACACACCCCAGCCCAGATATTCACGTGTGTAAGCGGCGTAGCGTTCGGGTTCGGTGGTCAGTTGGGCGCGAACATCCTTGGCGAACGCGTCTTCTGGATTGGCCTCAAGCCATCGACGCATGGTGAGCCAGATCCAGGATTGCATCAGTCGTCGAGCCTTTTGATCTCGCCATAGGCGCGATAGAAGTTGCCGCGCGAGGAGGGGCGCAGCTCGTCCACGACATAGCGGCGACCCGCTTCGCGGATGTTCTTCGGGAACTGGACGTTCCAGGCCTCGTAGCCTGCACTCACTACTCGCACCCGCAACTTGGAGCCCTCCTGATAGCACTCGACCACCACCTTGTCACCGGCGTTGTCGACGTGCTCGACGCTCGATTGAACCTGGGCAGCGGCGGTCTCCGTGGGTGCGGTAAAGGTCTTGGCCTCGGGCACCGTACCGGCTTCCGCCGCCTCGATCGCGGCATCGGAGACGTCGAGACAGGCGAGCGTGCCGTCCGAGGTGACGATATAGAGACGATCGCGATGATATTGCATGGACAGGGCCGAGCCGCAGCGGGTGGCCAGCTTCCAGATCCGCTTGCCGTCCTCGGCGAAGCAATAGACGGATGAGCTGTTGTCGCCGGCAAAGACGTACTTGCCATCCTCCGCAGTCGCGCAGGAATAGACCGTGCTGTCGCACGCATAGGTATGACCCGGCTCGCCACGCTTGCTGAACTGCAGCACCTTGTCCGCGCTGGTGGCGGCATAGACATGGGATTCTTCCTGCCAGCCGAACAGGACCTGGCCATCGGTGTCTGCGTGCCAGATCTGGGTGCCATCCTCCCAGTCGTACATGGTGATGCCGCCGCTGTGGCCGTGATAGACGCCAAGCTCGTCGCAACGCACCATCCAGCCCGACTTGCCACGGGACTGCTTCTCCCACTGGGATTCGTCGTCGTGGTTGATGATCACGATCTTGCCGTTGGCGTCCGCCACGCCGAGCACGCCATCGGCGATATCGAGCCAATAGATATCGGTGCTTTCGTGGATCTCGTAGGCCACCATCGGCGCCTTGGACGAGAGGTCGTAGACCTTGCCGTCGTCGCAGCCGGCGTAGAGCCAATCGTCGTCGGCGACGATGCATTTGACGCCGTCGGGCAGCTTGAACTGATGGGTGACGTTGCCCTCGTGGCTGAGACGGAAGACACGCCCGGCCTGGGTGCCTGCCCACACGGACGCCTCGTCGACGAAAATGCCAAAGGTGGCCGCGCCGGTCTCGAACCGCCAGATCACCGGCGATGGCTTGGATCTGGATGGCGAGCTGGCGGTGGCGCGTCGGGTGATCGCGCGTTTCTGGCGAACCCCCATTACCGCGTTCTCGTAGCCCTTCTTCTTCTTTGCGCTGATCTTCTTCTTGGCCTCGGCGAGCGCCTGTTCATGACTGGGGAAGCGCTTTTCCTGGCGCTGTCCCTGGTCGCCGATACGCCCGTAGCGGATGGTCAGGAGACAGTCGCTCACCGCGACTTCGTAGAACTTGTGAGCGCCACCCTCCGCTTCGGAGAGCTCGAGATACTCTAACTGGTCGGCCATGATTGGCTCCTTTTCTGGTCGTATCGGGTCGAGGCGTGCGCCGAGCGGGATGCCGATCTCTGCAGACGACCCTTCCCTGGCACGCTTGAGCCTAAATCCGGCAATTGGAACCGCAAAGGCGCAAGGACACGAAGAAAAACATCGAGTTGCCTTGCTGCATCGTCTCATCCCTTGGGTGAGCATCGCTTCGCGGACAACATGTTGAAATTCTTTGCGCTCTTTGTGCCCTTTGCGGTTCAACTGCTCTTTTCAGGTTGAAGTCCCATGCTGTCAGCGTCTAAAACAGCTTCCACCAGTTCTTCTTTTTCTTCGTGCCATCGACGGCTTCGGGCGCTGTGGTGTCGCGCTTCGGCGCGCTCGTCGAGCTGCCAGTGGATGGGTTAGGGCGCCGACGGCCCTTGAAGGGTGTGGCCTGCTTCGGGTAGCGGGCGATCAGCGCGGCCACTTGCGCCTTGAGCGGCTGACCCTTGGCCGGATCCACCATCGCGACATAGTTGGCGAATCCTTCGATGGCGGCCATCAAGTCGACGCTGTTATCGCCTGTGGCACGGCCCCAGCGCTTGCCTGCCGGGCCGTCCTTTTCGATCTGAAAGAGCGTGGCGCGGAACCGCCTGAGGGTCTCCCGAGGCACCGCGGGGCGCTCGTTGACCACGATCCCGGTCACCTCCTGTCGCCGGCTCTGCCTGAGCACCCGTGTCTTGTCCGGGTGGACGACGAACCCGTGGCGTTGCACCAGCCACCGGACTCGTCCCAGCAATCGGCCCACGTCGGCATTGGCATCGTCGGAGGAGAAGCTCAGGTCGTCGGCGTAACGCGTGTAGCGAAAGCCGAGCTGACGAGCGGTCTTCTCCAGCGCCCGATCCAGGCCGCGACAGATGAGGTTCGTAATGGCCGGGCTGGCCGGCGATCCTTGCGGCAGGACCCGATCGCCGAGCGCCACGAAATAGCGCTGGCCGTCGAGCTCTACTTCCTGGGTCTCCGGCGCGGTGCAGATCAGTCCGAAGATCGAGGCGATCTGCTCGCCATAGCCGAGGGACTGGAACAGCCCTTTGGTACGGCGATAGCTGACGGTGGGGAAGAAATTCTGCAGGTCGCAGTTGACGACCACCCGGGACCCCAGATGGGGCTGGGCGTTGGTGAGAATGGAGCGCCCGTGACGAAAGCCGTGGGCATGCTCGTCGAGCGCGACCGGGTCGAGCACGTTGGCCAAGATCCAGTGCTGCGCATGCTTGAGCTTGGGCATGGGCGCCGAGATCGCGCGCTTACCGCCGGTGCGCTTGGGAATGAAGAAGTGCACATAGTGACTGACCCGACTGGTCGTGCGGGCATAGGCGAGGAAGCGCAGGGTGCCCAGATCGATACCCATGGCCGCCGCCACCGCCGCCGCGTCGGCGAGTTCCGGAAGGCCATGCTCGGCCAATCGCTCGGCGTCGCAGCCCTTGTGCCCGAGCCCGGCGGACACTCCCTCCCCGAGAAACCCGATATCCGTCTCTTTCTTGGCCTTCCAGGTCTCGGCCCGCGCCTGGCGCTCGGCCAGCTTGCGCGCCTTGGTCTCTTGGCGGCGCTCACGGGCCTCGGCCATGCGGCGCTTGCGGACCTCGCGCTTGAGCGCCTCGATATTGTGCAGTCTGGTCTGCTCGGTGCGCAGTGCACGCAACTGGGCCTCAAGCTCGGCGCGCCGGCGGATCTCATCCGCCGGGTCTTCCGGCATGGTGCCGGCGGCCGGCCAGAATCCGAGGCGAATCATCTCCTCGACGATGACGGAGTCCTTCGAGCTCTTGCGGATGCGATCGTATAGCTCTTGGCGAGAGGAGGGCTGGGGCATGGCGCGTCTAGGGTCTGTTGACTGGGATTTGGGGCGGTCTGACGGCGAGCCGCATGGCGCGAGCATGAACGGGAACGGATCTCGCGAGCAGTGCCCCTGCGGTGATGCTCGACAGGCTCGGATGTGGTGAGGTGGCAGGCACGGATGAGGGTGGTGAGGAGGGGGCTGGAGCGGTGCGGAGTCCTTTCGAATGACTCAGGACTAGATCGTCTCAACTCCAGGCGATACGCCCCCTAGGTGCACCTTTGAATCCAAGGGATTCAACCGGCAAAGGCACCTAGGGGGCAGTATCGCCACAGTTAAGAGCGAGCTAGTGACGCATGAACAACCACTTGGCAAAGACGGCGATCCGCCGCCCAAAATGCAAAGGATGAGTCCGCTTCCGATGTCGCGCCTCTAGAGAGCAACGCGACAAGGGATGACCGCGACAGCCTGATCCTCCTCACCGAAACCGGTTCCAAAAGGAACGTTTTTCACTCTTGGCCATGCGCAGCGCCAAGATGTGCTCGCATGGCCCCTGGAACAACTTGTTCTGCTGATAGAAATTGCAGCTGCAACGAGCCTGGATCATACGTCGATCCGCATCGAGCAACAACATCGCTTGGTGGACGTGACTTCCGTCCTTGACGGTGCCCGTGAGTTCCAAGCATTGATCCGGGGCGGCGTTCCTCCGAACCGAGACGCGATGCGCTTCGACCAGCCGCGTCGCGGCCTCCTCTCTGGGACTCACGAAACGCAGCCTGTCCATCGGCAAGGGCTCGCGCGACAGCTCGCGGACCCGGTAGACGCCCTTGTCGATGTCGAAGATGGCGCGGCCGGCCTGCGTGTAGGCGGACAGGGCGCCCAGCACGATGGAACGGTCGAGCTGAAGCCGCCGCGCCAGCGACTCCGGGGCCTCGTACCAGTTTTCCTTCAGAGCATCGAAGACGCGACGTTTGGTCAGGTCGTCGACGTCGGTACGCGGCGCCATCAGGTCGAAGTTGCCGGCGCTGGACCAGTCGTTGGCGGTCCAGCCCGACAGCCCCAGCGTGAAGCTCATGTCTCCGAGATCGGCGACATAGAAGGCGGGCAGGCCGCTGCCGAGCAGATGGACGACGAATCGCTTGGCGACCGGCACCAGCCGCTCGAGGATATGGATGCGCCGCCGCCCCCAGACCCGCACCTCTTCGGCCGTGTCGCCCTGATAGATCGAGCGTGCGCAGATCACTTCGATGTTCCAGGGCTCGAAGATGACCTTGACCGGCTGGCCAGGCGTGAGCACATAGCGCATGGAACGCGGCCCATGCAGCTCCTTGTGGCGCCGCAGCACGAAGCAGAAGTTGTGGATGTCCATCGGGTGCAGCTCGAAGGTGATGGCCGGCAGGCTCATCGCCGAGCTCACCTGGAGGAAACCGCGCACCCAGGAGTCGGGCAGGTCGATCTTGACCTCTTTGTAGCTGTCCTCATCCGTCGTCTCGACCTCGAAACCGGACGGATCCACCTCCAGCCAGGTGGTCTTGTAGCTGCGGATCTTTTGGAATTCGTCGTAGAGCGCCTGGGAATAGTCCACATTGGTGGTGCCGCAGGCGCGCTCGCCCAGGCTGGTGAACACCTCGTAGCTGGCGCCGAGCTTGCCGTAGGTGGATTCGTCCTGGGAGAAGCACTCGAAAAAAAGCTCGTCCGGGTGGACGGTGATCACCGGATCCAGGACATACCAGTAGTCCATGTCGGTGCGGTAGAGGTAATCGAAATAGCGTTTTCGCGCCCGATAGAAGGGGGCCATCCGCTCCGAGCTGGTGCGGCGCAGGCCGTCCAGTTCATGACGCAGCGTCTCGATCTGCTGCCCCAGGGTGCCGCGCTGCTGGAGCACGTGCGCCCAATCGAGCTCATCTTGTGTGGCGAGCCATTCCATGTAGGCGGTGCGATCCTTGGGCTGGAAGCGCAGATCCGAGACGACCACGTCGTGCAGGGCGCTGATGGCCTCGCGGAACGGCAGGGATTTCGCCAGCTCGCCGCGAAAGAAGGTGGGCTCGCGCTTGGTGTCCGGCGCAAAGGACATGTCCGTGCGATCGGCGCCGCCCTGAACCGACGAGCTGCCGCGATAGGCGTAGCTAAACTCCATATTCCCCCCTGCGGCTCGACGGTGCATCGTGCTCCGGCGTATTGATCGGCTGTAGCGGCAGCGCGATCCGCGGCCAGGTCTGTTGGATCCGCACCATGCCTTCGATCATCCGAGCCTTGTCGCCGATGACCATGGTTAGGGATTGACGTGTGAAGATCCGCGCCACCACCTGGGCGCTCGCCTCGTCCGTCAGCGCCTCGGCGACCAGGAACTGGAGTACCCGGCGTTTGGCGATGCGCCCCTTGTTGACGCGCGAGAGGATGGAGACGAAGTAGTGCTCCAGCTCGCCGAGCCGCCCCGCGTTGCCGCTGGCGTAGCGTTCGAGGTAGTTGGTTGCGAACAGCTGTAGCGCCTCGGATGGATGCTCGGCCAGCTTCAGCAGATACTGCTCTCCATGCGCCGAGTCGAAATAGCGGGTGATCAGCTCGCGGCCGAAGGCTTGGACGTCCGGGCGCACGCTGTCGCAGATGGCGACGAGCACCTCGGGCGTCAGCTGGTCCGCATCGAAGCTGTCGCGAAACAGGCCGAAGGCCCATTCACGGGAGTCGTCCCAATTGGTGTCGAGCAGACGCACCGTTTGCGCCATCGACTCTTTGAGACGGTCGAGGCTGCGCTCGCTGAGCCGCCAGCCGGCCTCGCGCACCGCCAGCACCTGGTGGTCGACGAGCCGAACGATCTCCTTGATGGTCAGCGTCTCGGTGAAGGTGTCGCGCTGCAGCATCAGCCCGCCGAGTTCCTGGGCCTGGGGGATCTTGCAGCGCAGGAGCCTGAAGATCTCGTCTTTTCCGAAGACGGGGAGCGCGGTCGACAGCTCGTCGCGCAGGAGACTCAGCAGATGGCTGTGCACGCCCTCGGGCGCCTCCTGGCATAGGCCCTGTATCAGCATCGCGGCAAAGGCGGATCCGAACTCCGGCTCCCGCTCGACGAGTCGGGCCAGTACCGGGCGGATGGTCTCGCGCAGGTCGGCGTGTTCGCTGCAGGTCAGTGCATAGAGCAGCTCCGGACGCTGCGTGAGTTCCCGGTCCTGAATCTGTCCTACCAGTCGCGCCCCGATGATCCGCAGGCTGGAGGTCTCCGAGCGCAGCAGGGCCAGCAGCAGGTCGTCGGCGATCTGTGCGCTTTCTTTCGCCAGCAGGATGTGTCCGGCCAGTTCCCGCAGCGCCACCAGAGGATGCGCCGCCAGGTCGCGGATCACCGGGTCGCCGATCGCCGGCAGTTGCCCGGCGAGGGCCCGGATGACGACGTCGACGGCCCCGGCCGCCCGGTCGGCGTCGTCCGGGCCGAGCAGCAGCAGGGCGGCGAGGATGCGCCCGACCAGGACCCGCGCCTGATGCTCGGGCAGGATGGCCCCGAGGAGCAGCCGCTTCGCCAGGTCACGGGTGTCTTGGTGGGGCGCGAGCACCAGGGCCGCGATCAGGCCGCTGTTCGCCAGGAAGGTCTGGCGATTGCCTTCGATCCAGCGAAACGCGGCCTGGCGCGCGGGCTCATAGGCGCAGCAGGCGACCGCGGACACCAGGTCGACGTCGATGTGCGCGGGGTCGTAGCGCCGCTCGGCCAGCTCGAAACCCAGCTGGGCGGTGACCGCGTAGGGCCGTGACAGCAGCATGACCAGGGCATCGGTGTCGAGCTGGTCGCAGAAGGCGCGATTGTCCCTCAGGGCCTTGACCGCGAACTGGTGGACCGGGAGGCAGTTGCTCTCGTCCAGCAGGTGCAGTAGGCCCTGCGGCAATCGGTCCCACAGCTCCGGAAAGGCCTCCTCACGCTCCGGCACATCGCGCTCGATCGCGGCGCGGTCTTCGGCGCGAAAGGTCTTGTGCCCCTTGTCGGGGCGGAAGCGCCTGCTGTTGCGGTAGAGCAGCTGACAAAAGACCCAGTACCCAGCAAAGGGCGGCCATAGCTGCTGGGTCTCGTGATAACGTCTCTCTCGATGGTCGTAACGCATCTGCTGCCGGACCTGGATCTCGCCGCCATGCGCATCCGTGAAGGGTACCAGTGCACCGACGGCCAGGCCGACCCAGTCGTTGGAGCCGAGTTCGCCCAGACGGCGCAGCAGGCGCCAGCTGCGTCTGACGAGATAGGCGCGCCTCCAGGCATTGCCGCCGCGCTCGGTCTGGAAGCGAAAGGCGAGCAGGCCGAAGGCGCGGCCGTCCCGTCTCAGCTCGGCGCACTTGTAGAGGCGTTTGAGTGCGCGGAAGCCGTTGTCGGCGAATGGAGGCAGCTCCGACAGTATCTGGAGCACCGCCGGCGTCAGGTGCTCGTTGCCGATCAGATAGGCGGTATGCAGCGGCTCGAAGTCGTTTCGCGCCACAAGCTCTCTCAGGACCCGCGCGGCCTCGGTGGCGGGGCCTTCCCTGGCTGGCGCCTTCAGCGCCGCGGGTAGGGTGTCGATCAGACCCTCGAGAAACCGCTCGCGATCGGCGTCGCTGTAGAGCAACCTCAGGGCCTCTCCCGCGATTTGGCGCAGATCGCTCCGCTCTCGCGGGCTTTCGAAGATGCGGCGTAGCGGCTCGATGGCGGCGATCGACCCGCTGCGGCCCAAGGCCCACACACAGCAGTAGCGTCGCAGGTCATGGGCGCGCGGCTCGCAGGCCTGGAGGATGGCGAGGATCTGGGGCTCGGCCTCGCGCAGCTCCAACTCACCGGCGCGCCAAATGGCGCGCTCCAGTGGCCAGTTCGAGCGGGATCGATCGGCCTCGCGCAGACGGCGCAGCACGGCCTCGGCTCGGGCGTCGTTCTGGGGTTGGTGCGCGTCCTCGTCCTGGACGCTGGGCGCCGGAGCCGAGGATGGAGCACGATCGGCCCGTGTCTCGGCAGGCTCGTAACCCTTGGTGATCTTGTCATCGACCAGCTTGTCGAAAACCTGATCGGCCTCGGCTCGGCTCACGGGGGCGATGGTCTTGGAGCCATCGCGAAGCGTGGCGCCGAATCGGCCGTAGCGAAAATTGACGACGAACTGGTCGCGGCCCACTTCGCACAGATCGACCTCGTAGACCTTGTGGGATCTGCCGGCGTGAAACGCGAGCTTGACCTGCTTGACCAACTTCACGGCCGTGGTCTCCGGTTTGGCGAGACCAGGGATCCTACTGATCGGGTTCATCGAGTGTCAATTCAGTGAGCCGCTGATGATGACGCCTCTTTGGTCCCAAACGGACAGGATTGACTTCCACTCTGTTTGGCGTAGCTTATGACGACATCGGCGGCCCTCCGTCGTGATCACCGATAGACGGTGATCCCACAAATATTCATTGGGGGATTCCCATGAATCGCTACGATCTCGCGGTCTATATCGGCCGCTTTCAGCCGTTTCACGACGGCCATCTCGCCTGCGTGCGTCAGGCGCTCGATCTGGCTGCCAATCTGGTCGTCCTGGTCGGATCCATCAATCGTCCGCGCAACATCCGCGATCCATTCGGCTATGCCGAGCGGCGCGAGATGATCGAGTCTGCGCTGCCCGCCGATCTGCGCGATCGGGTCGTGATCACGGGCGTCGCCGATCGGCTCTACAATCTGTCGAGCTGGGTCGCCGGTGTGCAGGGCGCCGTGGACGGGATCGTCGCGGCCGTGGCCGGCGGCGAGGCGTCCATCACGCTGGTCGGTCATCGCAAGGATCACAGCTCCAGCTATCTGGATCTCTTTCCGCAGTGGGACTTCAGCCCGGTCGAGCCGGTCTCCATGCTGTCGGCGACCGAGATCCGCGACGTCTTGCTGGGGGAGGGCGCGTCCAGCCTGGACGAGACCCTGGCCGCCCAGCCCCTGCCGGACGGGGTCAAGTCCTATCTACGCGACTGGATCGGGGCCGAGCCGGACGCCTGGGAGTCGCTGCGGCAGGAATGGGCCTTCGTGCGCCGCTATCGCTCCCAGTTCGCGGCATTGCCCTATCCGCCCATCTTCCAGACCGTCGATGCCGTGGTGCTGCAGGCGGGTCATATTCTCATGGTCGAACGCGGGGCCCAGCCGGGGCGCGGTCTGCTGGCCCTGCCCGGTGGCTTTCTCGACGTCGAGGAGACCATCGAGGACGCGGTGATCCGCGAGCTGCGCGAGGAGACGGGCATCAAGGTTCCGGAGCCGGTCCTGCGCGGCAGCATCCGTGCCCGGGCGCGCTACGATGATCCGCAGCGATCGCTGCGCGGGCGTACCATCACGGATGCCTTTCTGTTCGAGCTGCGTCCGGGACCTCTGCCGCGCGTCAAAGGCGGCAGCGACGCCCGAAAGGCGCAGTGGATCTCGCTGGCCGAGTTCCAGTCGCTCGAGGCGCGGATCTACGAGGACCATTACCACATCGTCCAGGATCTGCTCGGTCGCGCCTGAAGCGATTGCGCGCCTCCGATCGCCGGCCCGATCCGGGCCGGCCCATTCCCGGGGATTCCGGGCCATAGGGGAGAGACCCAATGAACGCATCCGTTCCGTCGCCATTGAACACCAACTTCATCCTCAACAGCGATTCCTACAAGCTCACGCACTATCTGCAGTATCCGCCCGGCACCGAGGCGATCTTCAGCTATGTGGAGTCGCGCGGCGGGCGCTTCTCGCGCACGCTCTTCTTCGGGCTGCAGATGTTCGTGCGCGACTATCTGTCGCGGCCCATCACCCGAGACATGATCGAGGAGGCGGCCGAGTTCCAGGTCCGCCACCTGCCCGGGGCGCCCTTCAACCGCGCGGGCTGGGACCATATCCTGAACCGGCACGGCGGCTGGCTGCCGATCCGGCTGTGCGCGGTCGCCGAGGGCAGCGCGGTGCCGGTGCGCCAAGTGCTGGCCACGGTGGAGTCCACCGATCCGCAGGTGCCCTGGATCGGGCAGTACGCCGAGACCGCCATCCTGCGCGCCATCTGGTATCCGACCACGGTCGCGACCATCAGCTGGCACATCAAGGGCCTGATCCGGCGCTATCTGGAGGACACGGCCGAGTCGCTGGACGGGTTGTCTTTCATGCTGCACGACTTCGGTTCGCGGGGCGTCAGTTCGTTCGAGTCCGCCGCGCTCGGGGGCGCCGCGCATCTGGTCAATTTCCAGGGGTCGGATACCTTGGTCGGGGTGATCGCCGCCAATCGCTATTACGACGCCGAGATGGCGGCCTATTCGATCCCGGCGGCCGAACACGCGACCGTTACCGCCTGGGGCGAGGCGAGCGAGCTGGACGCCTATCGCAACATGCTCGATCGCTTCGCCCGGCCCGGCGGCATGCTGGCGGTCGTCTCCGACTCCTACGATCTGGAGCGCGCCGTGGGCTACTGGAGTCACGAGCTGCGCGAGCAGGTCCGAACGTCGGGCGCAACCCTGGTGATCCGTCCCGACTCGGGCCATCCGCCGACCATGGTGCGCCGCACCTTGGAGCAGCTCGCCGAGGGCTATGGTGCCCGGATCAACGCCAAGGGCTACCGGGTGCTCGACGGGGTGAGGGTCATCCAGGGCGACGGGATCGATCTGGACTCGATCGGCGAGATCTTGGCCGAGGTCAAGCGCGCCGGATTCTCGGTGGAGAACCTGGCCTTCGGAATGGGCGGGGCGCTGCTGCAACGGCTCGATCGCGACACCCAGCGCTTCGCCTTCAAGGCCAGCGCCATCCGGCGCGACGGGGTCTGGCGCGACGTCTCCAAACAGCCGCGCACAGATCCCGAGAAGGCGTCCAAGCCCGGCCGGCTGAGCCTGCTGCACAACCCGGAATTCGGCACCTGGCGCACCCAGCGCGAGGAGCAGTCTGTGGAACCCGGTTGGCGGTCGGCCCTGGACTGCGTCTACGAGGATGGTCGCATCCAGGGGCAGCAGACGCTGGCCGAGATCCGTGCTCGCGCCGACGCGGCCTTGGCGATGTAGGTGTCCGAAGCGGTGTCGTCGTCGCTTGGGGCGCGCCGCCGCATTCCCGATCCCCGGTTGCGGGGATCCGGGTCGGTTACCATAATGCCTGGATTTTTGCCGCCCTCGACGGCGGTGACAGAACAATAAAAGGCGAATCACCATGAAGATCGGAATCCCCTCGGAGACCTGCCCTGGAGAGACGCGGGTCGCCTCGATCCCCGAGGTCGTCAAGAAACTGGTCGGCAAGGGCTTCGAGGTCCTGGTCGAGGCCGGTGCCGGGGTTGCTGCGGGCTTTCCCGACGCCGAGTATGAGGCGGCCGGGGCGCGTCTCACCGACCGCGCTGGCGCCTACGATGTTGACCTGCTGCTGAAGGTTCGGCGCCCGGATGCCGGGGATGTCGAGGCGATGCGCGCGGGCGGTCTCTATGTCGGTCTGTTGGAGAGCTGTGGCGAGGACGCGGTGCTCTCGGCCATGCTGGCGAAGGGAATGCGCGTGCTGGGCATGGAGCGCATGCCGCGCACCTCGCGTGCCCAATCCATGGACGTGCTGTCCTCGCAGAGCAACATCGCCGGTTATCGCGCGACCATCGAGGCGGCGGCCCGTTATGGGCGCTTCTTTCCCATGATGATGACCTCGGCCGGTTCGGCCAAGCCGGCGCGGGTCGTGGTGCTGGGTGCCGGCGTCGCCGGTCTGCAGGCGATCGCGACCGCGCGCCGTCTGGGGGCCGACGTGCATGCCTACGACGTTCGCCCCGAGACCCGCGAGCAGATCCTCTCGCTCGGCGCCAAGCCGATCGACCTGGATCTGGGCGAGAGCGGGGCGGGCGAGGGCGGTTATGCCAAGGAACTCTCGGACGAGGCCAAGGCGCGCCAGCAGGCGGCACTCGGCGACGCGCTGGCCAAGGCCCACGTCATCATCACCACCGCGCAGATCCCCTGCCGTCCGGCGCCCGTGCTGGTGACCGAGGAGGTGGTCCGGCGCATGCGTCCCGGATCGGTCATCGTCGATCTGGCCGCCGGGAGCGGCGGCAATTGTCCGCTGACGGTCGCCGACGAGGTGGTGGTCCGTCACAACATCACCCTGGTGGGATTCACCAACTATCCCGCGATGGTCCCGGCGGACGCGAGCGCCTTCTATGCCCGCAACCTGTTCAATCTTTTGGACATCATGGTCAGCACCGGCGAGGCCGGTCCCGAACTCGCGGATCTGACGCAGGACGACATCACTGCGGCCATGCTGGTCGAGTCGGCCGCCTGACCGGCGTCCTCAGCGCCTCCGCCGTTCGCCGGTGGCGCCCACACAATCACGATTTGGAGTTACGCACATGCCCGAGGCACTGGATCCCTCGATCGTCGCCCTTTACGTTTTCGTCCTCGCCTGCTTCATCGGCTACTGGGTCGTCTGGGGCGTCACCCCGTCGCTGCACACCCCGCTGGTGGCCCTGACCAACGCCATTTCGGGCATCGTCCTGATCGGCGCGCTCTTGGTCGCGGGCGATCCCAATGCCGGGATTGTGGTTCAATTCTTCGGCTTTCTCGCGGTTCTGCTCGCCTCGATCAATGTCTTCGGGGGCTTTCTGGTGACGCACCGCATGCTCTCGATGTTCAAAAAGAAAAAACAATAGGGGCGGTCAGCGATGGAACTTTCGATCAATCAACAGGCACTGGCCTATCTGCTTTCGGCCATCCTTTTCATTTTGGGCCTCAAGGGCCTGACGCATCCGTCCACGGCACGGCGGGGCAACGTCTACGGCATGCTCGGCATGCTGATCGCCATCACCGCGACCCTGATGGGGCGTGATGTGCAGTCCTATGGCTTCATCATCGCCGGTGTCGCCGCCGGCGCGGTGATCGGTAGCATCCTCGCCGCGCGTATCCAGATGACGGCGATGCCGCAACTGGTCGCGGCCTTGCACAGCTTCGTCGGTATGGCCGCCGTGCTGGTCGGCATCGGCACCTTCCTGCATCACCGCAGCGCCGATCTGCTCAATCCGGTGCTGATGGGCGAGATCTCGGCTGGCGTGGTCATCGGCGCCATCACCTTCACCGGATCCGTCATCGCCTTCGGCAAGCTGCAGGGGCTGCTGAGCGGCGCCCCGGTCAAGTTCGCCGGACAGCATCTGCTCAATGCACTGATCGGACTGCTCACGGTGGCGTTGGCCGTGCATTTCGCGATGACCGGCAGCCTGCTTTCGCTGATCGCCATGACGCTGCTGGCTCTGACGCTCGGCGTGACCCTGATTATTCCGATCGGCGGGGCGGACATGCCGGTCATCATCTCCATGCTCAACAGCTACTCGGGCTGGGCGGCGGCGGCGACCGGTTTCACCCTGCACAACAACCTGCTGATCATCGTCGGCGCGCTGGTCGGCTGTTCGGGCGCCATCCTGTCCTTCATCATGTGCCGGGCGATGAACCGCTCCATCATCAACGTGATCTTCGGCGGTTTCGGTTCCGAGTCCGGCGGTGGCGAGAGCGCTGGCGCCCAGGCGGCGGAGAAAGGCGTCAAGTCGGCCTCGGTCGAGGATGCCGTCTACTGGATGGAGGATGCGGGCAAGGTCATCATCGTGCCCGGCTACGGCATGGCCGTTGCCCAGGCCCAGCACTCGCTGAAGGAGCTGATGGAGCTGCTGCAGGCGCGCGGCGTGGAGGTGAAGTTCGCCATCCATCCGGTCGCCGGTCGCATGCCGGGGCACATGAACGTGCTCCTGGCCGAGGCCGATATCCCCTACGACAACGTGCTTGAGATGGACGAGATCAATCCTGAGTTCCCCGGCGCGGACGTGGTCCTGGTGGTGGGCGCGAACGACGTGGTCAATCCGGCGGCCAAGGAGGACACGTCGAGCCCCATCTACGGCATGCCGATCCTGGAGGCCGGGCGGGCGCGTCAGGTCTATTTCCTCAAGCGCTCCATGCGGCCGGGCTACTCGGGCGTCGACAACCTGCTCTTCTACCAGGAGAACACCTCGCTGGTCTTCGGCGATGCTAAGGACACCATCGAGGGAATGAATGCCGCGCTCAAGGGCGGCGGACACTGACCGGGCGCACGAGACGGCGTCCAGGAGCCGGGCGATGCTGAAGACGGATCGAGCGAGTCAGGACCGTGTGAACAAGGTCGTCATTCTGCTGATGGCCTTGGGGATCTCTGCGCTCTTTCTGGCGATGATCCAGGGGTTCCTGATGGTCCTCTTCCTCGCCGGGCTCTTCAGCGCGCTCGCCCGCCCGCTCTATCTGCGTTTCGAGCGTCTGCTCGGAGGCCGGAGCCATCTGGCCTCCGGTCTCTCGCTCCTGGTGGTCGCGGTCATGGTCCTCATCCCGCTGGCCTTGCTGGTCGGGGTTCTGGTCGCCCAGGCGCTCGACGTGAGCCAGGTGATCACCGAGCGATTCAAGGGCGTCATCGAGGATCCGACCTCCTTTGCCGCCTACCTCCAGCATCTGCCGTTCTACGACCTCCTGCTGCAGCATCGCGATCTGATCCTCCAGCACGTCAGTCAGGCGGCGAGTCTCGCCAGCGGCTTCCTGGTCGAATCCGTCTCTTCGTTCACCCTGGGGACGGCCAATGTCGTCTTCCTCTTTTTCGTTCTCCTCTACAGCATCTATTTTCTGCAGATGGACGGTCCGAAGCTGATGGTGAAGATCCTCTATTACCTCCCGCTCAAGACCGCCGAAGAGCGCCTGATGCTGGAGAAGTTCACCTCGGTCACCCGGGCCACGCTCAAGGGCTCCTTTCTGATCGGGCTCTTGCAGGGAACCCTCGCCGGGATCGCCTTCGCCGTCGTCGGCATCGACAACGCCGTTTTCTGGGGCAGCGTCATGGCGGTTCTCTCCACCATTCCCAACGTCGGTGCGGCCCTGGTTTGGATCCCCGCCGTGGTCTTCCTTATCCTCGACGATCAGGTGCTCAGTGGCGTTCTCCTGGCCCTGTTCTGCGGTCTGATCGTCGGCAGCCTGGATAACGTCCTGCGACCCATGCTGGTCGGCAAGGACACCAAGATGCACGAACTGATGATCTTCTTCAGCACCCTCGGCGGCATCTTCATGTTCGGTCTGCCCGGCGTCTTCATCGGCCCCCTGATCGCCTCGCTCTTCATCTCCATCTGGGAGATGTACGGCGTCGAATTCTCCGACATCCTTCCCGACGTGGATCTGGTCCTGCTTGGATTGCGTGAAGCGGAAGGGAGTCAGCAGGTCGTGGAGGCGATTTCGGAGCCTGCCGAAGAGTCGGCCGGCGAACAGGATGAGGATCCCGGCGCGTCGAAGGGTAAGGTATCCCCTGAGAAGCGGGGCTGATCGGTCGCGATGTGTCGCGACAGAAAGGCCACCAGCTTATCGGCGTGGCGGTCGATTGCCTCGATGGATTCATGTCCGGCGTCGGGGATCGGCAACAACGTGACCCGGTCGTCCCGGCGGTTGGCGTGGATTTGATCCGCCTCCGCGAAGGGAACTCGCGCATCGTCCTCGCCATGCACCAGCAGTACCGGACATTGCGCCCGGCGGATGGTCCGGCAGGGGGCGATGTCGTCGAATCGGGCCTGGATGCGGTATTCGATAAAGCGCAGCACCAGCCAGACGATCGGTCTGGGAATGTGCTTGGAACGCAAATGCCGCTCCATCAACTGCTCGGGGTGGGCGAATGCGGCGATGCTGATCGCTGCGGCGAGCTCGGGGCGTCGCGACGCCGTGAGCAGGACCGCGCCGGCCCCCACCGAATGACCGAGCGCCGCCAGTCGCTGCGGATCCACCTCCGGGCGCTGGGCAACCCAGTCGAGCGCGTCTTCCAGATCCTCTGCGAATCGTGGCAGCGATGAGAGCCCGTCGCGATCGCTACGCCCGTGATTGCGAGCATCGAAGAGCAGCACCGCGAAGCCGGCGCGATGCAATGGCACAGCGAACGGTAGCATCTGCTCGGCATTGCCGCCCCAGCCGTGGAGGATGAGCACGGTCGGGGCCGGCCCCAGGTCTTGGTCGGCCGGGATCAGCCAGGCGAACAGCTCTTTGCCCTGGCGCGTCTCGATCCGAGCCTCTCGGTAGGGAAGATCCCAGTCGGCGGGCGTGCCCTGTTCTGGGATGCGCGGTGCCCGATAGGCGCGTTGAATGAGGACGGGGGCGAGGACGATGCCTGCCGCCAGGAGGGTGCAGAGGATGAGTAGATTCAATGGTGATGGACCGGATTGATCGAATCCGCTCAAGATACCGGTATTCGGCCGGTCTCTCGCGCTGACATTTCTCAATAGAGGGCGATCTAGGCCCGCTTTCGGTCTTGGAAAGGGCGTCGAGGGGAAGGTCGATCGCCAGCAGCGGCTGCCGCCGGCGATCGAGGGGCTATCAGAGCGTCTTGGCCTGCTCGGCCAGGTAGATCCAGGTGTCGATCACGGTATCAGGGTTCAGCGAAATGCTGCTGATGCCTTCCTTGAGCAGCCAGTCGGCGAAGTCCTTGTGGTCCGACGGTCCCTGACCGCAGATGCCGACGTACTTATCCTTGGCGCGGCATGCGGCGATGGCCATGGAGAGCATCTTCTTCACCGCAGGGTCGCGTTCGTCGAAGTATTCGGCCACCAGGCTGGAGTCGCGGTCGAGGCCCAGGGTGAGCTGGGTCATGTCGTTCGAGCCAATCGAGAAGCCGTCGAAGTACTCCAGGAACTCCTCGGCCAGGACGGCATTGGAGGGCAGCTCGCACATCATGATGAGACGCAGACCGTTCTTGCCTCGCTCTAGACCCTGCGCAGCCAGCGACTCGGACACGGCCTTCGCCTGACCCAGGGTGCGGACGAAGGGGATCATGATCTCGACGTTGGTCAGACCCATGTCGTCGCGCACGCGCTTGAGCGCCTCGCACTCCATCTCGAAGCAGTCCTTGAAGTCCTCCGCCACGTAACGACCGGCGCCTCGGAAGCCGATCATGGGGTTCTCTTCCTCGGGCTCGTAGCGCGGACCGCCGATCAGGTTGGCGTATTCGTTGGACTTGAAGTCCGACATGCGCACGATGACCGTGTTGGGCGCGAAGGCGGCGGCCAGGGTCGAGATGCCCTCGGCCAGCTTGGTGACATAGAACTCGCGCGGGCTGGGGTAGGCGGCGATGCGCGGTGCGATCTTGGCCTTGAGGTCGGCGGGCAGCTGGTCGAATTCGAGCAGCGCCTTGGGGTGAATGCCGATCATGTTGTTGATGATGAATTCGAGACGCGCCAGACCGACGCCGGCATTCGGCGTGGCCGAGAAGGCGAAGGCGCGGTCGGGGTTGCCGACGTTCATCATGATCTTGACCGGGATCTCGGGCATGGCGGTGAGCTCGACCGTCTTGTGGTCGAACTCCAGCATGCCGTCGTAGATGTAGCCGGTGTCGCCCTCGGCGCAGCTGACGGTGACCTCCTGGCCGTCCTTGACCACGTCGGTGGCGTTGTTGCAGCCGACCACGGCCGGCACGCCCAGCTCGCGAGCGATGATGGCGGCGTGGCAGGTGCGCCCGCCGCGGTTGGTCACGATGGCGGCGGCGCGCTTCATGACCGGCTCCCAGTCCGGATCGGTCATGTCGGTGATGAGCACATCGCCGGCCTCGACCTTGTGCATGTCGGCGATGCTTTCGACGATGCGCGCCTTGCCGGCGCCGATGCGGCTGCCGATGCTGCGGCCGTTGGTCAGGACCGGGCCCTTCTGGCGCAGCACATAGCGCTCGATGACGTTGCCGCTGCGGCTCTGGACCGTCTCGGGACGGGCCTGGACGACATAGATCTTGCCGTCGGTGCCGTCCTTCGCCCACTCGACGTCCATCGGGCGACCATAGTGCTGCTCGATCTGGATCGCCTGCTTGGCCAGTTCCTCGATCTCGGCATCGGTGATGCTGAACAGGGGGCGCATCTCTTCCGGGACCGGCTCGGTCTTCACATAGGAGTCGGCGCCGGGCGCGTTGTAGACCATGCGAATGGCCTTGTCGCCGACGGTGCGGCGCAGGATGGCCGGCCGGCCGGCCTGCAGCGTGGGCTTGTGGACATAGAACTCGTCCGGGTTGACCGCGCCCTGGACCACCATCTCGCCCAGGCCGTAGCTGGAGGTGATGAAGACGGCGTCGCGGAAGCCGGACTCGGTGTCGAGCGTGAACATGACGCCCGAGGCGGCCAGGTCGCTGCGCACCATGCGCTGGATGCCGGCGGACAGGGCGACGTGACGGTGCTCGAAGCCCTGGTGGACGCGATAGGCGATGGCGCGGTCGTTGAACAGGGAGGCGAAGACCTCCTTGATCCGGAATTTGATGTTGTCGATGCCCTGGACGTTGAGGAAGGTTTCCTGCTGGCCGGCGAAGGAGGCGTCGGGCAGGTCCTCGGCGGTGGCGGAGGAGCGCACGGCCCAGGAAACGCCGTCACCGGAGTCGGCGGTCAGCTTCGCGTAAGCGGCGTCGATGGCGGCATCGAGCTCGGGGGGGAAGGGCTGTTCCATGACCCAGCCGCGAATGCGGGGGCCGGCCTCGGCTAGCGCGGTGACGTCTTCCACGTCCAGCGCGTCCAGAACCGATTGGATGCGTTCGTCCAGCCCGTCGCGTGCGAGAAAGTCGCGATAGGCATCGGCTGTGGTCGCAAAACCGCCAGGGACTTGCACCCCGAGATGAGTTAGATTTTGGATCATCTCGCCGAGGGAGGCGTTCTTGCCTCCAACGATGGGTACGTCGTTCATCCCGAGGTCGCTCAGCCAGCGGACGTAGTCGGTCATCGTGTTCGTTCTCCGGTCGCTAAAATTCGTAGGGTCATCTTATTGAGATCATGCGGCGCTCGGCGGGACGCCGACGGCGTACGCCCGGATTGGGGCGATTCGGCTGAGGCGATTGCAGAGGCGGGGGCGTAGCCGCGAGCGTTTAGCGCTGGTTGGTTGATAACGCCGCTAAACAACCGTGAAAATATAGCGCACGGAGGTACTGGGCGTCCTCGGGCTGACTCAATCTTGAGAATTAATGAAACCGACACATGACCTGGAGCATTCGGCGAACGGTTTGTCGGATTTGGATCTTGGTCCCTTGAAGCGGGTGCTCGAATCTCACGATCTTGCTTGAACCGAGCCGCCCGTTCAGGCAGCCTAGGAAGGCTTAGCTGATTGCAAGCAATTTTTCAATTTATCGTTATCCGAACATGAGGATGCACCTAATGAATGAAGTCGTGGCTGGTCGTTTTGCTCAATTCAAGGCCATGCTGGATGAGTACAATGCGGGTACAACCGTCGTCGCTGTCTGGACGCTGTTGATGGTTCTGGGGGGGATTTACGCGGTTTCTCATGATGTTCTCGTCGTCGATCGCGGGTCGATCGATCAGGCTGAGGTTACGGCGAACCTGACCCCGATTGGTCAAGTGGCTCTGGTTCAGCCACCGGCGCCGGCTGAACCGGCAAAGGCAGAGGCTGCCCCTTCCGATGCTGCCGAGCCTGCCAAGGCCGAAGCTGCTCCCGCCTCGGCTGCCGAGCCTGCTAAGGCTAAAGCTGCTCCTGCCCCGGCTGCCGAGCCTGCCAAGGCTGAGGCTGCTCCCGCCCCGGCTGCCGAGCCTGCCAAGGCTGAAGATGCTCCTGCCCCGGCTGACGAGCCTGCCAAGGCTGAAGCTGCTCCTGCACCGACTGCCGAGCCTGCCAAAGCTGAGGCTGCTCCCGCCGCCGAGCCGGTTAAGGCAGAGGCCGAGGCTCCTGCTGATACGGCTGTAGAGACCGCTCCGGTCGAGGCAACGCCCGCTCCGGCTGCGCCGATCGTTCGGCCGATGCCCGAGTGGATGCGTCACATGGCTCCGCGGAATTAAGCGCCAAGCTTGAAATCGGGTCGCGCTGCGTGTGCGATCCGATCCGTCGCGTTCCTGAATCCGCTTCTGGACGTTCGATGCCAATCTTCCCGTCGTCTCGCTACACTCCTAATCGCTCGTCCTGCTCTCGATCTGAACGCGAGTTCGGCGCGCATCGGACCTATTTCAGTCCCCTTCCTTGATTTTCAGGTCTCTCGCCTATGCGGATCCGCTGGCGCTCGACGGTTGTTCTACTCTTCGTCATTGCCGCCTTCGGCGCGCGGCTCGCGCTGGCAGGTTGCCGTTCGGGCGATGAGCTGACGATTCTTCATTTCAACGATTTCCACGGCCAGCTGGAGCCCTACCGGGATCCGGATAGCCAGACGCTCCGGGGAGGTCTCGCGCGTCTGACTGAGGTGGTCCGTCGGATTCGCGCGGAGGATTCGGGGCGCCCGGTTCTGTTGCTGTTCGCAGGGGATCTGTTGCAGGGCACCCTGACGTCGACCCTCTTCCTGGGCGTGCCCGATGCGCTGATGTTCGATCGGATGGGCGTCGACGCAGCGGTCATGGGGAATCACGAATTCGATTATGGGTTGGACGTCTTCCGTCGTTTGGCGGGGCAGGTGGGGTTTCCCTTTCTCGCGGCGAACGTGCGTGTCTCCCCCGAGCCGTTGCCGACCCGTGGTTCGATTGTGTTGGACGAGAAGGGCGTCAAGGTCGCCGTGGTGGGTCTCGTCACGCCCGAGCTGCTCACGGCAACCCACCCGCGCAACACCGTTGGTGTGATCGTCGAGGATCCGGTCGCTGTGGCGCGTCGGCTGGTGCCGGAGCTGCGTGATCGGGCCGATCTGGTGGTGGTGCTCTCTCATCTGGGGTTGGCTCAGGACAGACGTTTGGCCGACTCGGTGCAGGGGATCGACCTCATCGTCGGTGGTCACAATCATCATGTGCTGCAACAGCCGGTCGTTCAGTCCGGTGTGCCTATCCTGCAGGCTGGCGAGCGTGGCGAGTGGATCGGCCGGATGGATCTGGTGTGTCGGGATGGGGCGATGCATCAGGCGGCCTATCGGTTGATTCCGATCGATGCGAGTCTGCCCGAGGATCCGGAGATGGCGCGCGAGATCGCGCGGATCGTCGATCAGGCGGAGGCCGATCTGGGCGAGGAGATCGGTGAGACAAAGGTCGATCTGAGTGCCCGCCGCGAGGACATTCGGCGCGGTGAGGCGGTATTCGGCGATTTTCTGGCCGACCTGGCGCGTTCCGAAACGGGCTCGGATGTCGCCTTTTTCAACGCCGGTGGTTTCCGCGCCGACATTCCTCGGGGAAGGATTTCGCTCAAGCAGATCTATCAGACGTTCCCGTTCAGGAACGAGCTGGTCGTGGGGCGGCTGAGCGGAAGGCAGATCCTCGATGCCTTGGGTCATAGCGCCTCCATGGATCCCGAGGACAACCCCGGCGGCTTTTTGCAGGTCTCCGGGGTGCGTTATGAGATCGTTGGGCGAGGGCTTGGGGCTGTCTCCATCGCGGGCAGACCCATCGATCCGGATCGGCTCTATTCGGTCGTGACGTCCGACTTTCTGGCCGAGGGGGGCGATGGCTACGCCGTCTTCAAGACGATGGTCGAGCCGGTGATGACCGGTCGGCTGATTTCGGACATGCTGGTCCAGGCCATTCGCGAGCGGGGTGTGATCGCGCCGCATCTCGACGGGCGGATTCGGCGCGTTGAAGATCAGCCGCTGCTCTGAGGCTTGCTCCGAGATCAGTGGTCGCGTCTGGCGAGGGTCCAGCGTTCCAGCGTGTGCAGAATGGGGGCGATCGCTGGCGGTTGCGGGTCTCCAGCCCGTGAACGCAGCAATATCCTTCGGTGCGATCCCTCGACGAGGATCGGTGGCGCTGCGTTCGGAAGGCTGAGCGATGCGCGCGTGACGACCCCATCGCCCAGGCCCTTGTCGAGACTGGACCACCAGTCGCCCAGTCGTTTCGTCAACTCTTTCGATCCAAGCTCGCGCCCGATGGTCGCGAGGCTTTGTTCCATCGTTTCCGTGGGTCGCATCAGGCGTCCTCCGATCAGTTGGATGGGGATCGCCGCAGGCCAGGGTCGGGCGTTGAGCGTGTCGAGGAAATCGCTCCCGGGCCGCAGGTCGATCTTCGCCTCCCCAGTTCCGTCGCGTAGCGCCGAGAAGAGTGAAAAGCGCCGCTCGCGCTCGCCGCTCAGGTGATCGCGCAGTTCCAGCCAGACACGCAGTCGTGCCCACTCGGACCCATGATTCGGGGTGCCGACCAGAATGACGCCGAGAAGAGGGGGGCTTTGCACGCGAGTCGCTCCGGGGCTTGGTGTCAGCCAGGCCGTCACGAAGTCACGGATCACCAGTCCGCCCATGCTGTGTCCGATCAGCGCGATAGGCCGGTCCTTTGGGAGCTGTGGCCAGAGTTTCGCGAGGTATTGGGTGCTCTGATCGACGCCCTGGTCGTTCGGATAGCGGAATTCCCAGACGCTCAGGTCCGCCTTGTCGAGTGCGGGGATGAGGTCGTCCCAGATGGTGCCTGGCTCGTCCAGACCGTGGACCAGTAGAACCCGTGCGGGCGTTTCGGGTGTCGCGGGGCGTCGTTCGATGAGCCCATACCAGCTATCCCGCTCGATCGACATGGACTCTGGAAACAGCTGTTCGAGCTGCTGGTGGACGAAGACGCGCAGTGCCCGCTCTTGTCGAGGATGGGCCTCGGCCCACCAGGTCCATCCCAGGGTGGAGGCCCCGATCGCGAGGATGCTGACGGCCGTCAGCCGTCGCCATCCGAGGCGCCCGATCGCGCTTCTGGGTGTGGAGTGTTGCGTGTGCATGGTACGTTGGCTCGGGCGGGATGTTCGCAAAAAGATTGAAACGGCGAGGGCGTCGACATCGGCGGCAGGTCACAGGAAGAGGCGTCGCATCTCCGTGTCTGGGTTGCTGCGCTCCCACATCTGCTCGAAATCCATCCGTAGGAGGCGCGAGTCCTGAGGGTTGTCGAAATCGGCGACGGCCTCCATGGTATCGGCTAGACGCCGTCGTATATAGCCGCGCTCGTCCGCGATCAGGAAGGCGTCGAGCCGTTCGCGGTCGTCTTCGCAGACGCACTGGATGGCGATGCGGGAGGTGAGCCTTCGGCTCAGTTCGATCAGACGATGACCGGTGCCTGTCGCCTTGCGTGTGTCGAATAGAAGAATCCGAACGCAGATCGACGGGCGATGCAGGGCGAGCCGTCTAACGCCATCGAGAAATGGCTGGCTGTCATAGAGTTGGGGGTCGAAGTTTCGGCCGAACAGCAGGAGTTCTCGGCGCGACTGAGTCGCCATGAGGGCGCTGGCATGTCGGATCAGATTGCTTCGATCGAGCGTTATCGCCCCTTTCGAGGCCCCGAGGATGCGGTCGTCGAGAGCGGACTCTAGCTGCATGGATCGGTTCCGCGTGAAAACATTGGGATGGGCGGTTGTTGCCGATACCTGAAAATGCTTGCCGTCACCCGCCGCTTCAATGCCTCGCTTGCGGTGTCTGTTGTGAAATGGTGACGGCTTTCAATGCCGGTTTGTGTGCGCTGAAGGCTGCTGGCAGCGCGTTTGGTTGGCTTCTTGTTGTATCGGTATAACGATCGTTGTAAATATACATCTAAACTATAAAAAAGTTGCACTTATGTTCCTGTTGTGGGCTAAAATGTCTGTGTCCCAAGAGCGGTCGACCTATCGCCGCCCGCACCCAATTATTTTGGATTTCAGTTTCGGGAGAGCGGGATTGCGGCGCTAAAGAAAAAATCACGACGCTGTTGTTTTTTACTGACGTGCATTTCAGCGATAAGCCAGGATTCCCGATTCGATCCTCTCCACCCACCTGAACAGGAAACAAAAGATGCGCAAACAAAAGAACACTTTACGCCTTGCCTCGCTGGCGGCTCCGTTCGCGGTGGCGGCGGTGCTGGCTGCCCCCATGGCCGTGAATGCGGGTGACTACAACAACGAGCATTTCTGGTCGGCCAAGCCGGAGGGCACGGCTTGGGTTACCAATTACGGCGAGTGCTGGCAGAGTCTGCACGGCCCGAACGATCTGGATCCTTGCGTGGCGCCCGCTCCGGTTCCGAAGGAATTCAATGTTCGTCTGAACTTCGAGTTCGACAAGTACCGGATCGAGAACATCGTCAACGATGGCGAACTGCAGCGTCTCGACAACTACATCGCACAGGTCAACGATACCCCGGTGCGCGAGAAGATCTCCCTGGTCGGTCACACCGATGCCAAGGGGTCCGAGGCCTACAACTATCAGCTGGGCATGCGTCGTGCCGAGACCGTGCATGACTACATGATCAGCCGTGGCATTCCTGCCGAGGACATCATGTCCGTCGAGAGTCGTGGTGAGCTCGACATGCTGCCTGGCGTCGACATCTACTCCGTCGAGCAGCGTCGCGTGACCATCAAGGCCGATTACGACGATTGATCCTCGGTGAAACTGGAGGCCGCCGCGTGCGCCGCATCCTTCGCGGCGTGAGTGCGGCCTCCAGCTTGGCGCCGACCCATGTCGCCGGCGCCAGAAGACGTATCGCAGTACATCCCCGATTTTTTGGTATTTGGATCGTTTAAGGTCCAGTGCCAACTCTGGTCCAATGAGCCTCACCCCCCCCGACCGAGGCTTGTGGTAAGGCCGATCATGCCTTGGCATGATCGGCCTTTTTTATTGCCCTCGGAGATTCGATCGAGCTCGGCTTTTGGGTTGAGGCCGAGTGTGTCCGCTGTGGGTCGCGATCAGGCTAGATTTCGCGTGCGAGTCGAGCAGCCTCGCCCAGATAGGTGGCCGGCGTCATGGCGGCGAGCTGGGCCTTGGCCTCGGCGGGGATCTCGAGCGTTGCGACGAATTCGGCAAGCTCCTGCGGGCCGACGCGACGACCACGGGTCAGTTCCTTGAGCTTCTCGTAGGGTGATTCGACGCCATAGCGGCGCATCACCGTCTGGATCGGCTCGGCCAGCACCTCCCAGTTGGCGTCCAGGTCGGCGGCGAGACGCTCTGGGTCCGCCTCCAGCTTGCCGATGCCGCGCAGTGCCGAGGCGAGCGCGATCTGGGTGTGGGCCACGCCGACGCCCAGGTTGCGCAGCACGGTGGAGTCGGTCAGGTCGCGCTGCCAGCGCGAGATGGGCAGCTTGCGGCCCAGGTGCTCGAGCACCGCGTTGGCGATGCCCAGGTTGCCCTCGGCGTTCTCGAAATCGATGGGGTTGACCTTGTGCGGCATGGTTGAGGATCCGACCTCGCCGGCGATGGTGCGCTGCTTGAAGAAGCCGACCGAGATATAGCCCCAGATGTCGCGGCAGAAGTCGATCAGGATGATGTTGAAGCGGGCGATGGCGTCGAACAGCTCGGCCATGTAGTCGTGCGGCTCGATCTGGGTCGTGTAGGGATTCCAGGTCAGCCCCAGCGATTCGACGAACTCGCGCGAAAAGGCGGCCCAGTCGATCTCCGGATAGGCGGCGCGATGGGCGTTGTAGTTGCCGACGGCACCGTTGATCTTGCCCAGGAGCGCGACCTCGGCGATCCGCGCGCGCTGTGAGCGCAGTCGCTGGACCACGTTGGCCATCTCCTTGCCGAGCGTGGTCGGCGTTGCCGGCTGACCGTGGGTGCGCGAGAGCATGGGCAGGTCGGCGTAGCGATGCGCCAGGTCGCGGATCGCCCCGATGAGCTGGTCCATCTGCGGCAGCAGTTGCTCGTCGCGGCCGGCCCGGATCATGAGCCCGTGCGAGAGGTTGTTGATGTCCTCGGAGGTGCAGGCGAAATGGATGAACTCGCCGACCCGTGCCAGTTCGGCATTGTCCGCGATGCGTTCCTTGAGGAAGTATTCGACCGCCTTGACGTCGTGGTTGGTGGTGCGCTCGATCTCCTTGATGCGTTGCGCATGGCTGAGATCGAAGTCGTCGACGATCTGGTCGAGCCTTTGGTTGGCTTCGTCCGAGAAGGGCGGGACCTCGACGATCTGGGGATGGCGAGCCAATGCCTGGAACCAGCGCACCTCCACCTGGACGCGGCAGCGGATGAGTCCGTATTCGCTGAAGATGGCCCGCAGATCGGCGGTCTTGGACGCATAGCGTCCGTCCACCGGGGACACGGCGGTGAGGGTGGATAGCTCCATCGGCATGGATTGCTCCGGATTGTTCATGATCGTGATGGGTTGGGGCCGGTCCCGTGGGCTCTGGCCTCGATTCGGAAAGGGCTGAAGGCTGCCCCAGGATGTGTGGGAAAGCAAGAAGAAGGGGCTTGCTACCTGTTGCGGTCAGGCTACGAAATGAGCGGGCACTCCCGGATCGGGTAACGGCTGGCTGGGGACGCCGTGAATCCATCCCTGGAGGCTTGACGACGGCATCCATGCCGTCGACACCCCTGCCATCCGTCACCCGACCCTCTGTCGGGAGCCAGGTTCCGAGCTAGCGTAGGGCGCAATAGCGAAGCGTATTGCGCCGCATGGCTCCTCGGAGATCCTCTTAGGCCGCCAGCTTGCGCAGGACGTAGTGCAGGATGCCCCCGTTGCGGTAGTAATCCACCTCGTTCGGGGTGTCGATCCGGACCTTGGCCGTGAAGGACTTCACCGAGCCGTCGGCGGCGGTCGCCTTGACCTCGACCTGCTTGGCCTCGCCGTTCTCGAGTCCGACGATGTCGAAGCTCTCGGTGCCGGTCAGACCGAGCGACTGGGCGGTGTCGCCATTGATGAACTCGAGCGGCAGGATGCCCATGCCGACTAGGTTGGAGCGGTGGATGCGCTCGTAGCTCTCGGCGATGACGGCGCGCACGCCCAGCAGACGCGGCCCCTTGGCGGCCCAGTCGCGCGAGGAGCCCGAGCCGTATTCCTTGCCGGCGATGACGATGGCCGGGGTGCCCTCGGCCTGGTACTGCATGGCCGCGTCGTAGATGGACATCTGTTCGCCGCTCGGCTGGTGCAGGGTGACGCCGCCCTCGGTGCCCGGCGCCATGAGGTTGCGCAGGCGGATGTTGGCGAAGGTGCCGCGCATCATTACCTCGTGGTTGCCGCGGCGCGAGCCCAGGCTGTTGAAGTCCTTGGGGTCCACGCCCTTCTCGATCAGGTACTTGCCTGCGGGGGAGTCGGGCTTGATGGTGCCGGCGGGCGAGATATGGTCGGTGGTGATGGAGCGGCCGAGCAGTGCCAGACAGCGCGCGCCCTGGATGTCCTCGACCGGGGCCACGTCCAGGGTCATGCCCTGGAAGTAGGGCGGGTTCTGGATGTAGGTGGAGTCCGCGGGCCAGTCGTAGGTCTGGGTCTCGGCGGCGGCCAGGGACTGCCAGCGCGCGTCGCCGCTGAAGACGTCGGCGTAGGCGGTGGTGAACTCGTCCGGGGTGACGAACTCGGAGATCGCCTGGGTGACCTCGTCCTGGCTCGGCCAGATGTCCTTGAGGTAGACGGGGTTGCCCTGGGCGTCATGCGTCAGGGGATCCTTGAAGGGATCGATGTCGATACGGCCGGCGATGGCGTAGGCGACGACCAGCGGCGGGCTGGCCAGATAGTTCATGCGCACCTCGGCGTGCACCCGGCCCTCGAAGTTGCGGTTGCCCGAGAGGATGGAGACGGCGCAGAGGTCGTTGTCAGCGATCGCGTTGGAGATCGGTTCGGGCAGCGGGCCCGTGTTGCCGATACAGACGGTACAGCCGTAGCCGACGTTGTGGAAGCCGAGCGCCTTGAGCGGCTCGGTTAGCCCAGCGCGGTCCAGATAGCGGGTGACCGCCATGGAGCCGGGACCGAAGGCGGTTTTGACCCAGGGGGCGCGCTTCAGGCCCAGCTCGGCGGCCTTCCTGGCGACCAGGCCGGCGGCGATCAGCACGCTCGGGTTCGAGGTGTTGGTGCAGGAGGTGATGGCGGCGACCACGATGGAGCCGTCGGAGATCTCGACCTCCTCGCCGTCGATCACGGCCTTGGCCGGGCCTTTGCTCGGGATGTTGCGCTCCTGCTTGAGCGATTCGAGGGCGGCCGGGAAGTGGCTGGCCATCTCGGACAGCTCGACGCGGTCCTGGGGACGCTTGGGGCCGGCGAGCGAAGGAACGACGTCGCCGAGATCGAGTTCGAGCGTCTCGGAGTAGTCGGCCTCGGCGGCGTCGGCGGTGTGCCACACGCCCTGCGCCTTGCAGTAGGCCTCGACCAGTGCGAGCTGCTCCTCGCTGCGGCCGGTCAGGCGCAGATAGTCGAGGGTGATCTGATCGATGGGGAAGAGGCCGCAGGTGGCGCCGTACTCGGGACCCATGTTGGCGATGGTGTTGCGCTCGCCCATCGGCAGGCTGCTGATGGCCGGGCCGTAGAATTCGACGAACTTGCCGACCACGCCGTGCTGGCGCAGACGCTCGACGATGGTGAGCACCAGGTCGGTCGCGGTGACGCCTTCCTTGAGGGTGCCGGTCAGCTTGAAGCCGACGACTTTGGGTACGAGCATGGAGATCGGCTGGCCCAGCATGGATGCCTCGGCCTCGATGCCGCCGACGCCCCAGCCCAGCACGCCGATGCCATTGACCATGGTGGTGTGCGAGTCGGTGCCGACGCAGGTGTCGAAGTAGGCCTGGGTCGTGCCGTCGAGCGGTTTGGGGAAGATGACGCGCGAGAGATACTCGACGTTGACCTGATGGACGATGCCGGTGTCGGGCGGAACGACCTTGAAGCCGTCGAGCGCGTTCTGGCCCCATTTGAGGAACTGATAGCGCTCTTTGTTGCGGCTGAACTCGAGCTCGGCGTTGAGACCGAAGGCGGAATCGGATCCGAAATGGTCGACCTGGACCGAATGGTCGATGACCAGCTCGGCCGGCTGCAGCGGGTTGATCTTGCGCGGGTCGCCGCCGAGTGCGGCCATGGCGTCGCGCATGGCGGCGAGATCGACCACTGCGGGCACGCCGGTGAAGTCCTGCATCAGCACGCGGGCGGGGCGGTACTGGATCTCCTTGGCCGGCTCGGCCTGGGAGTCCCATTGGCTGAAGAATTCGATGTCCTGGCGCGTGACGGTCACGCCATCCTCGTTCCGGAGCAGGTTCTCGAGCAGGATCTTCAGCGAGTAGGGTAGCCGCTCGGCGCCCGGGACGGCATCGAGCTTGAAGATCTCGTAATCCTGGCCAGCGACGTTCAGGTTGGTCTTGGCATTGAAGCTGTTGGGCATCTAAAAGGCTCCGGACTGGTTCGCGTGATTCGGTGCAGCCCGAAATTTTACCGTTCTACTCGGTTGTACGCCACATGCTGCGGTGCAGTAGGCGAGGATGTTTATCGTGCGACCCGGATGCTCGCCGTTCATTCGTTCGTTTGAGCGGCGAGATAGCGTCGGGCATCCGCTAGAATCTGTCTGTTTTTGAAAAGGATCTGCCAGCGCGAGCCGCCGATCTGACGCCAAAGCACGGCGGATCTCACGCCCGCTAGCAGCAGTGCGCGGATACGGTTCTGATTGTCCGGGTTTTGCAGATGGAGCGATTCGCCTCGGATGATGATGCGGGGTTCGAGTCTGCTGAGCGTTTCGCTGTAGAGTTCGGCGAAATGGGCCAGGAGATTGGGGTGCAGTGGCCCGAAATGCTCCTGCTTGACCTTGGCCTCGGCGACACCTTCGCTGAGGCGGTCCAGCAGCTTCGGCCGCTGTGCCAAGCTGCGCTCCAACTTGATCAGTTGTACGACATAGCGGGTCAGCTCCAGGTTGCGCTCCGGCTGGCCGGTCAGTTGGGCGACCAGCTGACGCATTCCGCTTGCGATCGCACCGGGCGCTCCGAAAACGGTCTCCACATTGGCGGCATCGATCTGGAAGAGGCTGTGGATGCAGGGCGCCATGGCATCCGTATCCGTGTCCCCCGTGCGCGCGATCTGTATGACGCAGGTGACGGCTTGATAGATGCCTGCGAGCGCGACGACGCGCTCCAGATTGTCACGAGGCATTGGCTTTGAATCTCCAGCAGGTTGGCTCTTGCCCCATTTGAACGCGAAGCCGGGGTGAGCGCCAGATCTTGCCGGCGGCAGGATTGATGGTGGACATGGAATCGATGCATCTCGGGAGGGAGGTCATGCCGCGCGCTCGATGACGGCACCCCCGAGGCATTCGTCCCCATCGTAGAAGACGACCGACTGACCGGGAGTGATGGCGCGCTGGGGGGCGTCGAAGCCGACGCGGCAGCCGGTCGCGTCGACCTCCAGCAGGGTACAGGATTGCAGCGGCTGTCGATGACGCAGCCTCGCACGGCATCGATAGGGTGTTCGAGGGGCCTGCCCGCTAATCCAGTGGGGTCTGAGTGCATGGAGTTCACGGGACATGAGCAGCGGGTGCGCGTCGTCCTGTACGACCACCAGTCTGTTTCGGGTGACATCCTTGACGGCCACGTACCAAGGGGCCTCGCGGCCTCCTGCGATGCCGCCGATCCCCAACCCCTGGCGCTGACCGATGGTGTAATAGGCCAGTCCCTGATGCTCTCCGAGTAGGACGCCCTCGGGGGTTTCGATCGGGCCAGGGGCGCGCGGCAGGAATCGCTCCAGGAAGTCTTTGAACCGGCGTTCCCCAATGAAGCAGATCCCCGTGCTGTCCTTCTTCTGTGCATTCGCGAGTCCGAGGTCGCGGGCGATCCGCCGGACCTCGGGCTTAGTGATGTCCGCCAACGGAAAGCATGCATGGGCAAGCTGAGTCTGGTTCAGAAGATGCAGGAAATAGGTTTGATCCTTACCCTCGTCGGCGCAGAGTCGCAGATGTTGACCGTTCTCGTCCCGTGTCAGCCGCGCATAGTGACCCGTTGCGATCGCTTCGGCGCCGAGCCCCAGCGCATGATCGAGAAAGGCCGCGAATTTGATCTCTCGGTTGCAAAGCACGTCCGGGTTCGGGGTGCGCAGCGCGCGGTACTCGGCGAGGAAATACTCGAAGACATGATCCCAGTATTCGGTCGCGAAATTCACCGTATGGAGTCGGATATCGAGTCGTTCGGCCACCGCGCGGGCATCGGCTAGGTCTTCGGCGGCCGCGCAATAGCCTTCCTCGTCGTCTTCTTCCCAGTTTTTCATGAAGAGGGCTTCGACTTCATGTCCTTCTTCCTTGAGCAGGTGAGCGGCGACCGCTGAGTCGACGCCTCCTGAGAGTCCAACGATGATGCGGTGCTGTGATGTGGTGCGGGTTCTGGCTGTCATGAAAGGCGTCTAATGGAGTCTGCCGCCGAAAGCGAGGAGTGCGGTCGTGGGTGCGTTGAAGGCCGAGCATCCTGAACTATGGATCGGGCGAGATCCAGTCTTTGTGCAAAGTCTGGATCCAAAGGGGCGCAGACTTGGTTGCTTGAAGCAAATATTAGAATAGTCTAATATTTTAAATGTCGGGTGGATGCCGCCCATGTCGCGCTTCGTTCGGTTTTCCTTGTGACCCTAGTTTAATCCTATGGAGTTCCTGATCGTGAAAGCCCTAACCATTCTCAAGGCCCTGACTCTGAGCGAGATCCTTTCGATCGCCCTCGTTCTTGGCCTGCCCATGATGTTCCTCTACGGTCTCGTTGCCTGAAGATTTCGGCTGCGTCCGAAGTTTACTTCCAACGCCTGATCGACCTGCGACTCGAAGACCGCCTTCTTCGAGTCGTTTTTTTCAGAGTCCATATGGATGGATTCAAGCTCGACTCCTCGCGTTTCTTTTTTCGTCCTGCCTTTTGAAACGCCATCGAAGTCGATCGGCTTCCCGCTGTTTCAGCCTCGATCCTCGTTCTGGTGCTTTTGGCGCTAGGTGTCTGCTATTTCACTAGTTTGCGAATTTCAGCAAATTCAAATGAATTTACGGATGCTCTAAATCTGTTGCGCATTGATTTATTGCGCCGCTGTGGATCGTTCTTTTGATGGCCGTTATTGACTGATGAACTTTTGGTGTGTGGCGGTTCTGTTTTGATATGGTTAATTTAGATTATTCTAATAAAATCGTTTTGTTTGATATTCTTTTTTTATCATTGGTTTGCGTTTTTTAATTCTGTGGCATGTTGATCTATGTCAAATGACTTTTCGAGTCGCGCATGTTTATATCTGTGTGCGATAAAGGTTTTCGGATGATGGTGTCGACGCGTTCTTTGTTTTTCGCGTTTTGTGCGAATTAGAGGGCGGGATAGGGTTTTCGAGCGTCTGATCGAGCGCTTTTTTGGTTGTTTGGGTGTTATTGATCTTTGCGGGTTTTATATTAAATGAATTGGTTATTGCATTGTTCAATGTAATGCGGCTTGAGGTCGAAAATGACCCTGGCTGAAAATTGGATGATCATCATTAGAAAGGACGACGGAGGATGCGATGACAAGCGGAGAAACCCTGGGTGAATTTCTAGGGCGCCAGGGCGTGAGTCGCAGGGCTTTTCTCAAGTTCTGCTCCGCCATGACCTCAATGATGGCGTTGCCTGCCGCGAGCGTTTCGGCGCTGGCCGACGCATTGGAACAGGCTCGCCGTCCCTCGGTGATCTGGCTTTCCTTTCAGGAGTGCACCGGATGCACCGAGGCGCTGACCCGCTCCAACACGCCGAGCATTGAAGGACTCATCTTCGATTTCATCTCGCTCGACTATCACCACACCCTGCAGGCGGCCTCGGGCGCGGCGGCGGAGGCGGCCCGTGAACAGGCGATGCATGAGAACGCCGGCCAGTATCTGTTGCTGGTCGACGGGGCGATCCCGTCGGTCAAGGCCTATTCCACCATCGCCGGAATCAGCAATCTCGACATGCTGACCGAAAGCGCGGCCGGCGCCGCCGCGATCATCGCGATCGGGACCTGCGCGGCCTACGGGGGGCTGCCCAAGGCGGCGCCCAATCCCACGGGTGCGATGTCGGTGGAGGAGATCATCACGGATCGTCCGATCGTCAATATCCCCGGTTGTCCGCCGCTGCCGCTCGCCATCACGGGCCTGATCGCGCATTACCTGACGATGGGTTCCATGCCCGAGTTGGATCGGCTTGGGCGCCCGCTGGCCTTCTACGGCGAAAACGTTCACGACCGCTGCTACCGCCGCCCCTTCTATGATCGGGGTCTGTTCGCGGAGACCTTCGATGATGAGGGTGCCCGTCGGGGTTGGTGTCTCTACAAGTTGGGGTGCCAGGCCCCTGAGACCTACAACGCTTGCGCGCAGGTCAAGTGGAATCAGGGAACGAGTTTCCCGATCCAGTCCGGGCACGGATGCATCGGTTGTTCCGAGCCGAATTTCTGGGACAAGGGCGGCATCTACGATTCGGTCGCCATGGGACAGTTCGGCAGCGGGCCGAAGATTGCGGTCGCGGCCTCGGTCGGGGCCGTTGCCGGTGCCGGTGCGGCGCTGCTTGCACGCGATAAGAAGCATAAAACAGAGACGAAGCTGCATTCGGACGAATGACCCGAGTGCGGGTTGCATACGTCCGGACGATTCATTCGTCCGCCAAAAAACTCAGGAGGAGAACGACACATGACCCTGTTGGATTTCGCACGAGGGCCGGCGATCCATTGGTCCCTCATCATCATGGCGACTGGAACCATTTGGCGTCTGCTCGGCGTTCTGGTGCTGACGCGCGGGGCCGATCTGTCCCGTCCGAGGGATGCCTTCGGCAACTTCAAGGGCTATCGAACCGTTTTCAGTCGCGCCTGGCCGAGCGGCGAATTCACGACCGCGACGCGTTATCAGACGGCCATGGCCTATGTCTTCCACCTGGCCACGCTGGTCGTGGTGATCGGGATCGTCCCGCACATCGAGTTCATCACCCGTTTGACCGGGGCCTCCTGGCCAGGCTTGCCGAATGCCGTTGGAGTCGGAGCCGGAGTCCTGGCCCTGGCGTCCCTGCTCGCGCTCATCGCCCGGCGCATGTCGAAGCCGGCTGTCTATTGCTCCAACTGGGGAGACTATCTCTCTTGGATCCTGATGGCGGCACCTCTGGTGACAGGGCTGATGGCGTTCGCCCATTTGGGGCCGAGGTACGAAACCATGTTGGCTCTTCACATCCTGAGCGCAGCTTTGCTGTTCGCTTGGTTCCCCTTCGGGAAGCTGATGCATGCGGTCTGGTTCGTCTTTTCGCGCGCCCAGAGCGGTGTCGCCTATGCCCACAAGGGGGTCCGCATATGAGCAGCGTCGCTGTGCCGAAACGGATTTTTCCGACCTTCGATCAGGTTTTCCAGGGCTTCGCCTCCCAAATCGGGATGTTGCGCGAGATGGCGCCTCCCCCGAGTCTTCCCGAAACCGTGCGGGTGAGGAGGGCGATCGACACGCTGATCGCCGAGACAAACGCGGACGAGGCCGTGTGGCTGGAGAGCTGTATCCGCTGCGGTCAGTGCACCAACGCCTGTCACTTTTTCCAGGCTACCGGCGAGACCAAATACGCCCCGCTGCGCAAGATGAATCTCTATCGGCGGGTCTATCAGCGCGAGCTGGGGCCCTTTCGCTGGTGGTATCGGCTGGTGTTGAGTCCGGTCAAGCTGAGCGACCTCGAAGAGTTGCAGGAGCTGGTCTACGACTCGTGCTCTGAGTGCGGTCGCTGCACCATGGTCTGTCCGATGGGAATCGACATCGCCTCGCTGGTGCACCACCAGCGAAGCGCGCTCGTGGCCGCAGAATTGGTACCGCCCGAACTGGCGGCCCTGCGCATGGAGCAGCTGCATCGCGGTACCGTGTTCGGGGCCTCCGCCGAGACATTGAAGCGCATGGTCGGCACCATCCGCGAGCAGGCCGGAATCGAGGTCCCGCTGGATCGCGAGCAGGCCGAGGTGATGGTTCTCAGCTCCGCCGTAGATCTGGTCGGCAACGGTCAGGGGCTGCTGGCGACGGCGAAGGTGATGAATCATCTGGGCGTCGATTGGACCCTCTGTAGCGATGGGTTCGAGAGCGCGAACTTTGGACTCTTGTCGGGTGATATGGCGCTGTGGAAAAAACAGGTCGATCCCATCGTCGCCGCCGCCCGGCGCATCGGCGCCAAGATGCTCGTCATCGCCGAGTGCGGCCATGCCTATCCGGCGCTGCGCTGGAACCCGATGCTCAAGGGCGGAGAGCTGCCGTTCGAGATGATGTACATGTCCGAGTTTCTGGGGCGTCAGGCCAAGGCCGGTCGGCTGAAGTTGACCCCGATCGAGGGTCGGATCACCTATCACGACCCCTGCAAGACCGGACGGCGTGGAGGGGCATTCGAGGAGCCGCGCGCCCTGCTCAAGGCGATGGATGCGGATTTCGTGGAGATGCCGGCCAACAGGGAATTCAATTGGTGCTGTGGCGGAGGCGCCGGCATCTTTCTGTTGGAGCGGGCGACGCATCTGCGCGACGCCTCGTTTCGAATCAAGATGCGGCAGGTCGATGCCACCGGCGCCGGCACGGTGGTGGTGAGCTGTGCCAGTTGCCGGCTCAATTTCGAGGCCGGTCGCCAGAAGAACCATTGGGGCACGCGGGTCGAGAGTCTGGTCGAGCTGGTCGCCGAGCATCTCGGGGATGAGCCGCGCACTGGCAGGGTGATGCCGATTCGGGGAGAGGCTGCATGAGCACAAGGTTAGTGGTCGATCCGGTGACCCGGATCGAGGGCCATCTGCGGATCGAGGCGCAGATGGATGGCAATCTGATCCAAAGCGCCTACTCGTCCGGCACCATGGTGCGCGGCATCGAACTGATCGTGCGCGACCGCGATCCGCGCGACGCCTGGGCCTTCGTTCAGCGCATCTGCGGTGTCTGCACCCTGGTGCATGGATTGGCTGGGGTCCGCGCCGTCGAAGATGCGCTCGACTATCCCATCCCACCCAATGCGGAGCTGATCCGCAATCTCATGGTGGGCGCTCAGTACGTGCATGACCATGTCATGCACTTCTATCACCTCCATGCGCTCGACTGGGTCGATGTCGTCTCCGCGCTGAGCGCAGATCCCAAGGCGACCTCCGAACTGGCCCAGTCCATCAGTCGCTATCCCAAGTCGTCACCGGGCTATTTCGGGGACGTCCAGCGGAAGCTGAAGGGATTCGTCGAGTCGGGTCAGCTCGGGATCTTCGCCAACGGCTATTGGGGGCATCCGGCCTACAGGCTGCCGCCAGAGGCCAATTTGACGGCGGTCGCCCACTATCTCGATGCGCTCGCCTGGCAGCGCGAGGTGGCGCAGCTTCATGCCATTTTCGGCGGCAAGAACCCGCATCCCAATCTGGTCGTGGGCGGCGTTCCCTGTGCCATCAGCATCGACTCTGGAAGCCAGGCAGGGACGGCGCTCGATATGGCTGGGCTGGAGCGGGTGCGTTCGCTCATCGCCGAGATGCATGCGTTTGTGGAACAGGTCTATCTGCCGGACACGGTTGCGATCGCGGGCTTCTACAAGGATTGGTTCCAGCAGGGCGAGGGCGTCGGCAATTTCATGTGCTACGGCGATTTTCCCGCCAAGGGCTTCGGCGATCGCAGCTCTTATCTGGTGCCTGGCGGTGTCATCCTTGATCGGAATCTCGCCGACATCCGCGAGGTCGACCTGAATGCCGAGGACGAGATCCAGGAATTCGTCTCGCGCTCCTGGTACGACTATGACGCCGGCAGGAACGCGGGGCTGCATCCCTACAGCGGCGAGACCGACTTCGATTACACCGGACCCGAGCCGCCCTACCAGCAGCTGGACGTTGACAACCAGTATTCGTGGCTCAAGTCACCCCGCTGGCGTGGCCGTCCCGTGGAGGTCGGGCCGCTGGCGCGGGTCCTGATGCTCTACGCGACCGGGCATACGCGGACCAAGGAACTGGCCGACGGCATGCTCGCCTCGCTCGATCTGCCGCTCGAAGCGCTCTATTCGACGATGGGCAGAACGGCGGCCAGGGCCTTGGAGACCCAGATCATGGTCGAGGCTATGGATGGCTGGTACGACCAACTGCTCGCCAATATTCGTGGCGGGGATCTGCGAACCTTCAACGAGACGCTCTGGGATCCCTCGACCTGGCCGTCCAAGGCCAAGGGGGTCGGCCATCTGGAGGCGCCGCGCGGTGCATTGGGGCATTGGATCGTCATTGAGGATGGTCGCACCGCCAACTATCAGGCCGTGGTACCCAGTACCTGGAACGCGGGTCCGCGTGACGCAAGCGGGCAACTTGGCCCCTATGAAGCCGCGCTTGAGGGGCATGCCCTGGCCGATGTGGATCGGCCGATCGAGATCCTGCGAACGGTGCACAGCTTCGACCCCTGTATCGCCTGCGCGGTCCATCTGACAGACCCGGATGGGGAGGAGGTGTTGAAGGTTCGCGTTCGCTGACTTGATTCCGTGGTCGGGCGGGGTTGCTCAAGCACGCGCCGAGCGGCGATCCAACGGCCGGTTCCCGCAATCGCGGGCTCGGTTTCGATAATGAATCGTCTGCGGCCTGGCCCTGGGAGGCCAGGTGTTAGGCTCTGTCTGGCGGGCTGGAGAGACGTGTGAGGGCGTCGGGCCTGCTCAAAAAGGCGGCAGGATGGTAGGATCACGCCTTTTCTCTCCACCGCCAACAGAGTGATGCACATGGCCTATCAGAAGATACAGATTCCGACCACGGGCGAAAAGATCCAGGTCAATTCCGACTTTTCCCTCAGTGTTCCCGATAAGCCGATCATCCCCTTCATCGAAGGTGACGGTATCGGTGTCGATATCACCCCGGTGATGCGCGCGGTGGTCGATGCGGCGGTCGAGAAGTCCTACGGCGGCAAGCGTCAGATCCAGTGGATGGAGATCTATGCCGGCGAGAAGTCGACTCGGACCTATGGCGAGGATGTCTGGTTGCCCGAGGAGACTATGGAAGCGGTCAGGGATTTCGTCGTGTCCATCAAGGGGCCGCTCACGACGCCGGTGGGTGGCGGCATCCGCTCGCTCAACGTGGCGCTGCGTCAGCAGCTGGATCTCTATGTCTGCCTGCGTCCGGTGCGTTATTTCAGTGGCACCCCCAGCCCGCTGAAGGAGCCCGAGCATACCGACATGGTCATCTTCCGCGAGAATTCGGAGGATATCTACGCGGGTATCGAATGGCAGCAGGGCAGTGCCGAGGCGCAACGCCTGGTCGATTTCCTGCGCAACGAGATGGGCGTCACCAAGATCCGCTTCCCCGAGACCTCCGGCATCGGCATCAAGCCGGTCTCCAAGGACGGCACCGAGCGCCTGGTCCGCAAGGCGATCCAGTATGCTATCGACAACGATCGTCCGTCGGTGACCTTGGTGCACAAGGGCAATATCATGAAATTCACCGAGGGCGCCTTCAAGGAATGGGGCTATGACCTGGCTAAGTCCGAGTTCGGTGCGGCCGAAATCGATGGCGGACCCTGGTGCAGCTTCAAGAACCCCAAAACCGGCCGTGAGATCGTCGTCAAGGATGTGATCGCCGATGCCTTCCTGCAGCAGATCCTGCTGCGCCCGAAGGAGTACTCGGTGATCGCTACGCTCAATCTCAACGGCGACTACATCTCCGATGCACTGGCGGCTCAGGTCGGTGGAATCGGCATGGCTCCGGGTGCCAACCTGTCCGATTCGGTCGCCATGTTCGAGGCGACCCACGGCACGGCGCCCAAATACGCAGGCAAGGATCAGGTCAACCCGGCCTCCCTCATCCTCTCGGCTGAGATGATGCTGCGTCACATGGGGTGGACCGAGGCGGCCGATCTCATCATCAAGGGTGTGGAAGGCGCGATCGCGGCCAAGACCGTGACCTACGACTTGCATCGTCTGATGGACGACGCCACCAAGCTGAGCTGCTCTGGATTCGGTGCGGCGGTGATCGGGAAGATGTAAGAGGCTGGCTCTCGCGCCGGGCCGGTTTGGCCTCGGCGCGAGAGCCGCATCCTGTCAGATGATGACCGGGTGGCCCGGCCTGGAATGGATGGTCAGCTGACGCGATGGACGTTGGCTGCGTGCAGCCCCTTCGGCCCCTCGCTCAATTCGAATTCGACCCTCTGTCCCTCCCTGAGTGTTTTGTAGCCTTCCATGTCGATCGACGAAAAGTGAACGAAAACGTCCTCTTCGCGTCCATCGGGTTGCACGAAGCCGTAGCCCTTAGCGTTATTGAACCATTTAACGACACCGGTGATCATTGACGCACTCCTCCTAGGGTTGCGGGGCTCTCGTTAGCGATAGTTATTCTTCTTCTGGCGCCATGCCTTGAATCCGGCAGTTGACACCACAACTCAGTAGTATAGTGAGTTGATTTCGCTGGTCAAATCGACTGATCGAGCGGTTTGCGAGAGGGGTGCTGGAGATGTTGGTGGGCGCTCGAACCCCCGTTTTTCCCGGTTGATTCGTTCAGGTGCGCGGTCTCGTTCCGGCTCTTGGAGGAGATCGAAGACCTGAATCAAATTTGACTAGAATCCGAGATCATGAGCAACGATATACCAGGCGAGGAACGCGACTCAGGACTCACTGTCCAAGAGGCGCGACCCAAGCTACGCCGTCCACCTTTGTTCAAGGTGTTGTTATTGAACGACGATTACACCCCGATGGAGTTCGTCGTTCTGGTTCTGGAGATCTTCTTCGCTATGAATCGTGAAAAGGCGACCCAAGTTATGCTGCATGTGCATACGCGTGGTGTCGGTGTCTGCGGTGTATTCACCAAGGATATCGCCGAAACCAAGGTCTCCCAGGTGAACGATTATGCGCGCACCAATCAGCATCCGCTGATGTGTACGATGGAAGAGGCTTGAGGTGTTGCCTGTAGACCGCTGTGCGGAAGCATGACAATGATTTTATAAACCCGGTTTCATAAACCCCCGCTTGGAATTAGGCCGATGCTGAGCAAAGAACTCGAATTTTCGCTAAACCGAGCCTTCAAGGAGGCTCGCGCAAAGCATCACGAATACATGACCGTCGAGCACATGTTGCTGTGTTTGCTGGACAATCCAACCGCAGCCAAGGTGCTGCGCGCCTGTGGCGCGGACTCAGATCGGCTACGCAAGGAGATTTCCTCTTTCATTGAGGAGACGACGCCGCTTATCCCTGAAAGCGAGGATCGGGATACCCAGCCCACGCTTGGGTTCCAGCGGGTTCTGCAGCGCGCGGTCTTTCATGTTCAATCGGCCGGGAAGAAGGAAGTCACGGGCGCCAATGTTTTGGTCGCGCTGTTCAGCGAACAGGATTCGCAGGCCGTCTACTTGCTCAATCAGCAGGACGTGACGCGTCTCGACGTAGTCAATTTCATCTCGCACGGGATCTCCAAGGTTCCGGGCGAGAGTCAAGAGGATGAGTCGCCTGGCGATGCCGACGAGGTTCGCGGTGAAGAGAAGGAGGGTGGCGGCTCTCCGCTCGAGAATTTCGCGACCAATCTGAACGAAATGGCTCGCCAAGGTCGTATCGACCCCCTGATCGGTCGAGCGAAGGAAGTGGAGCGCACCATTCAGATTCTCTGCCGGAGGCGCAAGAACAATCCCTTGTTCGTCGGTGAGGCCGGTGTTGGGAAGACGGCCATTGCCGAGGGGTTGGCCAAGAAGATCGTCGATGGCGAGGTGCCGGATGTGCTCGACGATGCGGTCATCTACTCGCTCGATCTAGGCGGCCTGGTTGCGGGCACCAAATATCGTGGCGATTTCGAGAAGCGTCTGAAATCGGTTCTGGCGCAGCTCAAGCGCCAACCCCAGGCGATTCTCTTCATTGACGAGATCCATACCATCATCGGCGCGGGTTCGGCGTCCGGTGGGGTCATGGATGCCTCCAATCTCATCAAGCCGGTCCTCGCGTCGGGAGATCTGCGCTGCATCGGGTCTACCACCTATCAGGAGTACCGGGGAATCTTCGAAAAGGATCGGGCCTTGGCGCGGCGTTTCCAGAAGATCGACGTCGAGGAACCGTCCGTCGAGGAAACGATCGAGATCCTCAAGGGGCTCAAATCGCGTTTCGAGGATCACCATCAGGTCAGCTACACCAATCCGGCGCTACGGGCGGCGGCCGAGCTGTCAAGCCGTCACATCAATGATCGGCATCTGCCCGATAAGGCGATCGATGTCATCGATGAAGCGGGCGCCTATGTCCAGCTGATGGCGCCCTCTAAGCGCAAAAAGCGGATCGACGTCGCCGATGTGGAGTCCATCGTCGCCAAGATGGCGCGTATTCCCTCGAAGCGGGTGTCGGCGTCTGATACGGAATCGCTGAAGAACCTGGATCGCAATCTCAAGATGGTCGTCTATGGTCAGGATCCGGCGATCGATGCGTTGGCGTCGGCGATTCGTATGAATCGCTCTGGACTGGTCAACGAGGGTAAGCCGATCGGCTCCTTCCTCTTCACGGGGCCGACCGGTGTTGGCAAGACGGAGGTGACGCGTCAGTTGGCCCGGATTCTCGGTATGGAGCTGTTGCGCTTCGACATGTCCGAGTATATGGAGCGCCATACGGTCTCGAGGTTGATTGGCGCGCCTCCCGGCTATGTTGGGTTCGATCAGGGCGGTCTGCTGACCGAGCAGGTCAACAAACATCCCCATTCGGTCCTGCTGCTCGATGAGATCGAGAAGGCGCATCCCGATGTCTTTAACCTGCTGCTGCAGGTCATGGACCACGGGACCTTGACCGACAACAATGGTCGCAAGGCCGATTTCCGCAATGTGGTGCTGGTAATGACCACGAATGCGGGGGCGGAGGAGACCTCGCGTCGCTCGATCGGGTTCACCGAGCAGGATCACTCGACCGATGGCATGGAGGCCTTGAAGCGTCACTTCTCGCCCGAATTCCGTAACCGTCTCGACGCTGTGGTGCAGTTCTCCTCACTGGCGGAGGAAACCATCCATAGCGTTGTCGACAAGTTCGTCTTCGAGCTCGAACAGCAGTTGGCGGAGAAGAAGGTGCAGCTGGTGGTCGATGCCGGTGTGCGCCACTGGCTGGCCGAGAAGGGGTACGACCCCAAGATGGGTGCCCGTCCCATGGCTCGGGTCATTCAGCAGCACATCAAGAAGCCCTTGGCGAATGCGCTTCTGTTCGGAGAGTTGGTCGGGGGAGGCACCGTGCGCGTTTGCGCGGACGGCGAGGAACTCTCGTTCGAGATCAATGGCGAGGTGTGCGATCTGGTCGGCGCCTGATCTGGCTGGCGGTTCCTGCGGGAGGGCGGTTCGGATGGTGCGTCGCTGGATTTAGTCCAGGCGCTCGAACGATCCGCAAGCATGCGGAGAATTGTCCGCCGTTTTTCCTGCAGGGAGCGAGGCCGCCATGGATGGCGGTTGCCAACCAAGTCTGCCGCATACCTGTGTTTTCGCGCCCTGGGCGAACCGACTCAGCCGAAGCGGCGCGGTATGCTGAGCCTATCTGGCTCGGTAGACGATGCGGCCCTTGGTCAGATCATAAGGTGTGAGCTCGACCGTGACTTTGTCGCCGGTGAGGATGCGGATGTAGTGCTTGCGCATCTTTCCGGAAATATGAGCGGTCACGTTGTGGCCGTTTTCCAGCTGGACTCGGAAGACCGTATTCGGCAAGGTCTCAGTGACCGTGCCTTCCATTTGAATGACGTCGTCTTTTGACATAGTGTGTTTTCTAGGTGAACAGCTCGGCTATCAAAGCCCACGGATTATATCACATCGGATTGGGTTCGCGGCATTTCATTCGAGGCTGCTGTCGTGCGATCTGTGAGCGGTGGGTCACTTGATGGCAGATCCTTCTCCGTTGCCGGGCGGGCGCCATTCCTGCCCATCCCACGCCTCGATCGGGCGAAAGTGTTTCTTGTACGCCATTTTTTTGCTGCCCGAGATCCAGTAGCCGAGATACAGATAGGGTAGGCCGATACGTCGCGTGAGCTCTATTTGCGCGAGCACGGCGAAGGTTCCGGGGGCTTGCGCGGACAGTTCTGGGTCGAAAAAGGTATAGACGGCGGAGAGGCCGCGCTCCAGTACGTCGGTTACGGCGACTCCGACAAGTCGTTCGTCCAACCGCAGTTCGACGAACTGGGTCCGTCCACCCCAGGGCTCGACCAGGAAGCGGCGATAGCTTTCTTCTGTCGCGTCTTCCGCCATGCTCCCATCGGGATGACGTCTTTCGAGATAACGCCGATAGAGCGCGAAGTGCTCCTCGTCGAATTCCGCCGGGCGTTCGCGGAGCAGTATCCTGGGGGCGTTCGACTTCCAGTTGCGCCGTTGCGAGCGATTCGGTGCGAAGCGATCGACCGGGATTCGCACCGGAATGCACTCGGTGCATCCTTTGCATGCAGGGCGGTAGACATGCGTCCCGCTGCGGCGGAATCCCTGATCGATCAGAGCCTGATAGGTTGAGCTGTCGATGCGGATGCTCGGATCGACGAAGAGCGTTCTGGCGAGCCGATCATCTAGGTAGGAGCACGCATGATCGGCGGTCGTGTACAGCGCGATGTGACGACCCTGTCGAGATCTATCATTCTGATTCATCATGAAATTAGGACTCATCAACGAACCCCGGTTCATCACGATGGTGGGGTTGTTGGCTTGGGCGCGGTCGTTTCCAATGCCGTCGTCGGATCCTCGAAACCCTCGAACCAGTTGGAATTGAAGCCGGATCGGGGGCAATGCTCGTCGAGCAGAGTCAGGAACTCTTCGCGTGGAATCTCGATCGCCCCCATTTTGGTGAGGTGGTCGGTCCGCATCTGGCAATCGACGACGCCAAACTGCCAGTCGGCAAGACGTTTGCACAGATGGACGAGCGCGACCTTGGATGCATCCGTAACGCGACTGAACATGGACTCGCCAAAGAAGGCGCGGCCGATCGCGACGCCGTAGAGTCCGCCCACCAGTTCTGCTTCCCGCCAGACCTCGACCGAATGGGCAAGCCCAATTGCGTGGAGACTTTGATAGGCGGCAATCATTTGGGGCAGGAGCCAGGTTCCGCCCTGATCGTCGCGAGGTTGGGCGCAACCATGGATGACGCCGAAAAAATCGCGATCGAATGAGACTCTAAGATCATGCTTGCGCAGATGTTTTCGAAGGCTGCGGGAGATATGAATCTGCTTTGGAAAGATGACGGTGCGCGGGTCGGGAGACCACCAGAGGATGGGGTCTCCGGGGCTGAACCAGGGGAAGATGCCGCGTCGATAGGCGTTGTGCAGACGTCCTGTGCTGAGGTCGCCGCCCACGGCGAGCAGGCCGTTCGGTTCCTGCAGTGCGACGCGTGGGTCTGGAAAGGACTGTCGGTCGTAGGGGTCGAGTAGCGCGATCATCGACTATCCGCACCGGGCGAAGAGGCGGGTGGCTTGCGCGATATTCCATCATGCAAGAGCCCGATAGGGACTATGTGTCTGCATCGCGGCGAGATACTCATCCATGCCTCTGGTGTCCTGTTCGAGGAATCGAGCAATGGCCGCTCGGAAGGTTGGGTCCGCCACCCAGTGGCCAGACCAGGTTCGGGTTGGCAGGAAACCTCGGCTGACCTTGTGCTCACCTTGGGCGCCTGGCTCGAAGCGGTTCAAGCCCTGTTCGATGCAATATTCAAGTCCCTGATAGTAACAGGCTTCGAAGTGAAGGCTATGGAAATCCTCGGTGCATCCCCAGTGCCGTCCATAGAGCGAGTGCCTTCCAACGAGGTTGAACGCCGCCGCGACGATGCGGTTCCCCTGGTAGGCCAGCACGAGCAAAAGGTTTTCCCCCATGTCCTGTGCGATGGCCTGAAAAAAGGGGAGGGTGAGCGTCGGGAGGCCCCCTCGCTTATCGAACGTGTTGCAATAGAGGCGGTGAAAGAGGCCCCATTCCTCCTCGGTGACTTCGTCGCCTCGCACGCGGCGCAGGCGTAGCCCCGCTTCTGTGACGCGCCGACGCTCGCGTTTGATCTGCTTGCGTTTGGTCGAGGTGAAGGTATCGAGCATCTGGTCGAAGTTTTCGTACCCTCGGTTGTTCCAGTGGAACTGGCAGCCGACACGTCGCATGAATCCCTGCAACTCCAAGAGGTTTGCCTCTTCATCCGTATTGAAGAGGCAATGGGTCGAGGAGACGCCAAGGCGCTCCACGACGCGGGCGGCAGCCTGGATGAGTGCGGAGGCATGCTGCTCGCGTGCCGCGCCCTGTTCGGTGAGTATTCGCGGTCCGGTAGCGGGGGTGTAGGGCGAGGCGATGACAAGCTTGGGGTAGTAGCTCAGTCCGTGCCGATGATAGGCGTCGGCCCATGACCAATCGAAAACGAATTCGCCATAGGAGTTGCTCTTGAGATAGCAGGGCGCCGCACCGAGCAGGTGGCCGTGCTCGTCCCTGAGTGCCAGATGCATGGGTAGCCAGCCCAGGCTTTCGCCGACGCAGCCGTGATCCTCCATGGCTGCCAGGAATTCGTGGCGCATGAACGGGGTGTCCGGGCTTGCGAGTCGATTCCAGTCACTGGCGGGGATCTCTCGAATCGCGGGGTGTGTCGTCACCCTGTAGGTGTTTGGAGCGAGTTTGATGGTGCCGTCCATGGCATCGAGATATGGGCTCGCGGGTCAGCTCCAAGCAGGGCGGTCCTCAGATCGCTTCCGTTGCGAGCGCGTCGAGATATTTTTCGGCATCCAGCGCGGCCATGCAGCCGCTTCCTGCCGAGGTGATGGCCTGTCGATAGATCTGATCCATGACGTCGCCAGCCGCGAAGACACCGGGAATGGAGGTGGCGGTGGCATTCCCCTGGGTGCCGCTCTGGACCCTGATGTAGCCGTTCTCCATGTCGAGCTGTCCGGCGAAGATCTCGGTGTTGGGCTTGTGCCCGATCGCGATGAAGACGCCGTGCAGGTCGATGTCTTGGGTGGAGTCGTCCTGGGTGCTCTTGATGCGGATTCCGGTCACGCCGGTCGCGTCTCCGAGAACCTCGTCGAGGACATGGCTCCAGGCGATGCGGACGTTGCCATGCTCGACCTTCTCGAACAGCTGCTTCTGCATGATCTTCTCTGCCCGCAAGCTATCGCGTCGGTGGACCAGCACGACCTCCGAGGCGATGTTCGAGAGATAAAGGGCTTCCTCGACCGCCGTGTTGCCGCCTCCGATGACAGCGACCTTCTGATTGCGATAGAAAAAACCGTCGCAGGTCGCACATGCCGAGACTCCGCGTCCGCGGAATTCCTGCTCTGAAGGAAGGCCGGTGTACATGGCGCTGGCGCCTGTGGCGATGATGAGCGCATCGCAGGTGTAGGTGGCCGAATCACCCATGAGTTTGAGTGGGCGTCCGCTGAGATCGGTCGCATTGATGTGATCGAAGATGATCTCGGTTTCGAAGCGTTCGGCATGTCGGCGCATCCGCTCCATGAGCTCCGGGCCTTGCACGCCATCCGGGTCGCCTGCCCAGTTGTCCACCTCCGTTGTCGTCATGAGTTGCCCGCCCTGCTCGAGGCCGGTCACCAGAACGGGCTTGAGGTTGGCGCGGGCCGCGTAAACGGCTGCGGTATAGCCGGCCGGCCCTGATCCAAGGATCAGTAGCCGGCAGTGTTTGGTTTCGGGCATGGGTTGCACTCCAAGGGGGAGGGCGAATACCTGCTTTCAGGTTCGCCCGCTTGCGAAGGGTTTGCTGGGAAACGGATGGAAATTTGATTTCCGTCAATCTAATAAATTTAAGGTTTGCGGCTGGTTGCGTAAAGCCTCCGTGGCGCATGGGGTGTGACGGCAGTCGTCGATGTTGCCGTTCAGCGTGCTTGACATAGATGTTGGATGCACTTATATGTTTATTTAAAACAGCATATTATGACTGTAATTGTGAGTTATTTATGAAGGTTCGTGTGCGTTGGCTATTGATCTGTTTAGGGGCTGTTGGGGGGCTGTTTCTCGTGTCGGGCTGTTCCAGCATCGCTGGGCGCGAGGGCGACGATGCGACGAAGCGGCGGGCTGATGTGGTTCTGGCGGGGCTGGCTCAGGTCGGAACACCCTATGTCTATGGGGGCGAGACGCCGAAAGAGGGCTTCGATTGCAGCGGGCTGACCTTCTACGCGCATCATGTTGTGGGTTTGAATATCCCTCGAACGGCCAAGGCGCAGCGAAAGGCGGCGAAGCCTGTTTCCGGTGATCGTCCACGTCCGGGTGACATGGTTTTTTTCAAGACCGGGCCAGGTGTCTATCATGTTGGATTGATGATCGATCGAGAGCGTTTCGTGCACGCGTCGACGTCGCGTCATCGGGTACGTATCGCGCGCCTGGCAAACCCATACTGGCGCGCGCGCTATCTCGGCGCGGGAACCTATCTCAACTGACACGGGTCTGATCCGTCGCGCGATTCACTTAACGCTTAACGGTGAGTGACTCGCCTTTTTCGATCTAGTGATGCAAAATGAACGACGACCTCCGGTTTGAGGCCGGGAGTGTCGAGACTTCAATACTGTGCCTAATCCCTCAGGAGTGACTCAATGTCCGATAAGCCAATCTGCAAGAGCCGTCGCGACGCCGTCAAAGTGATGCTGGGTACCGCCGCAGCGATTCCGATGATCAACTTGGTCGGTGTCGGCACCGCTCGCGCTCAGGCCCCCGCGAATGCCGTGACCCCCGATGACCCGACCGCAGCGGCCCTGAAGTACCACGAGAATGCCGCTGAATCCGATCGCCTTGCAGCCGCTCGTCCTGGGTTGCCCCCGGCAGAGCAGCATTGCGGCAACTGCCAGTTCATGCTTCCGGACGCTGAGGGCGCGACGGATACGTGGAAGGGTTGCCAGCTGTTCCCCGGTAAGCTGATCAACCTGAACGGCTGGTGTGCCTCCTGGACTCTGCGGGCCGGCTGATCGCGTCGAATTCGATCCCTCGGATCGGATACGTAAACGGGGCCGCTGGCCCCGTTTTTCTTTGTGTGAAGTCTTTCTCGTCGCATGCCTGTCAGGCCTCGTACCATTAACGGCAATGATCCGCCATGATGTTTCTCTATCGGCGCGCGCCTCTTGGGCGTTTTGCTTGCGGTGATTGAGCTGGGTCATGGGGAGGGGTGCGGCCTTGATGCATCCTTGATTCAGCAGTCCTTATGCAGTATGCGGTGGTGTGTCCATGTCTCCCGAGAGTTCGACCGAATTTGCCAATGCTCGACCCTATGCCGCGCTTGAAGTCGCAGATCTCACCTTGAAATCACGCGCGCGGTCCGCGTTCCTTCGCGGTATCGTCTGGAGCCTGATCGGCATGATCTACGCCCCCTTGTTCATCGGGGTCGTGCTGCTCTTGAAGGGAATGGGGTTCGGCTATTTTTCCTATGTCGTTGCCGCATCGGCCGCTGGTGGCGTGGGCGCGGTTCTTTATGGTGCGCGCGAACTCGCGCTCATCAGTACTGGAGTGGGCGCGATGGTGGGTGTCGCCATGCTGATCCTGCTCGGGGGGCAGGTGTCGCTCTCGGATGTGGCCTTGGTGGCGGCCATATTGGCGGCAACCGTCGGGCTCACCATTTCCTTCCCCAAGCGCTGCTCGCGTAGCGTTCCTGGCAAGGCGCTAGCCGGGCTCGCGACCGGCTTGGTCGGTGGGACTGTGCTGGCGATCGCCGAGCCGCTTCACCCCGAGCCGTTTCCGATCTTCGCAATTCTTGCCTTCGTGGTGAGCGTTAACGGTATCCTCTATGTCTCGACCGTGCGCTGGTGGGTCACCCTGTCGCGCCGCATTCGGCTCGAATCGCATCCCTGCTATGTGATCGAGGCCCTCATCATGGCGGTTCTCGCCGGTGTCGCGGCTGGCAGCGTCTGGATGGTCGCTGGCCCGCTGCTGAGTCTTGGCGAGGGGGTGTCGCTGATCGCGAGCGAGACCATGCATCTCGAAATTCAGCAGGCCATTCTGGGGGGGCTCTTCGGTGGTGGAACGGCGGGTGTTTTGCTTGAACTCTTTCGTTTCCGCTGGGTTCACGACCTCTGACATCAGTCGACTCGCTCGATTTGCGGCAGGCTCATTGCTCGGAATGTGTTAGCCTAACCGGCCGGCTTGATGCCGGGCCGGCTTTCGTACCGTTTCTCCTTCCTGACCCCTTCCGTTCCACTCATGGCAAGAAGCAAATCCAGTCGGCGTTGGCTCGACCGTCACGTCAACGATCCCTACGTCAAGCGCTCCCAGATTGATGGGTATCGTTCGCGCGCGGCCTATAAACTCCTGGAGATCCAGGAGAAGGATCGCGTCCTTTCGCCCGGAATGCGCGTGGTCGATCTGGGCGCGGCGCCCGGAAGCTGGTCGCAAATCGCCGTCCAGCTGGTCGGAGCGAGCGGGCGCGTCATCGCTCTGGATATCCTTCCGATGGACCCGCTCGCCGGGGTCGAGATTTTGGAAGGCGATTTTCGCGATGACGTGGTGCTCTCGGAGCTGCGCGCCGCGCTTGGCCAGGAGCCGCTGGATCTGGTGCTATCGGATATGGCGCCCAATATCACCGGAACGTCCATTGTCGATCAGAGTCGGAGTATGTACCTCTTGGAACTGGCGCTGGAGCTGGCGCGCGAGCAGTTGAAGCCCGGAGGATCGATGGTCGTCAAGGCCTTTCAAGGCACCGGATTCGACGCCTATCTGCGCGACTTGCGCGGGAGCTTCCGACAGGTCGCGAGCCGCAAGCCCAAATCCTCGCGCGCCCAGAGCCGAGAGCTTTATCTGGTCGCAAAAGGCTTTAATCGCTAGTGCGTCGGTGCTAACTTCATGGATTAACCTGTGCCAGCGTTATGGGCAGACAACCGTTAGGGGCCAATAAGCCGTGAGTGACATGGCGAAAAATATTCTTCTTTGGGTGGTCATCGCCATCGTGCTGATGTCCGTGTTCAACAATTTCACTACCACCCAATCGACCCCAAGAAGCCTGAATTATTCGGATTTCATCGAGCAGGTGAAACAGGGTGGCGTCAAAGAGGTCACCATCCAGGGGCGGACGATCGAGGGTGTCAACGAGTCCGGACAGCGTTTCACGAGCTACAGTCCGGGGGACGACGGATTGGTCGGCGATCTGCTGAATCATGGCGTGGTGATCAAGGCTGCGCCGCCCGAGAAGCAGTCCGTGCTGGTGCAGATTCTCATCAACTGGTTCCCGCTGCTGATCCTCGTCGGCCTTTGGATCCTCTTCATGCGCCAGATGCAGGGTGGAGCGGGCGGTCGCGGAGCCATGTCGTTCGGCAAGAGCCGCGCGCGCTTGCTGTCCGAGGATCAGATCAAGGTCACCTTCCAGGATGTCGCCGGCGCCGAGGAGGCCAAGGAGGAGGTCACCGAGATGGTCGACTTCCTCAAGGATCCGAGCAAGTTCCAGAAGCTCGGCGGCAAGATTCCCAAGGGCGTCCTCATGGTCGGTCCTCCCGGAACCGGTAAAACCTTGCTGGCTCGCGCCATCGCCGGTGAGGCCAAGGTGCCGTTCTTCACCATTTCGGGTTCGGATTTCGTCGAGATGTTCGTCGGTGTCGGCGCTTCGCGGGTTCGAGACATGTTCGAGCAGGCGAAGAAGCATGCGCCCTGCATCATCTTCATCGACGAGATCGATGCGGTCGGACGTCATCGCGGAGCCGGCCTCGGCGGCGGACATGATGAGCGTGAGCAGACCCTGAACCAATTGCTGGTCGAGATGGACGGCTTCGAGGGCAACGAGGGTGTGATCGTGATCGCGGCCACCAACCGCCCGGACGTTCTGGATCCCGCGCTCTTGCGCCCAGGCCGATTCGACCGTCAGGTCGTGGTGCCGCTTCCCGACGTGCGCGGACGCGAGCAGATCCTCAAGGTCCATATGCGTAAGATTCCGGCGGCCGAGGATGTCAAGGCGTCGATCCTGGCGCGCGGGACTCCGGGCTTCTCCGGTGCCGACCTGGCGAACCTGGTCAACGAGGGCGCCTTGTTCGCCGCGCGTGCCAACAAGAAGTTGGTCGACATGGACGACATGGAGAAGGCCAAGGACAAAATCATGATGGGCGCCGAGCGTCGATCCATGGTGATGTCCGAGGACGATAAGCGGCTGACCGCCTACCACGAGTCGGGTCACGCCATCGTCGGGCGCCTGGTTCCGGATCACGATCCGGTGCATAAGGTCAGCATCATCCCGCGCGGTCGCGCGCTGGGCGTGACGCTGTTCCTGCCCGAGGACGACCGCTTCAGCTACAGCAAGCAGCGTCTGGAAAGCAGCGTCTCCAGCCTCTTCGGCGGTCGTGTGGCCGAGGAGCTCATCTTCGGTCCCGATTGCGTGACCACCGGGGCGCAGAACGACATCCATCGCGCGACCGAGATTGCCCGCAACATGGTGACCAAGTGGGGGCTGTCCGACCGGCTCGGACCGCTGACCTATAGCGAGGAGGAGCAGGAGGTGTTCCTCGGTCATTCGGTGACCCAGCACAAGAGCGTGTCGGACGAGACCACCCATGTCATCGACGAGGAGATCCGCAACGTCATCGAGCGTAACTATGAGCGGGCTCGGACGTTGCTCGTCGAGAACATCGAAAAGCTTCACACCATGGCTGAAGCGCTGATGAAATACGAGACGATCGATTCGGCCCAGATCGGCGATATCATGGAAGGTCGCGTCCCGCGTCCGCCTCGGGATTGGGAGGACGACGAGCCCAAGCGTCCCGCCGGTTCGTCCGAGGATAAGGGGAATCTGTCCGACGGCGGTCCCGTCGCGCGTCCCGCTGGAGAGCATTGATCGATGCGTCGCTATTTCGGTACGGATGGCATTCGTGGGCGCGTTGGCGAGGGTCATATCACCCCTGATTTCGTGCTCAAGCTCGGCTGGGCGGCCGGGCGCGTGCTCGGCAACGGCAGGGGCAAGATTCTGATCGGAAAGGACACCCGTATTTCGGGCTATATGTTCGAATCCGCCCTGGAGGCGGGGCTGGTGGCGGCAGGCGTCAATATCCGCCTGCTCGGTCCCATGACCACTCCGGGCGTTGCCTATCTGACGCGCGCCTTTCGCGCCTCGGCGGGCATCGTCATCACCGCCTCGCACAATCCCTATCAGGACAATGGCATCAAATTCTTCTCTTCGGACGGCGATAAGCTGCCGGACGAGGTCGAGATGGCGATCGAGGCGGAGCTGGAGTGCCCGTTGCGGACCGTCGATTCGAGCGCCTTGGGCAAGGCCAAGCGTGTCGAGGATGCCAACGGTCGGTACATCGAGTTCTGCAAGAGCACGATTCCATCGTCGATGAACTTTCGGGGCCTCAAGATCGTCGTCGATTGCGCCAATGGCGCGACCTACAATACGGCCCCCCATGTCCTTGAGGAGTTGGGCGCGAGCGTTGTTTCGATCGGGACCGAACCCGACGGGTTCAACATCAATCGGGATGTCGGCTCGACCGAGCCTGGGGCGCTCTGCGCGACCGTGGTGGCCGAGGGCGCCGATCTTGGAATCGCCTTCGATGGCGACGGGGATCGCGTGCTCATGGTGGACGCGCGCGGCCGATTGATCGACGGCGATCGTCTGCTCTACATTATCGCCAAGTCCCGGCTGGCGGCCGAGACCATGCGCGGCGAGGTCGTGGGGACCTTGATGAGCAACCTGGGTCTGGAGCATGCGTTGCGGCGTCTGGGGCTCGGGTTCGCACGCACCAAGGTCGGTGACCGCTATATCATGGAGCGCCTCAGGGATACCGATGGCATTCTGGGGGGAGAGCCCTCTGGACATATCATTTGTCGCGACCGTACCAGTACCGGTGACGGGATTGTCTCCGCCTTACAGGCACTGGCGGCGATCAATCGCCTCGAACGCTCTTTTGAAGACTTGGCGGACGAGGTCGAACTCTATCCGCAGAGACTCGTCAACGTGCGTCTGGGTGGCAATCGAGAGGTCGTCAGGGCGCCTGCGGTGCTGGACGCGGTCGCGACGGCCGAGCGCGAACTCGGAGAGCGGGGGCGGGTGCTTCTACGTCCCTCGGGCACGGAGCCGCTGGTCAGGGTGATGGTCGAGGGCGTGGATGCCGATCAGGTAGAGCGGCTCGCCGAATGGTTGGCCGATATCGTGCGAGATCAGGTCTCGGCCTAGCCGATTTCGGCGTGTCGGACCCTGAGCCCCGCTGTTTCCAGAACAACAAGTTGGTTCGTTAGAAAAATAGTGGCTACCGTCAAGAAAAGTGCGCTGGTGTCTCATTCGGCATCGCAAATGTTCCATCTCGTCTACGACGTCGGTTCCTATCCCAAATTCCTTCCTTGGTGCAGCAGCACCTCTGTGTTGTCGGAGACCGACGAGAAGATCTGCGGTCAGATCGAGGTCGCCCGCATGGGGATCCGTCAGACCTTCAGTACCTGTAACCGTTTCGAGCGCGACCGATGGATGACGCTCGATCTGGTCGATGGCCCGTTCCGCAAGCTCAACGGCTGCTGGCATTTCACCGCGTTGCGCGAGGATGCCTCGAAGGTGGAATTGGAACTCGAGTTCGAGTTTTCGGGAAAGCTGATCGACAAGGCCTTCGGCGGCGTTTTCAATCAGATCGCCAACACCCTGGTCGATGCCTTTTGCAAGCGTGCCGACGAGGTCTACCGGTGAGCGATTATCTGCAGATTTCGGTTGCCTACGTTGGTGCCTCGGAGCAGTTCCAGCGCGATCTCGAGGTGCGCGTCGGAACCAGCGTCGAGGAGTCGATCGAGCAATCCGGGGTGCTTGCGCGTTTCCCGGAGATCGATCTTGGAGTCAACAAGATCGGCATCTTCGGCAAGCTTGCCAAGCTCAATCAGGTCCCGCAGGATGGCGACCGGATCGAGATCTACCGCCCGCTGATCGCCGATCCCAAGGCGGCGCGCAAGCAGCGGGCGGCGGATACCACAGGCACGGGCAAAACGACCGCCACCGCTTGAGTTTGAGCCGAATCGTGTCGACGATTAGTTTTCCGGTTCCAGCCCGACGGCCTCGAGCCCGCGCGTGATCAGGCCCTTGCGTTCCTTATAATCGGGAACGGTGACCAGTATCTCCGAGGGTTCCTGGGCGGCTTTGCGATTGGGGTCCGGGTGCATATCGCCCGCGATGCGGACCAGGGTGTCATCCTTGAAGTAGAGCGTCAGCGAGCGCTGCTCCATGCTTTGGTGTCCGCGTTTGATGGTGTAGACGTAGTCCCAGCGGTTGGTGTGGAAGAAATCGGTGAGTAGCGGCGTGCCCAGCAGGAAGGCAACCTGGCGCTTGTTCATCCCGAGTTCGAGCTTGTCGACCATCTGCTCGGTAATGATGTTCCCTTGTTGAACCGTCATTTTGTAGACGAACGGCAGATCCTCCAGAACCGATGCCTGATAGTCGTCCGGTTTCTCTTCCCGTGCGCATCCCATGACAGCCAGTGCCGCCAGCCAACCAATCATCGGAGAACTGAATATCTTTCGCATCTTGCTCTGACAACGACTTTGCGATAAACCGCAGCATCATACAGCAGCGCCGGCACCCGTTTACAGGGGGGGCATGGCAAGGTGTGTCGAATCGGGCCTGTCTTGGCTCATTGGCACCTGACGGGGAGATCCAATTGGAAAGCCAGCAGATCAAACAGGCCGGACTCAAGGTGACTGCGCCTCGGGTCAAGATCCTGAAAATTCTTGAAAATTGTGGGAAGCGTCATCTGAGTGCGGAGGACGTCTACAAGGAACTCCTGAGCCAGCAGGAGGAAATCGGCTTGGCGACCGTCTATCGCGTGCTCACTCAGTTCGAGAGTGCCGGGCTGGTTTGTCGGCGCCACTTCGAGGGCGGTCAGTCGGTTTTCGAGCTCAACCACGGCGATCACCACGATCATTTGGTCTGCATCAAGTGCGGCAAGATCGTCGAGTTCGTCGATTCCACGATCGAAAACCGTCAGACGCGCATCGCCTCCGAGCACGATTTCCGTATCGAGGACCACTCGCTGGTGGTCTACGGTATCTGCTCCGGATGCCAGAAGAAGTCCTGATCCCCAGGACGGGCTGGTCTTGCGAGCCGATCGAATGCCGGGATGGCGTTGATCGGCGACTCCCTCTTTATCCAATCAATTCTGCGACTACCGCGTTGGTCTGCCGCAACCGTTGTTGCGGTTCCGGCATCTGGCGGAAGAACTTGAGCTTGTCGCCACCGTCGAGCTTGAACTCCCGGGGCTTGGTCTGGATCAGTCGGATCAGGTTGGCCGGGTCGATCTTGGGGTTTTCGTCGAACAGGATGCGTCCGCTTGCCGGACCCGCTTCTATTTTACGGATACCGTAGGGTTGGACCTTGAGTTTGAGTTCTGTGATGTCGAGCAGGTTCTTGGCCGGCTCCGGCAGCAGTCCGAAACGGTCGATCATTTCGACCTGCAATTCCTTCAGTTCCTCCGTGTCCTTGGCGCTGGCGATGCGTTTGTACATCACCAGACGGGCATGCACGTCCGGCAGATAATCGCTCGGCAGTAGGGCCAGGATGCCGAGATCGATCTCGGTGCCGTGATCGAGCGGGCGGTCCAGCTCGGGCGCGCGTCCGGCCTTGAGCGCTTGGACTGCGCGCTCCAGTAGATCCATGTAGAGCGTGAAGCCGATTTCGGCGATCTGGCCGGATTGTTCGTCGCCGAGCAGCTCGCCCGCGCCTCGGATCTCCAAGTCGTGGGTTGCCAGGGTGAAGCCGGCGCCCAGATCTTCCATCGACTCGATCGCCTCCAACCGCTTCTTGGCGTCGGCCGTCATGGCCTTGGTCGGTGGCGTCACCAGATAGGCGTAGGCGCGGTGGTGCGAGCGTCCGACACGTCCGCGTAGCTGGTGCAGCTGCGCCAGGCCCAGCCTGTCGGCCCGGTTGATGATGATGGTGTTGGCGCTCGGGACATCGATGCCGCTCTCGACGATGGTGGTGCAGACCAGCAGATTGAAGCGCTGATGGTAGAAGTCGCGCATCACACGCTCCAGATCGCGTTCGCGCATCTGTCCGTGGGCCACCTGGAGTCGCGCCTCGGGGATCAGTGCCTGGAGCTTCTGCGCCTGATTCTCGATCGTTTCCACCTCGTTGTGGAGGAAATAGACCTGTCCGCCACGCTTGAATTCGCGCAGCACCGCCTCTTGGATCAGTGTGTCGTTCCAAGGGCTGACGAAGGTCTTGATGGGGTGACGTTCCACCGGTGGGGTGGCGATGATGGAGAGGTCGCGCATGCCGGACAGGGCCATGTTGAGCGTGCGCGGGATGGGCGTGGCGGTCAGGGTCAGAACGTCCACCTCGCTGCGGAGGTTTTTGAGCTGCTCCTTGTGGCGCACGCCGAAGCGGTGTTCCTCGTCGATGATGGCAAGCCCCAGGTTTTTGAACTTGGTACTCGGCTGCAGCAGCTTGTGGGTCCCCACCACGATGTCGATGGTGCCGTTTGCCAGGCCCTCCAAGATCGCCTTTTGCTCCTTGGCGGTGCGGAAGCGCGATAGGCTCTCGACCTTGATCGGCCAGTCGGCGAAGCGGTCGGAGAAGTTCTCGAAATGCTGTTGGGCGAGCAGGGTCGTCGGTACCAGCACGGCGACCTGGCGTCCGCCGTTGACCGCCATGAAGGTCGCGCGCATGGCGACCTCGGTTTTGCCGAAGCCGACGTCACCGCAGACCACCCGGTCCATTGGCTTGGGCGAAGCCATATCGCTCAGGACCGATTCGATCGCCCGCAGCTGGTCCGGGGTCTCTTCGAAGGCAAAGGCCGCAGCGAAGGAGGCATATTCTTCCCCGCCCTCGGGGCAGGCGACGCCCTGCCGCGCCGCTCGGCGCGCATAGATGTCCAGGAGCTCGGCCGCCACGTCGTGGGCCTTCTGGGCGGCCTTGCGCTTGACCTTCTCCCACTGATCGCCGCCCAGTCGGTGCAGTGGCGCGTTTTCGGGCGAGGTCCCCGTGTAGCGCGAGATGAGATGCAGCGAACTGACCGGTACATAGAGTCGGTCGCCGTTGGCATATTCCAGCGTGAGGAACTCGGCAGTCATGCCGCCGACATCCAGGGTCTGGAGTCCGAGATAGCGCCCGACGCCGTGCTCCTCGTGGACGACCGGGGCGCCCTCGGTCAGCTCGGTGAGGTTGCGGACGATGGCGTCGCTGTCGCGCTCGCGGGTACGTCGGCGCCGTTCCTGGCGCACGCGCTCGCCATAGAGCTGGGTCTCGGTGACGACGGCGATCCCGCTGTCTTCGAGTAGCAATCCCTGTTCGAGCGGGGCGACCGTGAGGCCGATGGGGATGTCGCTCGCGAGGAATGCATTCCATCCGGCGACCTGGCGTGGGCGGATCTCGAAACCGGCGAGATGTTGGGCCAGCATCTCGCGCCGGCCGGTGCTTTCGGCGACGAACAGGGTTCGGCGTTCGGGCGCGGAGATGAACGCCTTCAGCGCCTGGGCCGGTTGAGCCGCGCGTGCCTGGATTGCGAGCGGTGGCAGGAGCCCGGTGGCGAAATTGCCGACGCTCGCATAGCCACGGCGCCGCGTGGCGATCTCGTGCGACTGGTAGTTGACGCCGGAGAGGCCATTGAGCGCCGAGGCGATCTGATCGGGCGCGAGGTAGAGCCCGTTGGGCGCGAGCAAGGGCCGTTCGCGGTCGTAGCGACGCTGTTCATAGCGCTGCTCTACGTTGGCGAAGAAGGCGGCGGCCGTTTCTCGCGCATCCTCTGGCTCGAAGGCCAGCGTTGTGTTCGGCAGGTAGTCGAACAGGGTCGCTGTCTGGTCGAAGAAAAGCGGCAGATAGTATTCGAGTCCGCCGGGCGTTCGGCCCTCGGAGACCTCGCGATAGATGAGACTCGATTGCGGGTCGCCCTCGAAGCTTGCCCGGTAACGCTGTCTGAAGCCGGCGACAGCCTCCTCGTCGAAGGGAAACTCGCGCGTGGGTAGTAGCCGGATGTGCTCGACCTGCTCGCGCGTGCGCTGAGTCTCTGGATCGAAGGTGCGGATGCTTTCCACCTCCAGATCGAAGAGGTCGATGCGCAGCGGTGTTTGGCTGCCCATCGGAAAGACGTCGAGCAGGGATCCGCGCACGGCATATTCGCCGTGTCCCATGACCTGAGAGACGCAGGAGTAACCCGCTCGTCCCAGACGCTGACGCATGGCTTCGAGATCCAGTCGGTCCCCGACCTGGAGTACCAGCGACTGGCGGTCGACATAGTCTCGTGGTGGAAGGCGCTGCATCAGGGTGCCGACTGGGACGATCAGCACGCCCCGAGTGAGGGTCGGTAGCTGATGCAGCGTCAGCAGCCGTTCGGAAATGAGTTCGGGAAGCGGTGAGAAGACATCGTACGGCAGCGTTTCCCAGTCGGGAAAACCGAGGATTGGGAGATCCGTATCGGCGAGGAAGAATCTCAGCTCTTCGCGTAGCCGTCCGGCGGCCTGGACATCTTGGGCGATAACCAGCGCCAGCCCCTCGTGTTCCTGCGCGGCCCGGGCGATCGCCAGTCCGGGGGAGGCGCCGTAGAGGCGTCCCCATAGCAGGCGCTCTCCAGCTCGGCTGGGTCGCGGTGGAGTGAGTGCTGAACAGCGATGGGGCGCAGTATCCGGATGGGCCGAAGCCTCCGGATGCGTCTTGTCCTCCGGGTGCATGGACGGCAATACCTCAAGTCGTCTAATGGGTGGGATTCTCGCATACCGGGGACAGGCGTGCAGTTTGGCCGCTCGTCCGAACGATGGAGTCGGCGGATTTGGACGATGCCGGGCGATGTTCGTTCCTTGTGGTGTACGCCGGCCGCCGTTCGGGCGCGCTGAATTCGATGAAGGTGGGATTTTTCGGTGCTGATGGGCGCCAAGGATGCGGTCGCTGTGTGGGAACCCGCATTGTTCCTGTGCTGTTTTGGACCTATAACTGAGCGGCTGAAGGTTGCAAGCATCGCTCGTCAACCTGATGCCATTGCAGGTTTGTGTCCTGTTCGATCGAGCGGTGCCGGATCCTCGGCGCTCGTCGCTGGGTGGATCCCTGTCAACTGGCTGCGGGCGATGAAAGCGAGTTAGAGTGTACGTGTTTCCTGGCGCTTTTCTGGGGCCAGGCGTCTTTATCATCTAGGGGGCTGGGACCGTTCGGCCCCTTTTCGATTCAGAACCAACAGCGACTTCAGGGCGCAGCCAATGGCCAAAACGATACTTACAGTGGACGACTCTCCGTCAATCCGTCAGATGGTGTCCTTCACCTTGAAGGGGGCCGGGTACTCGGTGACGGAGGCGGTTGACGGCCAAGATGGTCTGGACAAGGCCCGTGCCGGAACTTTCAACCTCATTTTCACGGATCAGAACATGCCACGTCTGGATGGTCTCAGCCTCATCCAGCAATTGCGTGCGCTTCCGCAGTACCGCTCCGTGCCGATTCTGATGCTGACCACCGAATCGAGCGACGCCATGAAGACCCAGGGGCGCGCTGCGGGCGCTACTGGCTGGTTGGTCAAGCCCTTCGACCCGCAGAAGCTGCTTGAGGTCGTCCGTAAGGTCATTGGCTGATCGGGTTGCGGCAACACCCGCAGGGGGAACGGGAATGACCATCGACATGAGTCAGTTCTATCAGGTGTTCTTCGAGGAAGCGAGTGAGCACCTGAGTGCGATGGAAAGTTTGCTGTTGGAGCTCGATGTTGATGCGCCCGATCTCGAAACGCTCAATGCGATCTTTCGAGCGGCACATTCCATCAAGGGCGGGGCGGGTACCTTCGGTTTTTCCGATATGGCGAACGTCACCCACGTCCTTGAGACCCTTCTCGATCGCTTGCGCAAGGAGGAGACGCGTCCGACCGTCGAAATGATCGATACCTTCCTGGAGGCTGGCGACGTCTTGAAGGCTCAGCTGGCGGCGCATCAGGAGGGAGGCGAGTTCGATGACCCCTGTATCGCGCAGGTGTGCAGCACGCTCGACGCGTTGGCGCGGACCGAGGCCGGACTCTCCGTTGCGACCACCGATCCGAACATTCAGGGCTCTGCGGACGATAGGGCGTGGCTGATCGAATTCCATCCTGAGATCTTGCAGCTTCAACCGGGCTCGGATCCCCAGACATTGAAGAACGCGCTGGGTGAGATCGGGCGTCTGGAGGTTCTGAGCGAGGAGCCCTCGGCGCCTTACGTCTGGCGCCTTACGACGCATCTCGATCGTGAGGCCGTGCTTGAGACCTTCGCCTTCGTCTGCGATCTTGAGGACGTTTCGGTCCGTGCCGACGCATCGGACTCTGAGGATGATGGCTTCGGTTTCTTTGAGGGTGCGCCCGGAAGCGGGCATCTGTCGGACAAGACGCCGCCGGATCAGGACGACGCCGGTTTCGGGTTCTTCGCCGGCGCGCCTGGAAGCGAGGTGCTTTCCGATCAGGAGGGCGAGGGGTTCGGGCTTTTCGGCGGCAGTCCGGGGATGGGGGAGGTCGTTGCCGTTGCCGAGTCCGAGCGGGTCGAACAGCAGCGGGGCTATGGTTTCTTCGCGACCTCGCCCGGGGCGCCGGAGCCCAAGGGGGAGACGGCTTCGACGCATCAGGTCGGGGCCGGCGGTCGGTCCGTTTCCGATACCACCTCCCACAAAGGCGTGGCGGCGCCGGCCAAACGTGTAGCGACGGGCGATTCGTCCATTCGGGTCAGTGTCGAGAAGGTGGATCAGCTCATCAATCTGGTCGGAGAGTTGGTCATCACCCATGCCATGCTGGCCGAGTCCGCGTCCCCGCTTGATCCGGTGCTCAATGACCGTATCTTTAGCGGCCTATCCAACCTGGAACGCAACTCCAGGGATCTGCAGCAGGCGGTCATGTCGATTCGCATGATGCCGATCAGCTTCGTCTTCAACCGCTTTCCGCGGGTGGTTCGCGACACGGCGGCGACGCTCGGAAAACAGGTGACGCTCAAGTTGATCGGTGAGGATACGGAACTCGACAGAGGGTTGATCGAGCGTCTGGCCGATCCGCTCAACCATCTGGTGCGCAACAGTATCGATCACGGTATCGAACTGCCCGAACGGCGTCGCGAGGCGGGCAAGCCCGAGATGGGCGAAATCATACTGCGGGCGAGCCATCGCGGCGGGAGCGTCGTCGTCGAGGTGATGGACGACGGTGGCGGACTGAATCGGGACAAACTGCTCGCCAAAGCGGAGGCGCAGGGGATCCCGGTGCCGGACAATCCATCGGACAAGGAGGTTTGGCAGCTCATCTTCCATCCCGGTTTCTCGACGGCGGAGAAGGTCACCGACATCTCGGGGCGCGGTGTTGGCATGGACGTCGTTCGGCGCAACATCGAGGAGATGAACGGTCGTGTCGATATCGATTCCTATCCTGGGCAGGGGACCCATCTCACGATCCGTCTGCCTCTGACGCTGGCGATTCTCGATGGGCTCTCGGTGCGTATGGGCGAGGAGATCTTCATCCTGCCGATGACCGCCATCCAGGAGTCCATTCAGCCTCGCCACGAGCAGTTCAAGTCGATTTCCGGGCGTGGTCGAGTGGTGCACGTGAACGGAGAGTATCTGTCGCTGATCGTGCTGCGTGACATCTTCAATCTCGGCGCGGGACGCGACCAGCAGGATGACGGCATCCTGGTGATCGTGGATACGGCCGAGGGGCGCGCTGCGCTTCAGGTCGATGAGCTGGTGGCCCAGCACCAGGTGGTCATCAAGAGTCTCGAGACCAACTACCGCAAGGTGGAGGGCGTCTCGGGTGCGACCATCATGGGCGATGGACGGGTGGCGCTGATACTCGATGTGGACGCGCTCGTAAGACTCAACCGCAAAGCGGCATGAACCGGGGCCGTGGCTGAATTCGGCTATCGATGGGGTGATCAACATGAATGAAGAACGCAACGACGGCGCTTTGCCCCGCAGCGAAGACTCGCAGGAATATCTGACCTTCACCCTGGGCGACGAGGAATACGGAATCGACATCCTGAAGGTGCAGGAGATTCGCGGCTATGACGCCGTGACCAAGATCGCCAACTCGCCGACCTTCATCAAAGGGGTCATCAATATGCGGGGCGTGATCGTCCCGATCATCGACATGCGCCTCAAGTTCAATCTGGGGCAGGTCGAGTATGACGCCTTCACCGTCGTCATCATTCTCAACATCGCGGGTCGAGTGTTGGGAATCGTGGTGGACGGCGTCTCGGACGTGATCGCGCTGAGTCGGGAGCAGGTCAGGCCTGCGCCCGAGTTTGGCGCCGTGCTGGACACGGATTATATCGATGGGCTCGCGACGCTGGACAAGCGCATGATCATCATGGTCGATATCGAGCGGCTCATGACCAGCAGCGAGATGGGCCTGGTGGAGCAGTCGCAGCTCAGTGCCTAGGCGCTCAAGGAGCGGCGAGGGCATTTTATAGTTGGGGTTTCCCGATTTCGGACAGGAGGTCATGGTGCATGGGGCTTGATGCGTTTCCGTTCTCACCGTCCGGTGTGTCTCTCGGCGCATGAGTGAACGGGAGTTTCTCTTCACGGATCGGGATTTCGAGCGGATCCGCTCGCTGATTTACGCACATGCCGGGATTTCGCTGAGCGCGGCCAAGGTCGATATGGTCTATAGCCGGATCGCCCGGCGGCTGCGGGCGAACGGCCTGACATCCTTCAATGAGTACCTCGGTTTCCTCAATATCAACCCCGAGGAATGGCAGCCGTTCATCAACTCGCTGACGACCAATCTGACTTCCTTTTTCCGCGAGGCGCACCACTTTCCAGTGTTGGCCCAGGTCGCTCTGGATGCCAGGCGTCAAGGGCGTGCTCCGGTCATGCTCTGGTCCTCGGCCTGTTCGACGGGCGAAGAGCCTTATTCGATGGCGATGACCATGATCGACGCCTTCGAGTCCTGGGCGCCGCCGGTGAAGATCCTGGCGACCGATTTGGATACCAATGTCGTTCAGCAGGCGGCGCAGGGCATCTATTCGCTCGACCGGGTCGAAAAGATGCCGGAGGCCGATCTCAAGCGCTTCTTTCAGCGCGGTAAGGGTCCCCACAAGGGGATGGCGCGAGTGCGTCCGGAGGTGCGCGCGTTGGTACGTTTCCATGCCTTTAATCTATTGGAGGACCGCTGGCCTATGAAGGGGCCGTTCGATGCCATCTTTTGTCGCAATGTCATGATTTATTTCGATAAACAGACGCAGGCCAGGATTTTGGCGCGATTTCATCCGCTGTTGCGTCAGGACGGACGGCTCTTCGTCGGGCACTCGGAGAATCTGGCGCATGTCGCGGATCTGTTCCGTCTACAAGGCAAGACCGTCTATGCACCCACCGTCCGCAACTGAGACAGGTCAAGATGCAGCAGCGTTTCGAGGAAGTTCTGGCCCCCAATCTTTACTACGACCGCAATTTCGACATGGATGCGGTCAAGATTCTCCCTGGGGAATATTACGTATCGACCCGTGAGATCCTGATGGTGACCGTGCTCGGCTCCTGTGTGGGCGCCTGTATTCGCGATCGCATCAGCGGTATCGGCGGCATCAACCATTTCATGCTGCCCGACGACAAGCGTGACGAGGACAGCCGTTTTGGGCGCTCGATGCGCTATGGCGACTATGCCATGGAGATCCTCATCAACCAGTTGCTCAAGCTCGGTGCCCGTCGCGCGCATCTGGAGGCGAAAGTCTTCGGAGGAGGCAATGTCCTCCCCGGTTTCAAGAACCACGTGGTTGGCGAGCGCAATGCACATTTCGTCATGGACTACCTGGCGACCGAGGGCATTCCTGTCGTTGCCAGGGATCTTCTTGGGAGTCATCCACGCAAGGTCTATTTCTTCCCAGCGACCGGGCGTGTCCTGGTGAAAAAGCTGCGCAGCCTACACAACGATACCATCATCGAGCGCGAACTCAGCTATAGCGAAGCGTTGCGTCAATCGCGCGTCGAAGGCGATGTCGAGCTCTTCTCATAATGAATGTCGTACCGAAATGGCGGCGAATGGATACTGCTCGAAAGGAGGTCTCGTGTTGGGTAAATTGAAACCCTATTGGCTGCCCCTGGTGATCGCCGCAGTCCTGATTCTACAGTCGCTGGTGTTCCCCGGTTTGCTTCCGTCTTGGCTCGATCCGGTCCTCGTGACCGCCGTCTGGGTGGTGGCGGTGCTTTTGAAAAAGGAGGGGCCGGATTCTGGGACCGCTCAGTCTGTCCCAATGGCGGGTGGGCAGAGCCATCGTCCTAGCGAGCGCGAACTCTGGGATCTGGTGGTCGAAACGGATCGGTTGATCGGACCTCAGATGACGGAACTCCGCGCTCTCGTCGATCAGGCATCTTCGCTGATCTCGCATGCCGCCAGCGATTTGCAGGTGAGTTTCAGTGGTCTGTCCGACGAATCCAAGGCTCAACAGAAACTGGTGCTGAATCTCGTTTCGCGCGGTGCCAGCTCCTCCGACGATTGCAGCAGCGATCAGGTCGATGTCAACGCCTTTCTGTCGGCCAACAGCGACCTGCTGGCCGAGAACGTCGATCGTTTGATCGATATGGGTAAACACAGCGTGCAGGTGGCTCATCAGATCGACGATCTCTCGACTCAGATGAGTGAGATCTTCATCAGCCTGGAAGGATCGAAACGCATTGCCCGCCAGACCAATCTGCTGGCGCTCAACGCGGCGATCGAGGCATCCCGCGCAGGCGAGTCCGGACGGGGATTCGCCGTGGTCGCACAGGAGGTGCGCAAGCTTTCGCAGGACGCCGCCGAGTTCAACGACCAGATTCGCGAGCAGGCGGAGCGGGCCCAGGTCGTTTTCGACGAGACCCGCGACATCGTTGGCGAGATGGCCTCGCAGGATCTCAATGCGTCCATCACGGCCAAGGGCGCGATGGACGATATGATCGTCCAGGTTCAGGGGCTCAATACCATGATCGCCAACGGACTCATCCAACTATCCTCTGTCGTGGATCGCATCCAGGTCAACGTCGACTCGGCGGTGCGTCTGCTGCAGTTCGAAGACATCTCGCGACAGGTGCTGGCGCAGGCCGAGATGCGCATCGATTTCATCGATCGCTTCGTCGCGGAACTCAAACAGATTCCGATGGGGCAGGCTCGCTCGGACGAGGATCTCGCCCAGGCCAAGGCTCGGCTGGAGGTGCTGCGCGAGCAGCTGATTGCGGCGGTTCACCGTCCGGTGAGCCAAACGTCCATGCATGAAGGTGAGATAGAGCTCTTTTGAGGCAACTGTGACCAAACCGATTCGTGTGCTGGTGGTCGATGATTCGGCCTTGGTAAGGAAGATCCTCTCCGAGATCTTGTCCCAGGAGCCGGATATCGAGGTGGTGGGTACGGCCCAGGATCCGTTCGTGGCGCGCGACAGGATCAAGGAACTCAACCCCGACGTTCTGACGCTCGATGTCGAAATGCCGCGCATGGACGGTTTGACCTTCCTGCAGAACCTGATGCGCCTGCGCCCCATGCCGGTGGTGATGGTGTCCTCGCTGACCGAGCGCGGGGCCGAGGTGACGCTGCGTGCGCTGGAATTGGGCGCGGTCGATTTTGTGCGCAAGCCGGGCCGCGATCTCGCCCATGGTCTTGAGGCTTACGGAACGGAATTGGTGGACAAGGTTCGAATGGCTGCGGCTGTGCGGGTGCGTCCGTTGACCGCGCGTTCCAGCCCGTCCCAAGCCGCAGCGGCGGGGGTGGCGATTCCCAAGCCCAAGGCTCCCGCCGGCTGGGCGAGCAATCGCGTTTTGGCCATCGGTGCCTCGACTGGAGGGACGGAAGCGATCAAGGAGGTGCTGCTGGGGCTGCCTCCCGACGCGCCGGGCGTTGTGATTGCCCAGCATATCCCGCCCGGTTTCAGCGCGGCCTTCGCCGAGCGCATGAATCGGCTGACGGGCCTTGTGGTGAAGGAGGCGGCCGAGGGCGATCGTGTCATGCCGGGTCATGCCTACATCGCCCCGGGCGATCGGCATTTGCTGCTGGTCCGCGACGGGGGGCGCTACAGTTGTCGTCTCACTCAGGGCGAGCTGGTGAATCGGCATCGCCCGAGCGTGGACGTGCTCTTTCGATCGGTCGCCCAGTCGGCTGGAAAAAATGCCTGCGTGGCCCTCTTGACCGGCATGGGCGCGGATGGCGCGCAGGGGCTCAAGGAGCTGAGGGATCTCGGGGTCTATACGATCGCCCAAGATGAGGCGACCAGTGTCGTCTGGGGCATGCCGGGCGAGGCGGTGAAACGCGGTGCGGCGGTAGAGGTTGTCCCGATAGGAGGGGTTGCCGACGCGCTACTCAGAGGGGCGGCGGCGAAACGGACGCTCTGAGTTCGTTTCGAATTTGAAGGAGAGCATGAAATGGGCGTTACAGCTAAGGTCGATCAAGACAAACATCTGGTCACTATCATCATCGATGGTCGTTTCGATTTTGCGCAGCACAAGGCGTTTCGCGATGCCTACAAAGACCGGGATCCCAAATCGACACGGTTCCTCGTCGACCTGTCAGGGGCCTCCTATCTGGACAGTTCCGCACTGGGCATGCTGTTGCTGTTGCGCGAGTTCGCCGGAGGCGATCCGTCGCGGGTGACGATCGGGGGCTGTGCGGACGATGTGCGTCGCGTGCTTGCGATCGCCAACTTCGGAAAGCTTTTTACACTCGACTGATGCTTTCGTGATGAGAGGATCGGACCTGCCTGCATCCCAGGCTCGGAGTGCGTCGGCCCCGGCCTCCGCCCGGGGGACGGTCCTCATTGTCTATCCAGATGCGTCCGAGCGCGACCGACTGCGCCGGATCCTCCAGGTCGAGGGCTTTCGGGTCATTCTTGCTGCCGGTGGCGAGGCCGCTTTGCAGCTGTTCGAGCGCGAGTGGCCCGATCTCGTTCTGGTGAATGTCGATCCCGCGAGTCCCGTCGATTTCGAGACCGTGCGACGGATCAAGCAATTTGCCGGTAGGGGGTTTACTCCGCTCATCGTCTTAAGCAACTCGGACGAGGGTTCGGTCATCCTGCGCGCGGCCGAGTCCGGTGGGGACGATTTCATTTCCACGCCGGTGAGTGCGCGGCGACTCAAGGCGCGGATCCTCGTGTCCGAGCGGGTACGCGACCTACACCGAGCCAATGCTGACAGGCAGGCGGTCTTGGCGGCACACCTGGAACGCGATCGCGAGGAGCAGGCGTTGGCCGAACATCTCCTCAGCCACGCGGTGCGCAGTCGCAATGTCGCCATGGATCGACTGGGGCTGGTTCAGCGTCCGGCCGCCATCTTCAACGGCGATTTGATGCTGAGTCAGTTCTTGCCGGACGGCGGGCTGCGCGTGCTGCTGGGGGATTTTACCGGGCATGGTCTTGCGGCGGCGGTCGGGGTGCTGCCGGTGGCGGATGCCTTCCACACCATGACCCGCAAGGGGGTGAGCGATTCACTGCTCCTGGCCGAGATCAACCGCAAGCTCTATCAGTTGCTGCCGGCCGATCGCTTCATGGCGGCCTGTCTCGTCTCCTTACCCGGCAAAGGAGAGGCGGTGCGCTGGTGGAACGGTGGTATGCCCAGCGCCTGGTTGCGAACCCGATCCGGGCTGACCGAACTGACCTCGCATGCGCTGCCGCTGGGAATCCTGCCGGAGCTTCCGGCCCAGGAGATTCCGCGTCGCGTCCATTTGTGCGGTGAGGATCGAATTCTGATGATGAGCGACGGATTGCTGGAGGCGAGCGACCGCGATGGAGTCATGTTCGTCAATGCCGCGTTCGATTCGGTCTTGCATTCCTGGCAGGATAACGCCCCCATTCTGCCCAGGCTGATTGACGCGCTGGATCAGCATTGCCAGGGGGCGGAGCAGTTGGACGATATCGCCGCATTGGAGATACCACTCGATCCGAGTCTCCTGATGCCCGACCTTGGGCGTGAGACGGCCTGTCCTAACACCGGCTGGTGCTGGTCGTTGGATCTTGAGGGCGCGCGACTGTGCAATCAGCCGACGCTTGAGTCGGCACTCAGGCCGTTGGGGTTCCTGGAGGGTTTGGAGATGCAGCAGGGGGTGCTGGAGACTATTTTGGCCGAACTCTTCACCAATGCACTCGATCACGGCGTCCTCAAGCTGGACTCCCTTATGAAGGTGACCCCAGAGGGTTTCGACGCCTATTATCGCGAGCGTTCCAGCCGGTTGGCCTCGGAGGTCAGCGGTATGGTCTCGATCCGAATCGGCTACGAGCCCGGCCCGAATGGCGGTGGCTCGGTTCGGATGTGCGTCCGAGATTCCGGGGGCGGGTTCGACGAAGCGGAGATCCAGAATCTGTGCCAGGCCCCGCTGTATTCCTGGGGGCGCGGCATCATGCTCCTGAGACAGCTGTGCGAATCGCTCGTCTTTCGCTGTAATGGCTCCGAGGCCGAGGTACTCTACCGCTGGTAGCGTGTCCGGCTGTCGTTCGAGCCATCGCCCATTCTTTCAGCCTTGGTTGGAGACCATCCAATGTCGTCGGTGAGCCTTCGAGATGGACGCCGAAATCAGGGCGTTGCTGTCGGTCCAGGCGTGACGCGACGCAGCTCGGTTTTGACCGCCATCAGCGATTCGGAGGTTCGTCGCGAACTGGTCGAGATGCTGCGTGCCGAGCGTTTCGATCCGCTGGAGTCCGATAGCGGAGAGGCGGCGCTTGCGCTGTTCGAGAGCGCTCGACCGGACCTCGTTCTGGTGGCCGTCCAGATGTCCGACATGAGCGGCCACGATGCCACCCGATACATCAAGGCGATGGCGGGAGCGGATTTCGTGCCCGTGATACTCGTCTGCTGCGCCCACGACGAGGAGAGCCTGACACGCTGCATCCAAGCGGGCGGCGACGACTTCCTGGTGTGGCCCTTCAGCGCCGGCTTGCTCCGGACCCGAATCCTCGCCATGAACCGCATGCGCGGTCTGCATCGCGCCGTCTTCGCCAGCTGTGCTCCGCTCACACAACGCCTGGAGTTGGAGCATCAGGAACAGGCGCTGGCCGAGCGGGTCTTCAGTCGCGCGATCGGAAATCGCAACGTGGTGGCCGATTCGCTATCGCTGGAGCAGCGAGCCGCCGCCATGTTCAACGGCGATCTGGTGCTGACCCAGCACCTTCCTGACGGCGGTCTGCGCATGCTGATGGGGGATTTCACCTTGCACGGCCTGGCGGCCACGATCGGGGCGCTACCGGTCGCGGAGGCATTCCATGCGATGACGGCCAAAGGGGTCTCGGACGACGAGGTTCTGGAGGAAATCAACCTCAAGCTGCATGCGTTGCTTCCGCCGGGTCGTTTCATGTCGGCCACACTCATCTCGATCCCGAGCAGCAGTCAGTACCTCTACTGGTGGAATGGCGGCATGCCCAGTGCCTGGCTGCGTACGGCGGAGGGGCTCTATGAGTTGTCCTCGCACGCCCTTCCGCTGGGTGTTCTGCCCAAGCTGGGCGATGGCGACGTGCCGCGTAAGATCAGCGTTAGGCAGGGCGATAGTCTGCTGGTGTTCACCGATGGCCTGCTCGAAGCGAGCGATACGGCTGGGCGCCGCTTCGAGGAGGTGTGTCTGCGTGGCGTTCTCGATGATTGGCGTCATGGGGATCGGGTCTTTCCAGGTCTGATCGAGGCGCTCGATCGGCATTGCACCGGCGCCGATCAGGCCGATGATATCGCTGTGCTCGAAATTCCGATCGAGACGTCCATCTTCTCCATCCCTGAACCGGTTTGGCGCAAACTTCCGTTTGGTGGTTGGACTTGGTCGGTCGAGTTGCGCGACGGGCGCTTGGGCGCCATGCGCTCGGTGGATTCGCTGCTGCGTCCGCTCGGATTGCTCGATGGACTGGATACACACGTGCCGGCCCTCGAGACGATTGTCGCCGAACTCTATTCCAATGCGCTTGAGCACGGAATCTCCATGGCCCCTTTGGCCGTCAAGATTTCGCCGGACGCACTCGCCTCCGGCGAGTTCTCGGTTTCGGAGGCAGCGAATGGTGCGCCCCGTTCCGGCTGGATCCGAATCGAGATTCGCTATCTGCGATACGCAGACGGCGGGGCCTTCGCAGTCAGTCTGAGCCACGGCGGGAAGGGATTCGAGTGCCAGGGCGACTCGGACGGGAACTGCCTTCCGCCGCGACCCTGGGGTGAGGGGCTCGCCTTGCTTCAGGGTTTGTGCGAGTCCCTCAATTACAGTGAGGGGGGGCGCCGCGCCGATGCATTCTACCGCTGGAGGTCCTGATCATCGGCGCCCTGATTCCGTCCTATTGAATGATGAAGCCGGTGAAATAGATGGCGCTGACCACGACGCGTCCGGTCTGATTCCCCAACGCTTCGCGCAGCTTCGACAACAATTCGGCGCGCAGATCGTCTCTTTGTTGCGTCGTCTGCATCTCATCGGCCGAACGTCCGCCCAGCAGGCTGATCAGCCGATCGCGCACGAGCGGCATATTCTTTTCGAGCAGGGCGGCATCCTCTGCCGTGTCCACTTGGCATTGGATGTCCACTTTCAGATACTTCGCACGCCCCGAAGGGTCGAGATTGACCACGATGGAGGGGTTGAGCGGAACATAGCCAGGATAGTCTGAACTCGCAGCTTCCTCGCTTGCTTGGCCGAGTGCGGGAAGAAGGCACAGTAAAAGGATTGGCAAGAGGCTGAATCGATGGTGGGTAAGGCTCATTCCAGTCTGTCCGTTTGAAGTGTTCCGATTTGAGTGGGTTTGGTTCGGCCCGATGGCCCGACTCGAGCGCGGCTCCGATCGTTCATCATACCTTGGTGAATGATTCGTTTCCGCCAAAGGCGCCACATTGGACGCCATCTCGACGTGGTCGCGTCAGTCCGCCGAGGTGTGATGGCGTGAGCATCGAGCGTTTAGACATGATGCCTGCTGAATGTTTGGTGTATCGGCCACCGTTGGAACCATGATTCAAGAAGAGATGTCCACGCTGCGAATGGGTTCGCGAAAACCGAACACCACAGAGGCGATGCGCCAGGTCATCGCGGAGGTCCGAGTGCGGATTCCGTTCGATCTGCCGCAGGCGCGGCTCTGTATGGGAAACTGCCACGGGTGCTCGATGAAGCTGCTCCAATTCCTCGACGGTGAGTTGGAGTCCTGGGAGCGTCGTCTCGACGGCGGTGAGCGGCCGGGATTCGAGGAACTCTCGAACCTTGTTCGTACCGCGAGAAAGGTACATCGGGTTCTGGAGCGAAATGGGCTGACCGGCGACCAGGCGCCGCCACCGGCTGGACGCTCCTGATATCCAGCACGGCATTGCACCGATGCGATGCGTTCCTCACCGCAGCGACGACAGGGGCGTCCTTGCGGGGAGACCGCCTCAGATGCCGGATAGGCGTTGCGCCTGGATCTCGACCTGTAGAACCCCATCGGTGCAGCGCTCCGGATCGCCGACGCGTGCCGCGCGTTCCAATGCCTCGATCGCTGCATCGAGTGCGGGGACCCCGCAATACTGGGTGGCGCCTCGCATCTGATGCGCGTACTCGGCCAATCCAGGCCAGTCGGATTCGCCGAGCGAGTCGCGTAGTGCGTCGAGCTCGGCGGGAAGTCCCGACATGAGGGCGTGCAGCAGCTCGGTGGACAGCTCGGCGTCACCGCCGGCGCTGGTCAGGGCCGCAGACTCGTCACGGGCTGGCAGCATGTCGAACCTAGAGGCAGGATCATTGGTGTGCATGAGGGAATCCTCTTTGCAACCGGAGTGATGGAATTAAACGGCATCGAATGCCTTGGGTCCAGACGTTGGAAGGTACGTTCGTCCGATGGTGATTCCAATGGTTCGGGCTCGAAGCCAAGGCATTCGTTATGATGCACGTCTTCGACCGCCGTTCGCTGTGACCTTGGACGACGGTTGGAACGGAAAAATTTCGGATACGAACGACGAGAAGCCGCCATGTCCAACCCGAGCCCCGCATTTCCGACCATCGAGAACTGCATCGGTGATACCCCGCTGGTCCGTCTGCAGCGTCTCCCCGGCGAGACCGACAATCTGGTGCTCGTTAAGCTCGAAGGCAACAACCCGGCGGGCTCGGTCAAGGATCGCCCGGCGCTGAATATGATCCGGCGCGCCGCCGAACGCGGGACCATCCGTCCGGGGGATCGGTTGATCGAGGCGACCAGCGGCAACACCGGGATCGCGCTGGCGATGGCAGCGGCTATCATGGGCTACCGCATGCGTCTTATCATGCCGGAGCACATGAGCGAGGAGCGCCGGGGGTTGATGAAGAGCTTCGGCGCCGAGATCGTGCTCACTCCCAAGGAAGGCGGCATGGAGGCGGCCATCGATCTCGCCAACGCGATGGAGACGCGCGGGGAGGGGATAAGGCTCGATCAGTTCTCCAACCCTGACAACCCGGCGGCCCATTACGAGACCACCGGTCCCGAGATCTGGCGCGATACGCGGGGACGCATCACCCATTTCGTCAGCTCCATGGGCACCACGGGCACGATCATGGGGACGGGGCGGTATCTGAAGGAGTGCAACCCGGCGGTTCAGATCATCGGGGTGCAGCCGGAGGAAGGCTCCAACATCCCCGGCATCCGGCGCTGGCCGGAGGCCTATCTGCCGCGCATCTACGATCCCAAGGGGGTCGATCGCATCATCGACGTCTCACAGGGCCGGGCCGAGCAGGTCGCCCGCGATCTGGCTGCGCGCGAGGGCATCTTCGGCGGCATCTCGTCCGGTGGCGCCATGGCGGCCGCGCTGCGTCTCTCGGCCGAGGTCAGGGATGCGGTGATCGTCGTCATCGTCTGCGATCGCGGCGACCGCTATCTGTCGACCGGGGTCTTTCCCGTCTGAGCAACGAGGTCGCGGTCCGATCGTCTCCCGTGCCTTTCGGGATGCGTGCGCCTCTCAGGGGCCGGATAGAGGCCCCGAATCAACCTGTCTGCAACCGACGCAGATGAAACCGCAACTGACTTAACGAACACTGACTGATACCGTGTCGAGAAAACGCAAACCCCTTCCGCAAGAGCTCGTCGAGGTCGACATCGAGTCCCTCACCCACGAAGGCCGTGGCCTGACCCATATCGACGGCAAGGCCGTCTTCATTGATGGAGCACTCCCCGGTGAGCGGGTGCGGTTTCGGTATCAGCGTATCCAGCGTCGGTATGACGAAGGCGTTGCGGTCGAGGTGCTGCGCGCCTCGCCGGATCGGGTCGAACCCAAATGCCCCCATTTCGGCGTCTGCGGCGGATGCAGTCTCCAGCATCTGAGCGCGGAGGCCCAGATTCGCGTCAAGCAGGACAGCTTGGAGGATGTCTTCACCCGCATCGGTAAGGTTGCGCCCCAGCGTTGGCTGTCGCCCCTGACGGGCGATCACTGGGGCTATCGACGCAAGGCGCGCCTGGGTGTCCGGCATGTCGCCAAGAAGGGCAAGACCCTGGTCGGCTTTCGCGAGCGCGGCAACTCTTTCCTGGCCGATCTTAGCCGCTGTGAGGTGCTGCACCCCAAGGTGGGCGAACGTCTGGAGGCGATCGGCGAGGCGATCGACGCCCTGAGCATTCGCGATCATGTCCCTCAGGTCGAGGTCGCCATGGGCGACGGACCCTGCGTTCTGATCTTCCGGGTGATGGAACCCTTGAGCGCCTCCGATCTCGCCGTGCTCATGTCCTTCGCCGAGCGCGAGGATTTCCACGTCTATGTTCAGGATGGCGGCGTGGACAGCATCCGCCCCCTGCCCGGACAGGGCATCGATCTGCACTACACCTTACCCATGCAGCGGGTGCGGCTGGAGTTCCAGCCGACCGACTTCACGCAGGTCAATCTGGAACTCAATCGGGTCATGATCGACCAGGCGCTGGATCTGCTTGAGCTCCAGCCCGATGACCGGGTGCTGGATCTCTTCTGCGGTCTGGGCAACTTCACCCTGCCGCTGGCCCGCCAGGCCGGGTTCGTCGTTGGCGTCGAGGGCGAGGAGGGGCTGGTGAGGCGGGCCGAGTCCAATGCCGCGCAGAACGGCATTGCGAATGTTCGCTTCCATACCGCCAACCTCTATGGCGAGCTGACCCAGCAGCCCTGGATGGACGAGCGTTTCATCAAGGTTCTTCTGGATCCACCGCGTAGCGGGGCGCTGGAGGTGCTCGACTGGCTGCCAAAACTGGGTGCCGAGCGCATCCTCTACGTGTCCTGCTATCCGAGCACCTTGGCCCGCGACGCCGACCGTCTGGTCAACGATCTGGGCTATGAACTCCGGGCGGCGGGCGTCATGGATATGTTCCCCCACACGGCGCACGTGGAGTCCATGGCCCTGTTCGAACGGGCGAAATAACGCGGATTCAGGAGCCGAGTCCATGGCCGTCGAGATCGAACGTAAATTTCTGGTCCGGGGAGCGAGCTGGCGTGATCGGGTGCTCTCCGAGACGCGCCTGCTGCAGGGCTATTTGAGCGCGTATCCCGCGCTCACGGTGCGGGCCAGGATCCGTGGCGAGACGGCCTTTCTGACCCTCAAGGGGCGGACTCAGGGGATCTCGCGCGCCGAGTTCGAGTATCCCATTCCGGTCGCGGATGCCGAGGTCATGCTCCGCGATCTGGCGGTCTCGCCACTGATCGAGAAGACCCGCTTTCGAGTCGCCTGTGGCGATCACATCTGGGATCTGGACGTCTTCGCCGGCGAGAACGCCGGTCTGGTGCTGGCCGAGATCGAGCTGGAGTCCGAGGACGCTCCCTTCGAGCGACCGGACTGGCTGGGCGAGGAGGTCTCGGACGATCCGCGTTATTACAACGTCAATCTCGCCGGCCATCCGTTCAGTCGCTGGTGAATCCCATGCGCGCTCGGCTGGTATGGGTGCTCTTGGCGCTATTGCTGGTCCCATTGCTGACCGGATGCGGTGCATCCGGTCCGGAGGACGATGGGATCCTGCGGTTCGGATTGGCCGAGCCGCCGCGTAACCTGGATCCGCGCTTCGCCACCGACGCCACCTCTGAGCGTGTCAATCGGCTGCTCTATCGTCGCCTGGTCGAATTCGACGCGCATGGTCTGCCGGTGCCGGGCATCGCCACCTGGGAGCGGATCACGCCGACCCGCTATCGATTCCGACTGGGCGAGGAAGGGCGGCGTTTCAGCGATGGCAGCTGTCTGACGGCCGCCGATGTCGCCGCGACCTACGGCTACATCCTCGATCCCGACACGGCCTCGCCGCACCGCGCTCAGTTGAGCCTGATCGCCTCGATCCAAACACCGGATGCCGACACGATCGAATTCAGTCTGAACGATCCGGATCCACTGTTTCCGGCCTATCTGGCCGAGGGCATTCTGCCCGCACGGGTCATCCGGGAGGGCCGAACCCTGAGCGACGCGCCACTGGGCAGCGGTCCCTTCGTTCTGCGCGATTGGCCCGAGCCGGGTCGGTTGCGGCTGGAGCGGCGCTCGGACGGGCTGCAGGTCGAGCTGCTGGCGGTCAAGGATCCGAGCGTGCGGGTCATGAAGCTGCTGCGCGGCGAGATCCAGATGCTCCAGAACGACCTCTCGCCCGAGCTCTATGCCTATCTGCGCGAGCAGGAGGGGATAGGGATCGAGGTGCGTCCTGGCACCAATTTTTCCTATCTGGCGTTCAATCAGGAGGATCCGGCGACCGGTCGGCTCGCCGTTCGCAAGGCGATCGCCCATGCACTGGATCGCGAGACGCTGCTCCATTATCTCTTTCGCGATCTCGGTCGCACCGCCGAGTCCATCTTTCCGCCCGATCATTGGGTCGGAGTTCAGGGGCTTGAGCCCTATGCCTACGCGCCCGAACGCGCCGTCGCACTCCTGAAGGACGCAGGATTCGATGCCGCGCATCCGTTGCGCCTGACGCTCAAGACCTCAAGCGATCCCTTTCGGTTGCGGCTGGCCACGGCCATTCAGTCGCAATTGGCGGCGGTCGGGATCCAGTTGTCGATTCGCAGCTACGATTGGGGGACCTTCTTTGGCGACGTCAAGGCGGGGCGGTTCCAGCTTCATGGTTTGACCTGGGTTGGCGTCCATACCCCGGACATCTTCCGTTATGTCTTTCACAGCCGCTCGATTCCGCCCAATGGGGCCAATCGCGGGCGCTATCGAAATCCAGAGGCGGATCGTCTGATCGACCAGGCGGCCAGCGAACCGGACCTGGAACACCAGGCCAGGCTCTATCGCGCGTTGCAGCGACTGCTGCACGAAGAGCTGCCTTATGTGCCCCTTTGGTACGAGGCCCAGATCCTGGCCGTCCGCCGGGGCGTCGAAGGCTACCGTCTCGCCGCCGACGGTAACTACGACGGGCTCGAACAGGTGCGTCTGGTGCCCGCCAATCACAGCGTGACGACGGATTCGGACTGAATGCCGTGCGGGATCCTGTGGTTGCGCAGACCGCTGCGCCCGACGTCGCCCCGCTAAAATGCGACAATAGACATCCTATCTTCCCCATCCTACGAGTGAGACCGATGCGAATCCTCCACACCATGCTGCGCACTGGAGATCTCCAGCGCTCGATCGATTTCTATACCGAGGTTCTGGGCATGAAGCTGCTGCGGCGCCAGGACTACCCGGAGGGCAAGTTCACGCTCGCCTTCCTCGGCTACGGTGACGAGTCCACGAATACCGTCATCGAGCTGACCTACAACTGGGGCGTCGAGACCTACGAGATGGGTTCCGCTTACGGCCATATCGCCATCGAGGTGGACGATGTCTACGCAGCCGTCGAGCGCATCCAGGCCAAGGGCGGCAAGATCCTGCGCTCGGCTGGCCCCATGAACGCAGGGACCACCATCATCGCCTTCGTCGAGGACCCGGACGGCTATCCGATCGAGCTGATCGGGGTGTGAATGCCGTTCGAGACATTCACCCGCCCGAGGGCGCTCGGGAAGCGTCGATGGGGTGCGTGAGCCGCGCGCGGTATCTGCTCCTTCTGTGCTGCCTGTCCTTCGTCTCCACCGTGCTTGCCGACTGGCGTGTCGTCTGGAGCGACGAGTTCGACTATGTCGGACCGCCGGACGCGAACAAATGGAATATCGAGACCTGGCCTCCCAGGAGAGTGAACAACGAGCTCCAGTCCTATACCGCCGATCCGGAGAACGTCCGCGTCGAGAACGGTAGCCTCGTGATCGAGGCGCGGGTCGATCCAGACGATGACAGCATGTTCACCTCGGCCAGAATCAATTCGCGAGGTCTGGGAGCCTCGGCCTACGGTCGCTTCGAGGCGCGGATTCGCTTTCCCGACGCGCGCGGGACCTGGTCCGCCTTCTGGTTGATGCCGAGCGATCCGAGCCTCTATGGCTGGAACGAGGAGGAGGGCTGGTATTGGCCGAACTGCGGCGAGATCGATATCGTCGAACAGGTCGGGTTCGAACCTGAGGTCGTTCATGCATCCGTCCACAGCAAGGCCGCCTATTTCAAGAACGGAAATCAGCGTACCGATCAGATCGAGATCGCGGACGCCGCAGATACCTATCATCGCTATGCGGTCGAGTGGCTGGAAGACTCCATGGAGTTCTTCGTCGACGACGAGAGCTTCTTCAGAGTGGAGAACAACGGCGAGGGTTGGGAGTGGTGGCCGTTCGACCAGGAGTTCTACGTCATCCTCAATCTGGCCGTCGGTGGAAGCTGGGGCGGTCGGGAGGGAATCGACCTGGATGCCTTGCCTCAGCGGATGTTGGTCGATTACGTTCGTCTTTCCGAATATTCGGACCCCGATGATCCCGAGGCCGACCTGGAGCGCTGATGGGGCGTATCGGTCTGTCAAATCGATAGGGATGGATTAAAGCCGATGCCCGCCATGCCGCGAGCGCATGCCGGCGCGGGCTTGCCAATGAGGTATCCCTGCGCGAAATGCACGCCCATGGATTCCACCGTGTCGAAGATCGCTTGATCGGCGACGAATTCCGCAATCGTTTTGATCCCCAGCTTCTCGGCGAATTCGACGATGGTTTCGACGACGATTTCGGAATTCTTGTCGGTCGTGATGTCTCGGATCAATGAACCGTCGATCTTGATGAAGTCCACGTCGAGATGAATGAGCGTCTCGAAGCTCGAAAAGCCGCTACCGAAATCATCAATGGCGAATCGTGCCCCGAGCCGTTTCGTTTCGCGTATGAAGGACTTGATCTTGTCGGGATTGGAGAAACCCTCCTGCTCGGTGATCTCGAAGATCACACGGTTCGTCATGCCATAACGCTCGTGCAGGTCGCGGAGGGTCGCAAGTATGTCGTTGCGCTCGATGTCCTCGATCGAGAGATTAATGCTGAGCGTTACATCGCTGGCGCTCGATTCTGCGATCGCCTTTGTGATCGTCCGTGTCGATAGACGTCTGTAGGTGTCCGATCGCTTGGAAATTTCCAGGAATTCCGCCGGATGGTAGATCCTGCCTTCCGCGTCGCCGATGCGCATCAGCACCTCGTATTTGTTGACGACGCCGGTTTGGATATCCTGAATGGGCTGGTAGTAGGGAATGATCCAATCCTCCGCGATGGCTTTTCTGATGAGGCGGGTCGTGCGGAGATTGCGCTGATACTCGTTGAGTATCGGCAATGCGTCGTTATAGATCGCCGTCTTGAGCTGCGTCGACTTGGCATGATTGAGTGCCGTGGAGGCCGCTACGATCGGGCTGGGATGACTTTGGTTGCAGATTCCGGCGGTGATAGATGCGGCGACGATCTGTCCCTTGACCGGGAGTTCCTCTTCGTCGAAATGTTGTAGGAAATCCTTGATCTGCTTCTCGAAAATATCGAGCGGCTCAGGTCCTTCGTCGAGCACGGCGAATTCGTCGCTGTTCAGGCGGTACACGGAATAGTTGTGCTTTGAGAAATGGACTCTCAATGAGCGGGCCGTTGCTTGCAGTAGTTCGTCTCCGGCGTCCATTCCAAGCAGATCGTTGATTTCACGGAATCGATCGATGTCGAGAATCGCCAGGTTGAAATGATGCACATTCTTGATGTCGAAGATGAGCCGTTGTCTGGAGAATAGCATCGTCAAGCTGTCGTAGTTGGCGAGTTGATTCAGCTTGGCAATGAGTTTTGCGATATGTTCATGAAAATACTGATTCAGTCGGCCTAGTTCGATATTTGGGTTGGTTCTGGCGCTGGGGTGTTTTTGTTCTGGTGTGCCGTTTGCCATCGATTGCATATCCGCAAGCAGCGAGTAGACGGGTTGAATGATTCCATGGTTGATCTGCCTGGCGACGAGTAGTAGCAAGGCGGTGGTGGTTATTGCGTAAATGATTGTCTGAACGAGAATGCTTTGACGGGTTATTGAGCGTATTTCGCTGTGCAGATCTGCGCGGATTTTATTCATCTGCGACTCTCTCATGGCGATCGTCGCCGCGAATGGTGCAAGTGAATAGGAGACATCGAGGCGGCCGATCGGTTTTCCCTTATGTTGGATGTCTATAGACCGATCGACACATTCGCGTGTGGATTGTTTGCTTGCCTGTGAAATGGGCTTGCCACTGAGCGCATCGATGATGACGATGGAGCAGATGGCGTCGTGCTGGAGAAATTTGCGGCTTTTGTCTTGAAGCGATGTGCGATTGAAGTCATAGAGTTCCTGCGAAACGGAGAACGCCAGCATTTGAATGTATTGTTGAATGTCTTTCTGGAAATGGTCGGTGAATAATTGCTGTTCCTGCTCGTCGTAATCCTTCAGTGCTTCGATGCTGCTCGTTTCGATTCTTGCTTCAAGATTCAGGGCGTTTTTAATCTGAATGCCGAACAGAACGACGAGCAATAGAAAGATGATGAGCGAGATCACGAGGAGCAGCTGAAACTTGATCGAGTCTTTCTGGAGCATAATAATTAGACTTTTGTTTTTATTCATTATTTATCATGATGACTCGTTAAGGAGCGATTCAAGACGACGCCTCGTCAAGCGTTGAGTGAGTCTAGTGCACCGAATGTTATGACCAAAATCGGTCGAAGATGGCTTGCCGAGCATACCTCAGGCTCGACCGTACGTTCAGGTGGATGCGGTGTTTTCGTCATTTCGCAAAAACGTCATCTCTCGCCGGTACCATGGTGTAAACGCAGCTGATGAAATCGTCCGGTTTGATGCCGCTTCAGTTTTCGGCCCTTCTTCGTGATGAGGTGTGTGCGCTCATCGAATCATGGAGTTCTATTCGGACAGGTAAACGGATCGCTGGCGCGATCCGGTCGATGTCCTGAGTTCGTGGTCGTTTGTGTCGAAGCGGTTCGGCGATCCGAACGTTCCTCGCGCTCCTCACGCCAGACTGTTTTTAAATTAATTTTGCGCCCTTCATCGACGTCTGTCGGACCCCGAGTTGGTCACGGCTCGCCGTTAGCGTTACGTGTACGATTTCGACTGAAGCGTGTCTGCCTGCGATCAGTGTCTCGCCGGGGCAGGCTGGTATTTGACATAATCTGCCTTTCAATAGGGCTCACCCAGGCCGGGCCTTCGGCGGCGCATTCATGTGCGTTTTCGTTGTCGCGGCCTTGCCCTGCCTCCCCCAAATCATGCCTCGGTATCCTTCCCGATGATCAAGAGCGGTTTGAAAACGAACCTGAACCTGGCCCTCATCCTCGTTGTTACGCTGGTTCTGGCGGCCTATGGCGTCTGGGACGTCATGCGTATCAAGGCGAGCGAGACGGTGCGGCAGGAGCATGATGTGGCCTCGGTGCTGAATCGTCTGGCGCTCGGTCTGCCCAAGCCGCTGTGGGATTTCTCCATGACCACGGTCGACGACATCCTGCATGGAGAGATGAGTCACCCGGCGATCCTCGGCATCGCGGTGCTGGATGAGCAGGGCGCTCTTGTGGTCGGCCTGGCCCAGGGAGAGAAGGAGATCGAAAAGGTCGATGCCTTGCCGGATCTGCCGAGGACGACTAAGGCGGAGCGGAAATTGAGCTATTCGGACGGGACCGAGGATCATCCAATCGGCTCCGTCGTGCTGTTCGTCTCGAAGGATCCGCTGCGTCAGGCCGTTCGCGATGCCATCGTGCGCAACCTCATCATCATGCTGGTGCTCAACGCGGTTCTGGTGTTGTCGCTGGGGTTCGCGCTGACGCGCTTGGTGCTCAAGCCGCTCGACCAGATTCTCCTGCGCGTGCGCGACATCGCCGAGGGGGAGGGCGATCTGACCAAACGGGTCGAGTCGCCGCGTCGGGATGAACTCGGCCATCTGGCGCAGGCATTGAATCAATTCATCGCCTCGATCAGGGACATCGTCACCCAGGTCAACGGCGTCATCGAAGGGCTCAACGACTCGGCGCATCAGGCCAAGGAGATCACCCAGGATCTCAATCTTCAGCTGAATCAACAGCAGGAAGATCTCTATATGCTGACCACCTCGCTCACCGAGTTCAGCGCCACGACGGACGAGGTGGCGCGCAACGCCGCGCTGGTCGCGGAGTCGGGAGAGCAGGCCGGGAAGCGCGCCGAGGCGGGTCTGCAACTGGTCCGGGAGGCGAATGCATCCAATAGCGAATTGGCCGCGACCGTTGACGAGGCATCCGGTGTCATTTCGGAACTCAGGCAGAGTACCGAGGCCATTACCGGGATCCTGGATGTGATCCGAGGCATCGCCGATCAGACCAACCTGCTGGCGCTCAACGCGGCGATCGAGGCGGCGCGGGCGGGCGAGCAGGGGCGCGGATTCGCGGTCGTCGCGGACGAGGTGCGCACCCTGTCGCAGCGCACCCAGGACTCGACCCGTCAGATACAGGAGACCATCGAGGGATTGCGCGAACGCACCCAGCAGGCGGTCGAGACAATGGCCCAGAGCAAGCTCAAGTCGACCCGCAGCGTCGAGCTGGCATCGGATGCGGGTGAGGCGTTCGCCGAGATCGATGAGGCGATCAAGCAGATCATCCAGATGATGACCAGCGTGGCCACTGCCGCCGAGCAGCAGAGCTCGACCGTCGCCGAGATCGACCGCAATGTCAGCAGCATCCAGCAGGTCCATCAGAAGACCGTCGTGCTATCGGATTCGACGAACGTCTCGGGCGAATCGCTTGCGAGCAGTGTCACCCGGCTGCGCTCGCTGTTTGCCAAATTTCGATTTTGATTTTGATCCCGCGTGGCGGGTATATCACCCCCCGTCTCCAAGTAGAGCGGGGAATGCAATGATAGAGCGAGTAATGCAATGAGCCCTCGATTCGAAACCTCGGCGTCGCCTTGCGCGTTGCGCCCTCTGGCGTTCGGTGCCGCCGTGCTTGGCGCCACCATCGGACTGCCCGCGCAGGCGGACTGGTCGACCACGGTGACCGCTGCCAGCGACTATCTGTTCAACGGCGTCACCCAGACCGGCCACAAGCCCGCCTTGCAGATTGGTCTGGATTGGTCGGCCGCCACGGGAGGGTTCTACGGTGGGCTTTGGGCCTCGAACGTCGATTTCGAGGATGATACCAAGCTCGAATTCGATGGCGCGGCTGGGTATCTGATGCAGTTGCATCCCGAGATCACGCTCGATGCGGGTGTCGCCTACTACACCTATCATGGGGACAGTGACAGCAGCGATTACAACTATCCAGAGGTCTATCTCAAGCTCGGTCTCTATGGGTTCAATCTCAACGCCTGGTACAGCTACGACTATTTCGGGTTGGATGTCGGTCATGTCATCCTGATGCTGTCCAAGGATATTCAGATCAACGATCGACTCTCGTTCAGGGCGCAGATCGACCGTTCGACCAGTCTCGATGTCGACCGTTATGCCTGGGACGATAACGAGGATAGCTATCTCCACTGGCAGGTCATGGGAAATTATGCCTATTCCGGTTTCGATTTCTCGCTCGGCGTCAGCGGCACCGACCTGAGCTACTCCACAGGAGACACTCGGGTGCTGTTCACCCTGAGCCGGACATTTTCACTCGCGGGGGGAGCATGAAATGAAGCAGCATTCGCGCAACGCAGCGTTACTGAGTGTCTTCCTGGGATTGGTCGGCATCTTTCAGTCGGCCGCAGCCGAGAAGGTCTATATGACCTCGCTCGAATGGCCGCCGTACTCGGGCGCCGCCTTGCCCGATCAGGGCGCTGCGATCGCTGTCGCCAAGGCCGCCCTGGAGGCGATGGGGCACGAGTTGGTCGTCGAGTTCTATCCCTGGTCGCGCGCGGTGAAGCTCGTGCAGCAGCCGAATTCGAAATACGTCGCCTATCTGCCCGAGTACAAATACGAGACCGAGGATTTCCAGTTCTCGGAGCCGCTCGGGGAGGGGCCGCTCGGGCTGGTGGAGAATGTGTCGGCGCCGATCACCTGGGAGGGCGTCGAGGATCTCGAACGCTATCGGATCGGGGTCGTGCAGGATTACGTTAACACCAAGGCGTTCGATGACCTGGTTGCCGCCGGGCGCATCAAGGTCGAGGCGGTGGGCACGGATACTCAGAACATCCTCAAGGTCGCCGCTGGTCGTCTCAACGCAGCGGTCATCGACTCCCACGTCATGGCCTATCTGCTCGCCAACACCCCACAGCTGACGTCGGTTTCCTCCAAGGTCAGGATGAACGACCGCCTTCTGGAGATGAAGGATATCTATGCGGCCTTCGCCAACAATGAGGCAGGCATCGAATGGCGCAAGATACTCAATGAGGGGCTGACCAAGATCGATGCCGGGGCGATTCTCGACACGCAGATCGGGGCTTCGAAGTAGCCGTCCCTGTCTTCAAGCGCCATCATTTATCGGCAGGTACGCGTTGCTTCGCGTCGGCCCGCATTTTAGGATCGAGGGATACCTGTCCTGGAATCCCGGAGAACAACATGGAAGGCCGTGCGCCCCAGCATAAACCCCTTCGCTTTACCATCTTCTATCAGATACTCCTCGCCATGTGCGTCGTGTCGACCATTCCCATTGTCGGGCTCTGGTATATCAGCGTCCACGAATCCAGGCTGGAGTGGAGTGCGATCGTTTCGCAGAATTTGAGCCAAAGCGCGGATGCCTTGGGGCGTACCGTCGAGGACTGGACGGCGGCGAATCTACGCCTGCTCGACCAGAATGCCCGTACCCCGGCGATTCGCAGCATGGATGCCAGGCTTCAGGATCCTGTGCTGGCGACGGTTGCCGAGACCTACGATTGGATCTACCTGGCGTTCACGGTTTCGCCCGACGGCAAGAATCTGGGCCGGAGCGATGGTGAGCCGCAGACCTTTTACGGCGATCGCTCCTACTTCAAACAGGTCATGGAGGGCGCGCCGGTCGGTCAGCAGGTCCTGCTCGGAAAGACCTCGAAGAAGCCCGCGTTCATTCTGGCGAAACCGATATTCGCCGATACGGGCGATACCCAAGGCGTCATCGCGATTGCGATGACGCTGGAGGATCTCTCCAGCACGATTACCAAGACCCGTATCGGCAAGACCGGTTACGCGATCCTGCTCGACGAGAACAACCGCCTCATCGCGCATGGCGCGGGCGAGATCTCGTCGGAGCTACAGGACTTCAGCGACTATCCGGCCGCGCGTCTGCGCTCGCAGCCGGGCGACGCGCCCTTCATCTTCGAGGAAGGAGGCAAACGCTTCGTCGCCTATACCAAGGTGCTGGAACAGGGTTGGAAGTTCATCGTCCAGCAGGATGCCAGCGAGGCCTATGCGGCAGCCGATCAGGCGCAACGCCATGCCCTGATCTTGCTGACTTCGACCTTGATCGCCGTGCTTCTGGTCGCCTTGTTGCTGGCGCGGCGACTCAGTACCCCGATCCGCGCATTGACCGCCGCTGCGGATGAGATCAGTCGGGGCAGCTTCAAGACCAAGGTTGGCGAAACCGAGCGAAGCGATGAAATTGGCGCCTTGGCGCGGGCTATCGAACGGATGCGCGTGAGTCTGGAAATGGCACTCGATCGATTGCGTAAGCGGTAACGGCTATGGCAGATGGCTACATTATTTTCGCCAAGATCGTCGAGGAGATTCGGCGGCTCGTGTCGCAGCAGGTGACGGGCACGCTCTTTATCGCGACGAACGAGAACCGTAGTGCACAGGTCTCCATCGAGGCTGGCAAGATCGTCTATCTCTACTTCAGCAATACGGTCGGCGTGACCGCGCTTGAGCGCATGGCGCAGATCCATTCGGGCCGATATCGGTTTCAAGAGGGTCCGGCCGGTCTGCCTCGTGTGGATCTGCCGCCGACGGAGACGATTCTGGCGGCACTTGAGGCGGCGGCCTCTCGGGGCGACGCCTCGGGTCCGCGCGAAGGCGCCGAGGCATCCGGGCTGACGGAGCCTCAAAAGACCGTGCTCGTTGAGTGTCTGGTCGAGTTCATCGGGCCGATCGCGGAGATTTTGTCTGAGGATCATCTCCGCCAGGCGAGCGATTTAAACACGACCATCGACGCCTTGGCCGGCGAAATCCCCTCACCGGATCAGGCCACGCAGTTCCGCGCGCTGGTGCGGGCTAAGCTGCGTGCTTGATCGACTGCGGGTTTGGGCTGGGTGAGGAATGCCCCCCTGCGTTGCCGTTGGGGGGCGCTTTCGTTCGCGCCAATCCGGAAATCGCCTTTCCGAGTCGATCGTCAGACGATGCTGTCGACGACGCCGCCATCCACGCGCAGTGCAGCACCCGAGGTTGCCGAGGAGAGGGACGAGCAGACGTAGACGGCCATGTTGGCGACCTCTTCGACGCGTGCCGCCCGCTGGATGATCGACGAGGGCCGATTGGCCATGACGAACTCGGCGGCTGTCTCCTCGATCGGCTGGCCCGGCTTGATCGCGTCCTTCAGCATCTCGACCAGTCCGTCGGACAGGGTGGGGCCTGGGAGCACCGAATTGACCGTGACACCGGTCCCCGCAACCCGCTTGGCAAGTCCCCGGGCGATGGAGAGTTGGGCGGTCTTGGAAAAACCGTAGTGGATCATGTCGGACGGAATGTTGAGCGCCGACTCCGAGGCGATGAAGACGACCCGCCCCCATTCCCGCTCGATCATCCCCGGCAGATAGGCGCGGGAGAGACGCACGCCGGACATGACGTTGGTCTCGAAAAAACGGTTCCACTCGCTGTCCGGTGTCTCGAAGAAGTCTTGCGGGCCGTAGACGCCCAGGTTGTTGACCAGGATGTCGACGTTCGGATGGGCTGCAACCAACGATTCGCAGCCTTCCGCCTGACCGAGATCGCCGACGAATCCCTCGACGCTTGCGTTTGGCACCGAGGCGCTGACGTCCGCCAGCGCCCGTTCCACTGAGCTCTCCTTGCGACCGTTGAGAATCACCCTGGCGCCGGTTGTCGCCAGCCCCTTCACGATCGCCAATCCGATACCCGCTGTCGAACCGGTAACCAGTGCCGTCTTGCCGCTCAAATCGATCTTCACACGCACTCCTTTTCAGCATTTCAATTCGCGAATGCCGAGGACATGGTGATCGGATATTCAAAAAATAAGGCGTGGCTTGGACACGCGGCGATTGGATTCGGTCGAGTCATGTGCGGCGTCGCCGATCTGACGTGGTTGCGCGACGGCGACTTCGAGTGCGTCCGTCACGGTGCATTGAGGCCCATCGACCTCAACTATGGACAACAGAGCCAGACCGAACCTCGGACTGCGTCGTGTATGCGGTGAGTTTTGGGTAGATTGGCTGCGATATCGAACCTGTTCCGAGCCGGTTCGGGACAGATTGCCACGACTCGGGAGAGCAGGGTATTGCGTTGCAATTGGCTGGGTATCTTCGTGTTGCTCGCCGCGTTCTGGCTTGCTGGGGCCTCGTCGGCGCGGGCGGTGATGGTCGACGCCTTCTATGGCGAGTATCTGGCGGACGCCAAGGCGCCAGGTGCGCCGGCGGCCTCGCTGAGGGGGCCGATATCGGAGCGCTGGCGATACGTCGAGCGGGCGCGCGGCTCCTACAGGATTGGCGTCCTCTTTCCGCACCTCAAAGACGCCTACTGGGGCGCGGTCGATTTCGGGATCGCCGAGCGAGCGGTTTCGGGCGGCGTCGCTTTCGAGCTCTTGGAGGCGGGCGGTTACGCCAATGTGGCGACGCAGATTCAGCAGCTAAGACGCCTGCGGGATCAAGGGGTAGACGGCGTGATTCTGGCCGGGGTCGCCTACGACACGCTGGATGCGGAGGTGGCCGCAACGGTCGTGGCGAATATCCCGGTGGTGGCGGTGGTCAACGACATCCGCGCATCTGAGGTCCAGGCCAAGTCGATGGTGTCCTTCTATGAGATGGGCGCGAAGGTGGGAGAATATCTGGGCGCGGACATGGGCGCGCGGGCGGTGAACGTCGCCTTTTTCCCCGGACCGAAGAAGAGCGGTTGGGCGCCCGAGAGTCTGGCTGGATTCACCGACGCGTTGGAGGGTGCTCCGGGTATCCGTCTGCTGGCGCCTTTCTGGGGCGACACCGACGAGAAGACCCAGCGCAGTCTGATTCGGCGTGCCTTCCATTTCTACCCGCAGATCGACTATCTGGTCGGCAATGCGGTGATGGCCCAGGTCGCCCCGAGCGTTCTGGCCGAGCTCGGACGCTCGCCCGGAGAGGTGCGGATCCTCTCGACCTATCTGGTTCCACAGGTCTATGCGCACATCCAGGCCGGGCGGGTTGAGGCCGCGCCGGCCGACCTCAACATCGATCAGGGTCGCATCGCCATGGATATGATGATCCGGCTCCTGGACGGTCAGCGTCCAGGTGTGGACTTCCCCTTCCGTGCCGGCCCGCAGATCCCGATCATCACCGCAGAGACCATCCGTGAGTATCCGTTCGAACGCCTGTTTGGCGATCGCGATTTCGTGCCGATCATCCGTTACCAACCGGACGCGCCGGAGACGGACGCACCATGAGGCTCGCCTATAAGTTAATGATTCCGCTCGTTTTGATTCTCGTCGTCGGTTTCGGGATGCTCTATGTCCTATGGATCCAGTCGGAGCGGGCGATGATCGACGCCTTCGAGGAGCAGTCGAGTCGCGTCATCATGGATGAGCTTACGCAGCATCGCGAGCGGCGCCTCGAAGTCGAGCGGGCCTATCTGGAATTCGTCGCCAGTATGGCGGCGAAGGTGGCGGTCGAATTCGTTTCCAACATGAACTATGGGGGGATCGAGCAGCCGATATCGGAGCTGCTCGCCCTCGATGGCGTCACTGCCGTGCAGGTCTTCGATGCGACGACGGATCAGACCTTTGTTGCGGCCTATCGGGAGGATGGACGCTCTCAGGTCGGTGCCGAGCTGCCGGAGGCGTTTGCGGGTTATCAGCAGTTCCGCCATCCGCTCACCGGTTCTTTCGATGGGCATGTGGTCGATTATGGCTATATCGCGATTTACTACGATGACGCCCTTTTGCGCGAGGAGGTCGGGGCGATGGAGCATGCCTCGCTCGGTCGCATCGAGCAGATCAAGACGGATGTCCAGCGCATGCTGGTGCAGCGGCTCTCGTTCCAGCTCCTGCTGTTGATCATCGTCGCCTTGTCGCTCGCCGCTAGCGTCTTGCTGCTGGTCTATCGTTTCGTGCTGGTGCCACTGCGTACCCTGCATGAGGGGCTGGACGGATTCTTCGCCTTCCTGCAGCGGCAAGAGGATCGTATCGAGCCCATCGCGCTGAAGGGCGGCGACGAGTTCTGCGACATGGCCCGCGCGCTCAATAAGAACATCGAGATCAGTGCCGAGCTCCTCCAGTCGATCAATGCCTTGAACGCGACGCTTGAGCACAAGGTCGAGGCACGTACCCGCCAGCTGCGCCTGGCCAACGAGAAACTGGAGCTGAGTCTCGAAGGGGGGCGTCTGGGTTCGTTCGACTGGGACATCACTAGCGATCGCTACAGCATCGACGAGCGCTGGGCGAACTTGCTCGGCTTCGAATTCGATGCGGCCGAGCACAAGCTCGACGTGTGGACCTCGCTGATTCATCCGGAGGACCTTCGTTCGACCCTTCAGCGACTCCAGCGCTATCTCGCCGGAGAGGATCCGCACTACGAGACCCAGTACCGGGTGCGCACCAAGGACGGTCGCTATCTGTGGATTTTGGCTCGGGGCAAGATCGTCGCCTGCGATGCTGAGGGCCGCCCTGTCCGGGTGGCGGGAACCCATATGGACATCAGCCCGATCAAGGAGACCGAGCAGCGCCTCCTCGATGCGACTCGGCGGGCGGAGCGCGCCTTGGCGGAGCTGCAATCGACTCAGGCGCAGCTCGTCCAGTCCGAGAAGATGGCGGCCCTCGGACATCTCGTCGCTGGGGTCGCCCACGAGATCAACACCCCACTGGGTGCGGTCAAGTCCAGCGGCAGCAACATCGCGCATTCATTGGAGCAGGCGCTGGGCAATCTGCCCAAACTCTTCCGCCTCCTCACGCCGGAGGAAGAGCCCTTGCTCCTCGATCTGCTGGCGTGCGCTCGGGCGCAAACGGGTGTTCTCTCCAGTCGCGAGGCGCGCCGGCTCACCCGAGCGCTGGCCGGCGAGCTGGAGCGGAACGGTGTGGCGAACGCGCGCCGGATCGCCGATATCCTGGTGCAGCTCGGGGTCCACGACTCCCCGGACCTCTATCTGCCCTTGATTCGCCATTCCCACTGCGACTTCATTCTGGAGACCGCCTACAGTGTTGCGGCGATCGCCACCAATACCGTCAACATCAACCACGCCGTCGAGCGTGCGGCGAAGATCATTGTGGCGCTCAAGTCCTTTTCACGGCACGACGCGAGCGGGAAGCGCAGCGAGACCGATCTGCGCCAGAACATCGAGACCGTGCTCACGCTCTATCACAACCAGATCAAACAGAACACCGAGCTGGTGTTTCGCTATGCCGAGATCCCGCCGCTGCCCTGCTATCCGGACGAGCTCTGTCAGGTGTGGACCAACCTCATACACAATGCCTTGCAGGCGATGGATTGTCGTGGCACGCTCCGAATCGATCTCGCCGCCGAGAACGGTGCCGCCGTAGTGACCGTGGCCGATACCGGTGTTGGGATACCCGCAGAGATTCGCGAGCGCATCTTCGAGCCCTTCTTCACCACCAAGCGGGCGGGCGAGGGCAGCGGACTGGGGCTCGACATCGTCAAGAAGATCATCGCCAAGCACGACGGTCGCCTCGAGATGGCGAGCGAAGTGAGTGTCGGCACGACCTTCAAGGTCTATCTACCCTACCCGGAGCCGATATGATGATGGAGCAGGGGATCTTGCTGTGCGTGGGCGACGAGATGATGGTGCTCAGCGCCTTGCGCAACCAACTGCGGTGCGTCTATGGCGACCGCCACCCGATCGAGATCGCAGAGCATGCGGAGGAGGGGCTCGACGCCTTCTGGGGGCGTGGGCGGTCATGATGAGCCAGCATTCTGCGATGCAGAGCCGGCGCTGTGCCGAACCGAGGCGCGACGTATGACTCAGAGCACCATTCTCTGTGTCGATGACGAGCCGATGGTCGTCAATGCGCTACGCACGCTGCTGGAGCAGCACCTGAAGGAGGTTCAGCTCATTGAGGTCGCCGAGTCGGCCTCCGAGGCGCTGGAGGTGGTGGAGGAACTGCTGCAGGACGGTATCGAGCTGAAGGCGGTCGTTGCCGACTACATCATGCCTCAGATGCGTGGCGACGAGTTGCTGGTGCGCATCCATCAGCGCTTGCCCCGGGCCAAAAAGATCCTGCTCACTGGGCAGAGCGATATCGGCGGGGTGAAGCGGGCGATCAACGAGGCCGATCTCTATCGCTTCATCGAGAAGCCGTGGCAAAACGAGGATCTGCTGCTGACGCTGCGTGGCGCGCTGACCGCCTACGACCAGGAGCGCGAACTGGAGCGTCAGAACGAACAGCTGCGTCGGCTCAACGAAGAGCTGGAGCTCAAGGTTGTCGAGCGCACGCAACAACTGGCGGAGAAGAATCGCGAGCTTGAGCGTCTGTCGATCACGGACCGTCTGACCGGTCTCTTCAACCGGCTGAAGCTGGACGAGGAGCTTGAGTACGAGCTGTCACGGGCCAAGCGCTATGGCTCGCCGTTTTCCGCCGTGCTTCTGGATATCGACCGCTTCAAGCGGGTCAACGACATCCATGGTCACCTGATGGGCGATCGTGTCTTGGTCGAGCTTGCCGACATCCTCCGCCGCACCGTTCGTGACACCGACCGGGTTGGGCGTTGGGGCGGTGAGGAATTCCTCATCATCTGCCCCGGAACTCCTGTTGACGGAGCCACCCTCCTGGCCGAGAAGCTGCGTGTTGCGATCGCGGGCCACCGTTTTCCGGTCACGGACTGCTGTGGTGCGAGCTTCGGGGTCAGCGCCTATCGCGAGGGCGACAGTATCGAAACCCTGCTCGCGCGCGCGGACGCAGCCCTGTATCGGGCCAAGGAGGGCGGGCGCAATCGGGTCGAGGCGGGGTGAGGCCGCGTTTCCTCGCACCCAAGGGCCGTAGGGCGGAATAGCGATGGCGTATTCCGCCGGATGGAGGCTGCTGGTCGACCTGTCGATCGCGCTCCTTCATGAAGTCGTCCGACACTCCCAACGACTCGAACCAACTGTCCCAGGACGCGCCGGCGGATGTAGCGGATCTGGCGCAGATATATATGCCTTCAGGTTATAAATAAGAAGGTTAAGTGATTTCACGCGACCTATAGGACGTCTCATACTCTCCCGCAACTGAAACCGATCGAAGGCCGCGCGCGTCGGCATCGTCCGGCCCGTCATCGATCCAGCGAGAGACTTCCATGAGCGAAACATTGCAATCCGGTTGGTCAGCACCCGGAGTCGAGCACCAAGCGGACGGCATCGAATCGGCCAATCGGCACCTGAACGCGCTGAGTGCGGAGGACCGCGTCGCCTGGGCGCTGGATCGGCTTCCCGGCAACCACGTCCTTTCCTCCAGCTTCGGCGTTCAGGCGGCCGTCATGCTGCATCTGCTCACCCGCATCGCGCCGCGCATCCCCGTCGTCTTCATCGACACCGGCTATCTCTTCCCCGAGACCTACCGCTTCGTCGACGAGCTGACCGAGCGCCTGGACCTCAACCTGCACGTCTACCGCGCCCCCCTGTCCTCGGCCTGGCTTGAGGCGCGGCACGGCCGGCTCTGGGAGCGTGGGCTGGATGGGATCGAGCGCTACAACCGTATGAATAAGGTCGAGCCCATGTGTCAGGCGTTGGATGACCTGGAGGTCGGGAGCTGGTTCGCCGGGCTGCGCCGGGACCAATCCAGCAGCCGTCAGGAGGTGCCGGTGCTGGCGCGCAAGGATGGCCGTTTCAAGGTCCATCCCATCGTCGACTGGCGCGACCGGGACGTCTATCGGTACCTCAAACGGCACAATCTGCCTTACCACCCCTTATGGGACAAGGGGTATGTCTCGGTCGGGGATGTGCATACAACCCGACCGCTGGAGCCCGGCATGCTGGCGGAAGAAACGCGGTTCTTCGGTCTCAAGCGGGAGTGCGGACTGCATGAGTGAGCCGCATCCGCCAGGAACGGCCTCTGTCTTGGACGCTCAGGCTGTGCCGTCGCTGGACCGCCGTTTTCCCTGATGTTACGGTCGGTGCAGAATCTGCCGTGATTGATTCCACCAACGGATGCCCGACACCAGCTTCAACTATCTGACCGCCGACAAGACGGACCTCTACCGCGCCCTGATGCGCGCCTTCTCCGAGGCCAAGGAGCATTTCCTGGTCCATCTGCGCCCGGAGGACGTGCTCGATCGCCTCAGGCGCGACGGCCGGCAGCTCGATCTCGACGCCGTCCAGGCCGCGCTCGGCCAGTTGGTCGAATGGGGCAACCTCCAGGCCGAGCCCGACACCAGCCGGGTCACCACGGTCGAGGACTTCTACCGCGCCCGCTATCTCTACCAGATCACCCGCGAGGGCGAGGCCGCCGAGGCCGCCCTGGCGACCTACGAGCGCATGCTCGGGCACCATGGCGCGCTGCAGTCCGTGGCCCTGGCCGACATCGCCAGCCAGCTGCGTGCCCTGCGGACCCTGCTCGACGCCCAGGACGGCGAGGGCGGGATCGACAGCGCCAAGGCGCACCTGCTGCTGCGCGACATCACCCGGGTCTTCACCGATCTCGCCGACAACGCCCGCGACTTCATGGCCGGGCTGGCCCGAGGGCTCGATCTGCGCCGGGCCGAGCGCGCGGCCTTCATCGACTACAAGGATCGTCTGCTCGACTATCTGCGCCGCTTCATCGGCGACCTGGTGACCCGCTCCGCCGAGATCGCCGGGCTGATCCTCGACATCCAGCGGCACCCGGCCTTCCGGCCGCTGCTGGAGCGGATCGCCGAGCGCGATGCCGCGGACCTGGCTCCAGCGCCCGGTCTGGACGACGCCGAGTCCACTCCGCTCGACCCGCTCCTGGCTCGGGTCCGAATGATCGACGAATGGCAGGCCCGCTGGTCCGGGCTCGAAGCCTGGTTCATCGGCGCGGCGGACCGCCCGTCCCAGGCCGAGCTGCTGCGTTCGCGGGCGCGGCGGGCCATCTCCGACCTGGTCGACGCCGTGGTCCAGCTCAACGAGCGTCGGCTCGGGCGCAGCGACCGCTCCGCCGACTACCGCACCCTGGCCGCCTGGTTCATGGACTGCGAGACCGATGCCGAGGCCCATCGGCTCTGGCGCGCCGCCTTCGGGCTGACCCCGGCGCGGCATCTGGGCATCGACGACGACAGCCTGCAGGCCCGCGCCGAGGAACCGGTACCGCCGTCGCGCCCCTGGGCCGAGGCGCCGCCGCTGCGGATCAGCCCGCGTCTGCGCGAGACCGGCAGCCACGCCAAGCGCGGCGTTCCGCCGAAGGTCCGGGACCGCAGCGCGGACAAGCAGAAGCTGCGGGCGCGGCTGGATCGGGAGAGCCTGCAGGCGCGCGACGCCCGCCGCCGTCTGGCGACCGGCGAGGAGACCCGGCTCAGTGAGATCGGGCATCTGGATCCGGCCAGCTTCGATCTCTTCCTGCGTCTGCTCGGCGAGGCCCTGGCGGCGACCCGGGATCCGGAGCAAGCCGTGCATACGGTCACCGGCGACGGCACCATCGGCATCCATCTGGAGCCCCTCGGCCCCGAGACCCGCGCGGTCATCGAGACCCCGGCTGGGGTCTTCGGCGGCCGCGACTATCGGGTGCGCATCACCGATCTGGAGGCCGGGGCCATCCCGACTTCGCAGCACGAGCGGACGCCGGCGCGGAATCCGGCGCCGGGCGACGAGGCCGCCGCATGAGCCAGACCAGTCTCGAACTCGGCGACCGACTCTCCCAGCTCAGGGAGGACGAGCGGCGCCGGGCCCTGCGCGCCCTGCTGATGCAGCCGCTGCTCTATGCCGATCACCCCGCCTATCGGCTGGTCAAGCGTCACATCGACTGGCTCCGGGAGTGGCTGCACAGCGAGACCCGCTGGGACCTGCGGCTCGAGGCCGACTTCGCCCGCCTCGCCAAGACCGCCCCCGAGCACGACGACGGCAGCCGCGCCGCCCGCCCCGGCAGACGCCCGGTGGACCTGGATTTCACGCGCCGCCGCTACGCCCTCTTGTGCCTGGTGCTGGCGGGCCTGGAGCGCGGCGAGATGCAGAGCACCCTGGGCCGCCTGGGCAAGGCCGCCATGGACCAGTCCGCCGAGCCCGCCATCCAGGCCAGCGGACTGGTGTTCGAGCTGCGCACCCCGGGGGACCGGCGCGACCTGGTGGCCGTCGTCCGTCTGCTGCTGAACCTCGGCGTGCTGGTCCGGGTGGCCGGCAGCGAGGACGCCTACATCCAGAACGAGACCAAGGACGTCCTCTACGACATCGACCGTCACGTGCTCTCCGCGCTCCTGGTGACCCGGCGCGGCCCCTCCCTGGTCGACACCCTGGAGCAGCCCGCAGACTCACTCGACTGGCGCATCGGCGCCATCACCGCCCGCTTCGTCGCCGACACCCTGGAGGCCCGCAACCGCGAGTTGCGCCAGCGGCTCACCGAGCGTCTGCTCGACGACCCGGTGCTCTATTACGAGGAGCTGGACGAGGACGAGCGGGCCTATCTGTTCAACCAGCGCCACGCCATTGTCCAGCGCATCCAGGAGGCCACCGGACTGGTCCCCGAGATGCGCGCCGAGGGCATCGCCATGGTCGACCCGGAGGGCGACCTCGCCGACCAGCGCATGCCCTCCGAGGGCACCGAGGGACACATCACCCTGCTGCTGGCCGGCCATCTCGCCGAGCGTCTGTCCCAGGACCGGGCCGAGCCTTGGACCGGTCTCCACGACGCCTATCGAGCCTGGGTCGAGCGCTATGGACGCTACTGGAAGAAGGCAGCCAAGGACCCGGACGCCGGGCCGTCCTTCTGCCGCGAGGCCGCCGAGCGGCTGGTGTCGTTGGGTTTGGCCAGGATCGAGGTTGACGGGGTTCGCCCGCTACCAGCGATCGCACGGTATGCGGTGGAGGCGCCGCGGATTAGTCGGGTCAGTAAGATTGGATGACGGATAATCCTCGTGTCGGTGGTTCGATTCCGCCCCTTGGTACCAGCAAGACCTTGAAAATCAACGTGTTTCGTTGAGGCGCGGGGATTTTTTATGCCTGAAAGTCTCTGGCTCTGGTGCATTTCCGGTACCGGAGCCTGTAATCATCCCTTCTCTTCATTGCAGTTCCCGCTTGGTTTCTCGCCGCGTGTCGGGCTTCGCTTCAGTGTTATCCTGATACGTTCCCTAACGATCAGGAGCCGATTGACGTGACCCCGGAACAGTTGGCAAGACACCCCACCCTCAAGGAGCGCTCGGCAGCGCACGAGCATTTTCTTGACCTCTGTCGACTCCTGAATGTCCCGACGTGGAATACGTTAAGTATTTGAATCTTATGGAAAGTTTGATGTTTTTCAACCCGATATTGGAATCGTTGCTGTTCGAGAGCAATGCGGCAAACGTCACTGAAATTTTTCTCTGGCTGACTTTGATTGGATTTCTACTCTCGGCCTTCCTCGCTTTTGTGGGTAAAGGACAGCGATTCGTCAGCGAAACCCCAACCCTTCTCACTTCGCTCGGAATCCTCGGCACCTTTGTCGGCATCGTGGTCGGGCTTATGCATTTCGACCCGCAGAACATCGATGGCAGTATTGCTAATTTGCTTGATGGTCTGAAAACCGCATTCATCACTAGTCTTGTTGGAATGGGTTCAGCCATTTTTTTCAAGATTTTAATCACAACCCCTCTGCTGTCATCAAAGCGCGAACAGGAGGATATCAGCGGCGCAGGACCAGAAGACATTCTGCGTGCTTTGCTGGATCAAAATAGCCACTTTGACCAACTGCGTGTTGCGATTTCCGGGGCAGAAGAAACCAGCCTTGTCGGGCAGTTGAAACTATTGCGAACCGATCAGACGGATCATCACAAAGAATCGCTACGTCACCTGGATGATTTTCGAACTGCTGTTTCAGGCACGGAAGAAACCAGTCTTGTCGGACAGTTCAAATTACTGCGGAGTGATGAGCATGACCGCCATAAGGAAACGATGCATGCCATCAAAGAAGATCGTGATCGGCTCGACAACTTTGCGCAGAAACTCTGGGAGGAATTGGATGAATTTGCAGAAATGCTCTCCAAGTCGGCCACTGAGCAAATGATGAATGCTCTCAAAGAAGTGATCGCTGATTTCAACAAAAACCTCACCGAGCAATTTGGCGAGAATTTTAAGGCGCTGGATGCATCTGTACAGAAACTGGTTCAGTGGCAGGAAAACTATCAAGCACAACTGGAGCAGATGTCAGCTCAATATGCACAGGCTGTTGAAGCCATCACTAAAACTGAAGCCTCGGTCGCGCATATCTCGGATGAATCTCAACAGATTCCGGTTGCGATGGAAAAGCTCAAAGCTGTCTTGCTGGTGAACCAGCACCAGCTTAGTGAACTTAAAAATCATCTGGAAGCATTCCGCGACATGCGAGATAAAGCGGTTGAGGCCGTTCCCCAGATTCGTGAGCAGGTCGAACAAACAGTCAAGGATGTGGCTGCATCTGTGCAAGCCGCCAGTACACATTATACCACCTTACTTGATCGCTCTGAGCGGTACATTCAGGCGCATGACGAAAAAACCCATGCCTTCCTAGAAAAGCTGGTGCAAACAGCCGATGAGGGAATAGGTAAGGTGAAATTAGGATTAGAAAGCAGCGCAAACGATGTTAAAGCGGCCATTTCTACGAGCGCCGATGCGCTGGCAAAGGATGTGAAGAGTTTGCTTGCTGATACCACAAGCGAAGTCACGAAAACAGTTACTGTGGCGAGTGACCATTACAGTAAGCTGCTGGAAAAATCTGATGCTTACATTCAGGCGCACGACAAAAAGAGCCAAGAACTGTTGGATCGCTTTGTGACAGCAACGGGTAAAGGTATCGAGAAAGTCAAGGAAGGTCTCGAAAGTAGCGCCACTGCCGTCAAGACGGCAATCTTGACCGGAGCTGAAGAGTTCGATAACAGCGTGCAGCGTTTGCAAGGCAATCTGACCAGCACATCAGATCAAATTGCTGCTCAGAGCGAAAAGATCCGTCAACAGTTGCAGGACACCTTCAAGGAAGTCAATGAACATGTTCGTGTGATGCTAGCCACGTTATCTGACGAATCAAAATCGCTTTCAAAAACATTAAAAACGACAGGCGAGCAGGTCCAGCGCGATACACAGGAAACACAGAAACAGGTCGCGGAAAGCATCAAACAGATGCAGAGCCGACTTGAAAGCTCCCTAAATGAGGTGTTTGAGGTGCAGGCTCGCTCAATGAGCCGCGCCGCAGAAGGGCTTGAAGATCATATGAAAAAAGCGATCCTGAAGACAGGAGAGGGTGTAAATACACAACTTTCTGCCATTGATCAGGCGATGCAAAAAGAAATTGACCGCGTAATGATGGAGATGGGACGAGCATTAGCGCAGATTGCCGGTCAGTTTACACAAGACTACATGAAGTTGGTAAGCGCCATGCAGCAAGTGGTTGAAGCGCAACCAAGGCGGATACCATGAGCAATGCGTCGGATCGAACCTTTGGTCGCTCAACAGGTGCGCGTGATAGCGGAGAGCACTGGCTTTCAGTTTCTGATTTGATGGCCGGATTGATGATGGTTTTTCTTTTTGTGTCTATCGCACTCATGAGGGACGCGATGGTCGAGCGAGATAAAATCAGGGAAGTTGCTGTCGCCTATCAGGAGAATCAAGTCGAGCTTTATCAGGCGCTGGTCGATGAATTTAAAAATGATCTGAAAGAATGGGATGCAGAGATTGAGAAAGAAACGCTTTCGTTTAAATTTAAGTCTCCAGATGTGCTGTTCGATACTGGAAAAATATCTCTTAAACCTGCATTTCAGGATATCCTGAAAGATTTTTTCCCGCGCTATCTAAGCGTGCTGATGCTATTTCGCGATTCGATTGATGAGGTTCGAATCGAAGGTCATACCAGTAGCGTTTGGAATCATCAAACGACGAAAGACGAGGCTTATTTCAAAAATATGGAACTGTCACAAGGGCGTACGCGCTCTGTTCTTTTGTATGTTTTCGGGCTACCCGGTATTGCTTTGGAGCGGTCATGGGTCAGAGAACATGTCGCGGCAGTCGGTTTTTCGTCTTCGCGTTTGGTGAAGAATGATGATGGTAGCGAAGACCTCGAGCGGTCACGTCGCGTTTCGTTCCGTGTGATTACAAATGCGGAAACTCAGATTCGTAAAATTCTTGAAAATTGATTTTTGAATTATGCGCCTGACCGTCGATTTCTCTGCATTGCATGCCGCTGTCAGAAAAATGGGAGCGGAGAATCTGAGGCCGGATTTTTCTCTTGAAAAAAACTCAGGTGTACTTGATCCGATTGACATTGCTCTTTCAGGAGAAGGGATCGAAGTTGAGCTAAAAGATGTCAATATAAAATCGGGCCTCCTTTCGTATCGGGGAAGGCAGGTTTTGTTATATATTCAAGATCATGGGCAAAGGATTTATTCTGTTTTGGAAGATCCGGAAAAGGGGAATAAGTACCATATAGCAAATTGCCGAAAACTTGTGGAAATGCGAGAAAGAGGTCGATTTGAACGATATGTGGCTACAAATGTGCTTACAGGATCTTTTTTGATATCTGGGATGGATTACTATACAGGTAAAGAATTTAAAGGTGAGGCCGCGCTTAAAGTATGCAAATATTGCTTGGGGCATCTTAACTATCAAGGGTATCGCCAAGGGAGCAGAAGTCTAATTTTTTCTCAATTTTCAATTGATGATTTTTTTGCCGCTTACAGTTCTTTTTTTCCTTATATGCCGAGAAGGAAGGCCGGCGACAAAGATGGTGCATATACCGATGATTGGCCAATTATCTCAGGACAATATAAAGCTGACCAAGGCTTTAAGTGCGAGTTGTGCGGCGTCGATCTTTCCAGCGATAAGAAACTGCTTCATACCCACCATAAAAATGGCGTAAAAACTGACAATCAACGATCCAATTTCCAGGCTTTGTGTGTTGATTGTCACCGGAAGCAGCCCGCTCACGAAAGAATGTTCGTGCGCCATGAAGATATGCAATTGATAACCCGGTTACGCCGCGAGCAAAATCAAGACAGGCGGCGTTTGAACTGGGATGACATATTCGAGCTTGCTGATACTGGTGTTCATGGTGTTCTGCATCTGTGTCGCGCAAAAAATATGTCTGTTCCCGTGGTTGGTCACGTGATCAAAGATCCAAGTGGAAGCGTCGTGGCGCAGCTTGAATTGGCATGGCCGCTTAAAAAAATCGGTGTCGCGATTGCCGACAAGGATCTTGATGTCGCCCGCCAACAGGGTTGGCAGGCTTGGTCGATGATCGATGCGTTGGAACAGTTTTGATCGATGAAAGGCGTTTTTCGCGGGAGATCGCCGATAATTTCGGCGTACACTACTTCACCGTCAGTCGAGCCGTGCGCCGGCTTGAAAACGGGATTGAATCGCCAGTGGACCTACCCACCAAGCCGAAGGGGGCTTGATTGATCGGGGGCAGCTAAATAGTGACCCCGACGTCGATTTTTGGGAGCGGAGGGCGTGCTCAGCCTTTGAGCCAGTCCTCACGCGAAATCCCTGCCTGTCGCTGCCTGTCGGAGGGTGCTGCGGGGGGAAAGGGGGGAAAAGGGGACGGATTTATTTGCACGCAAGAACGTTTCTTTGAGATACCGAAGATATCGAAAGTAAATTCGCTTCCTTTCCCTCGGTCCACTTTTCCCGCGCACAGTAACGGTATGGTTCGTGGACAGTCGATTTCGCGACGCTCAGCCCATCTTTGGATGTCCTTTGCGGTGACTTTCAACCGTAGACTTCATCGTGCGTCCCGATATCGAGAAGGACGATCTCCCGTTCCGTGACCTTGAGCAACAGCGTCAACCGATAGCTGTAGGTCAGGCTGACCGCCTGCATTCCTTCCAGCTTGCCGGTGAGGGGATGCAGCTTCAGCCTGGGCCGGAAGGGATCTTGACTGAGATCGTCCAGGGTGTCTCGAAGCGCGGGACGGAGATCGGGGTGCTTACGCAGAAACTTGCGAGCCCGTCGCTCGAAGTGCTGGGTCGTCACGAGCGCGAAGCTCATGCTTCGTCTGCATCGAGCGCATGCATCAGTGAATCCGCATCCGAGTAACGGCGCGTTCGACCGGCCTCGAGGTCGGCCAGCGAGGCGCGGAGACGTTCCCTCGCTGCTTCCTGCTGTGCCTCCTGCAGTTCGGCATAGGCGGCTTCGGTCAGCACGACATAGCTCGGGCGATTGTTCTTGATGATATGTACAGGGCCGTTGTGAAGCGCCTCGTCCACGGCTGCGATTCCACGGCGCTTGATCTCTTGGGCTGGAATGCTGTTCATGATCTTTCCTGATACTGAAATCGATACCAATTCGAGCACTGCTAGAGGTGCGCGTCAAGGTCGCTATCGATTTCCTGCGTGTCGGCAAATTGAGCAAAATGCAGTCGTCGGAATCGCTAGCGTGGGCGACAGGAATCCGCGTATCGCCGTCACTCTGCAAGGGTACCGAGGGTGCAGGATGCCTCGATGCATCCGACCTTATAGCAGGCCGCACGTATCTTTCCGCAACGGGTCTGCGCTCGCTTCGGCGCCTTTTCCGCTGGCGGACGGTTACACGGAAGGGGCCTGCAATCGAGCTTCGATCTGCGCCGCGCGGAGTTGGAATCGCGCGCGGCGATCAAGCGCGAGGTGGTCCCTCGTGAGGCGGCTTGAGATCGAGCGCGAGCGCTCGCTTGGCCTCCGCGCGCCCCTCAGAGATTGAATCGCTGCACCAGCGTCTCCAGCGCCTTGGAGCGTTCGACCAGGGTGCGATTGATGCGTCCGTCTTGCTCCATCGCTTGACTGCTCTGCTCCGCCAGTTGGTGGATCCGATTCATGCTGCGGCTGATCTCGGCGGCGACGGCGCTCTGTTCGTGCGCGGCGGTCGCGATCTGTTCGCCCATGTCGTTGACGCCTCCGACGCTCGCGCGGATGGCCTCCAGGGCCTTCCCGGCCTCTGCGGCCTGGCTCACGCATGCATGGGCCTGGGCGCGGCTCTCGTCGATGGCCTCCGAGACCTGGTGCGTGGCCTTCTGCAATCCGCTGACGATGGCCGCGATCTCGCGCGTCGACTCCTGGGTGCGGTTCGAGAGGTTGCGCACCTCGTCGGCCACGACCGCGAATCCACGACCGGCCTCGCCTGCGCGGGCGGCCTCGATCGCGGCGTTGAGCGCCAGCAGGTTGGTCTGTTCGGCGATTCCGGCGATGGTCTCGATCACCTGCCCGATGCTGGCACTGCCTTCCTCCAGACGCTTGATGACGGGCTCCATGTCGCGCATCTGCGCGCTGAGGCGATCGATCGCCTCGGAGGTCTCGGTCACCTCTCGGATTCCTTCGGAGGTCTGGGTTTCGGTCTCCTGAAGGAGGTTTCGGGTGGACTCCGCGTGCTGCGCCACCTCATGCGCGGACGCGGCCATCTCGGTGCTTGCCGAGGCGATCTGGTCGGTCTCCTGCTGCTGCGAGCGCGCCATGTCGACGGTCTGTTCGCTCGCGCTTAGGAGCTGAACCGCCGAGTCGTCGAGCTCGTTCGCGGTGAGCCTGACCTCCTGGATGATGCCGTGCAGGGTCTCGGTGTGGTGGTTCAGCGCCTTGAACAAGGTACCGATCTCGTCGTCGCGCTCGATCTCTATGCGGAGCCTGAGATCGGTCTCCATGTGTCCGAGACGGGCCACTGCCCGCTTGATCGGACGCGCGACATAGCGATTCACCGTCCAGCCGATCACCACGGAGAGTCCGAGCATCAGCAGGATCAGGATCGCCATCAGCACCCAGGCGATCTGGGTCGCGGCGGCGGTGCGTTCCTCGACGAATTTCAGAGGCTCGCCAATCAGATGGGTGCCGATCCGCTTGCCCTCGGCATCGACCACGGGCTGCGAAACCACCAGCCAGTCGGGCGTCACAAAGGTTGCACTTTGATCCAAGAGGGCGAGATCGATTCCGCGCACGAATGCGAGCGCCTTGTCGTTGAACCATTTGTCGTTGGCGAGGATGTAGTCGCCGATCCGCGTGTTCTTCGCGAGCGAGGGATTCCCGGTCCGGAGGCGGGCGTCGAGCAGCATTACGTAGTTGAGTCCGTCTGCCTGGAAATTGCGGCTGACGCTGCTGACCCCCTGGATGACCTCGAGGCTGCCCAGATAGCGATCGCCGTCGAACACCGGCGCGAAGCCATGGATGTTGACGCCCAGCGGGCTGAGGTCGAGCAGCGCGAACGGCTGCTTTTCCTCCAGCATGCGGCGCATCGTGGGGCGTCCACGCAGGTCGTCGCCGAAGGAATCGGGCGCCCAGCTGCGTAGCAGCGAATGCCCGTCGGCGGTGTGCAGATGGAAGCGCAGATTGTGGTATTTGGTCGATTCGCGATACAAGCGGGTGATGCGTCGAAGTTCTTCGATACCTTGTTCGGGCGACGTCTGGCCGAAGAGTTCGATGATCTTCGGGCTTTGGGCCAAGGCGACCGAGCTGGCGATGCCGACGTCCTGCTTGGCCAAGAGTCGTTCCTCGAGGGTCAGCCGCAGCGTTTGAGCGCAGTTGGCGATGATGTCCTCGGTCAGTCGCGACTTCACCCATTGCAGGGAGAAAAAGCCGAGCAGGATGAAGAAGCCGCCTGACAGTGTGACGATCAGCGTCAGGCGTCGTTTGAGGGATAGTGCGCG